>QHWJ01000017.1 GCA_003222535.1 Acidobacteriota bacterium | reverse complement strand
GCTGGTCAGATACGTGAACAGATCGTAGATGTGGCAGGCCTCGCCGAGATTGCGTCCGCCGCCTTCCCCGTTCTGGGTCCAGTGGTCGCCCGGCAGATAGCCCGCGTTCATCCGGTAGTCCAGCATCATCGGATTGGAACGCTGGCCGACCCATTCACGCAGCCGCCGGGCATGGGGCGAGAACCGGCGATTGAAGCCGGTCAGCAGCATCGGCCGCCCCTCCTGCGGCGATTCGCCGGCAAAGAACTGCTCGATCTCGCCCAGGTCGGAAGCCGTGAGCGCGAGCGGCTTCTCGAGGAGCACATGCTTGCCGGCGCGAAGCGCGGCGAGCGCCATGCTGGTGTGCAGGTGATGCCGCGTGGCGATGATGACCGCGTCGATGTCGCGGTCGGCCAGCACTTCCTGGAAATCGGTTCCTGCGTAGTTGGCTCCCCATCGTCGCGCCGTCGCGACGGCATTCGCGCCGGTACGGCTGATCACCGCCTGCAGATGGCAGCGCGCGCCGAGCGCCTGGAGATTCGGCAGATGCATTCCCTTGGCGAAGCCTCCGGCGCCCACGAGGGCGACGCGGACGGCGCCCGGGCGGGCCGGCAGCGCGCGGGGATTCGCGACGACCCGGGGCTGAGCGTGGGCGGCCGATGCGTGGGGATAGGAAAGGACCACCAGGAGGGGGCGACGCTCGCTCTGCAGCGCATCGTAGGCCTCGGCCGCACGCTCCACCGGAAACGTCGCGGAGATCATCGGCTGCACGCTGATGCGCTTCTCCCCAATCAGCCGGAGGTACTCGCCCATGTTCCGGTTTTCCGTCCATCGCACGTACCCGATCGGATAATCGAGCCCTTCCTCTTCGTAGCGGCCGTCGTACCGGCCCGGGCCGTACGAGCACGAGATCAGGAAGTCGATCTCTTTTTGATACAGATCCGCGCGCTTCAGGTTGAGGCCGACGTCGCCGACCAGGACGACGCGCCCCTTGCGGCGGCACATGTTGAACGCCTTCGAGACGATTTCGTCGGACGCGCCGGCGGCCGTGATGATGACGCCGTCGGCCCCGACACCGCCTGTGAGCCGCTGCACCTGATCGATGTCCGATCCGGCGTTCGGGCCCAGGGTCGTGGCTTGCCCGAGCTCGCGGGCCATCGTCACGCGCGAACTGTCGAGGTCGATGCCGATGGCGGTGCAGCCGTTGGCGCGAAGGAGCTGCACGGTCAGCTGTCCGAGTGCGCCCAGGCCGATCACCACGAACGTCTCGCCGAGCGTCGGCTGAGCCCGGCGCACGCCCTGCATCGCAATCGCGACAAGCGCAACGGTGCTGGCCTCTTCGAAGCTGACCTCGTCGGGGATCCGCGTGAGAAGGTTCTGCGGCACTCGAAGCGTCTCGGCGTGATGGGCGCACTGCGCGCCGGCGCAGGCGACGCGATCGCCCACTCTCACGCCGGCGACGCCGTCGCCGACCTGCACGACGGTGCCCGCCGCTGAGTACCCGACCGGCGAGCCGGCCGAAAGCTGCCCCTGGACGAGGCTCCACGTGCGAGCGACGCCGAGCGTCGCAACGGTGTCAATGACTTTCCTGGCGTGCTGCGGATAGCGCATGGCGAGCTGCCAGATGGGCAGGCCGCTGCGGCGCAGCCCGCTCAACTCGGTGCCGACGGATATGCACGAACGATCGGCCGCCACCAGGACGGTCCCCGCCTCGATAAGGGGCGCGGGGACCTCGTCGGCAACTGCACGACCACGCTGAAGTAGGACCTGTTTCATAGGATTTGGAGTCGATGCGGAATCGAGAAGCGATGAGGAGTCAAAAAGCGAAGGACCGACGCGCCGGGCTCACGCCGACGCGCTCGTGCTCGTGTAGTACTCGCCGTACTGGCGGCGATAGTACTGCGAGTAATAGTAGGCGTTGTTGTCCAGGTCGACCCGGTTCAACACGGCGCCAATGACGCGCCCCCTGGCGTTCGCCAGCTGCTCGACCGCCGTCCGGGCGACGGTGCGGCTGGTCATCTCGGCGCCAACCACGAACACCACGCCCGAGGCGATGTTGGCGATGACCGCTGCGTCGGCGACTGCCATGACAGGCGGCGAATCGATGACGACCCAATCGAAGTGCTGGCCGACGGTCGTGACGAAGTCCTTGAACCGCGTCGATCCGAGCAATTCGGCGGGATTGGGGGGAATGCGTCCGGCGGGCAGCACCCAGAGCCCTTTGCTGCGCGTCTGCTTGACCGCCTCGGCCGTCTTGGTGTCGCCGACGAGCAGATTCGACAGCCCCGGCTCCTGTGCCATTTCGAACACCTCGTGCACGCGCGGGCGGCGCATGTCAGCGTCGATCAGCAGCACGCGCTGGCCCGTCTGCCCGAGTGCGACCGCCAGGTTGCTGCCGACGAGCGTCTTGCCTTCGCCCGGGCCGCTGCTCGTGATGCAGATCGACTGGGTGCCGTTATCCACGGTCGAGAACACCAGATTGGTTCGAACCATGCGGAACGCTTCGGCGAAGCCCGCGTTGACGCCGTTGTCCAGGAGCGGTGTCCCCTCGACCTGGTCGGTCAGGCTGGGAATCATGCCGAGGAACGGCAGCCCCAGGTGGGCCTTGATCTCATTCGGCGACTTGATCCGGTTGTCGGCGTACTCGAAGAAGAACACGAGCGCCACGGCTAGAACGCTGCCGCCGATGAAGGCGAGCATCATGTTGGCGAGCTTGTTCGGGCTGGCCGGCACTCTCGGGGTCTCGGCGTTGTCGACCACGCGGATGTTGCTGGTCTTGAGCGCGCCCGAGATTCCGGTCTCCTTCGTGCGCTGCATGAGCGCCTCGAAGATCTGACGATTGCTGGCCGCATCACGCTGCAGCGCGCCATAGCCGATCCCCTTGCGGTTCAGCGCCAGCGCGTCCGCCTTCTGCTGATCGAGCGCGTGCATCAGGCTCTGCTCCTGCGTGAGCGCGGTCTGATAGTCGTGTTTCATCGACTCGACGACTTTCGCGATCTCGCCCTGGATCTTCGCCTCGGCGGTCTGGATGGCGTGGCGATTCTTCACCATGTCCGGATGCTTGTCGCCGAGCTTGTCCGAGAGCTGCGCCTGCTGCCGCTGCAGCTCGGCGAGCTCGCTCTTCTGCTGCTGGACGAACTGATTCGCCAGAATCGCCGGCACCGTGTCGAGGGCCGTCCGGTCGCTCTGTCCCGGCCCCGTTGAGATCGGCCAGCTTCTGCACGACGATGTTCTGGCGCTCTTCAAGGGACAAGGCATCGTTCTGCTCGCGATAGCGCTGCAGCGCCGCTTCGGTGCTCTCCACCTGCTTGCGCTGCTCGCCAAGGCGCTGGCCCAGCCAGTCCGACGCTTCCCGAGACGAGGTGTACTTGAAATCGAGGCTCTGCTCGATGTACATCGCCGTGGTCGTGTTGGCGACGGCGGCCGCCAGCTCGGGGTACGGCGAGGCGTACTTGACGTCGACGAGGCGGCTGTTCCGGACAGGCGCAATGGTCAGGTTCGCCAGGAACTGGTCGATCGCCTTCGACTGGATCGTCGTTTCACTGTCGGCGCGCGGCTCGATTTTCGGGGCGCTCGTGAACAGTTGCGTCACGTAGCCGACCGAACCCGCGACGAGGGTGCGGATGCTGAACCCCTGTGCCGCCTCCGGCACCGGCTGAAACTGGCCCCACAGGTTCAGCTTGCTGAGCGTGCGGCGGGCGAGCGTCCGGCTCTGCAGGATGCGGTACTGCGTCTGGTAGTAATCGCTGGTGGCCTTGTCCTGCTCGATGACTTCCTTGAACGACACGACGTTCGGGTTGTCGACCTCGATCAGCAGTTGCGTGCGCGCCTCATAGACCGGCGTGGCGGTGAAGGTATAGACGATGGCGGTCACGACGACGAGGAGCAGCGTCGTCACCGCCAGCCATCGGCGCTTGTAGACGACGCGCAGGTAGTCGCCCAGGTGCGCTTCGGGGATCGTCACTTCCTGCGCGGGCATGGAGTCGGACGACCGGCCGGCCGCGCGAAGCACGGCATCATCGGATGAACGAACGGGCGGAAACTGGTCGGACATTAGAAGAACCTCTCTGGCACGATGATCGTGTCTCCGGGCTGAACGACGTCGCTCAGCTTCGCTCGAATCTCCTGCTTTTCGCCGCCGACGATCCGCGCGATGCGGATGCGTGACGTCGAACCGCGATCCACAACACCCCCGGCGAGGGACAGCGCCTGCAGCACGGTCGTGTTCTTCTGCTGCAGCGCATACGCACCCGGGTTCTTGACCTCGCCGAACACGTAGATGGCTTCCGCCCGCGGGACGAAAATCGTGTCGCCGTCGCGCAGCGCCGTGTTGTTCGCGAACTCGCCGTTCTGCAGCGCCCGCAGGTCGACGCGGGTCACGTTGTCGCCGTCCGTGCGCACCGGGAGCGTCGGTCCGGCTGCCGTCTCGGGGTCTGCCGCGTGGACGATGATGACCTCGCCGCTCGCCGTGGGGAGCGTCGAGCCGGCGCGCGCGAGCGCCTCGACGAGCGCCATGTTGCCCGACAGCGGATACGAGCCTGGCGTCCGCACCTCGCCGACGACGAAGATTTTCTGGCTGCGGTAGGTTTCGACTGAAACGGTGATTTGCGGATTCTTGAAGTATCCGTCGTCGCGCAGACGGGCCTTCAGATCGTCCTCGACACGCCGCAGGGTCAGGCCCCCGGCCCTGAATCGCCCGATCAGCGGGTAGGTGAACGTCCCGTCGGTCTCGATCGTGAATTTGCCCGACAGGTCCGCCTGATCGTAGGAGGTGATGGTGAGCACGTCCTGCGCGCCCACGACGTAGCTGCTCGGCGCCTGCGAGAACGCCGGCGTGGCCGACAAGGCCACGACGAGCGCCGCCGCGACCGATCTCCAGGGTGTCAACTGTTTGTTCTTAGAATCCATAAGTCACCGATGTGCCATAGCGCAGGCCGCCGAAGCGGCGGTCCTGGAGCACCGAAGTCCGCTGCTGGTTGTCCACGTTGAAGCCAATACGCATTTCTCGCCCCACTCGATAAGCGACGCCGCCGCCGAAGGTGTATACGAAGTCGACCCGATCGCGGCCCGCGTCGGTTGCGCCGATGCGCCCGCGATAGGCGAGCCGTTGATGCCCCATGCGCCCGATGCCGTCGAATCGCCCGAAGACGTGCTGGGCGATCGTTCCCGTGAGACCGCTCAACACGTAGTAGGGCTCCGCGGCATCATAGGAAAACTGGATGTCACGAACGGCCTCGAGACCCAGCTTGGTCCAGCCATGTGCGACGTAGGCGAGATTGACCAGCGCCGTCGGACCCCGATATCCGGCGAGATCGGCCACAAGCGGATCGAAGTTGCGGTAGCCGAACGCCGCCGAGCCGCTGACGAGCGCCGACGCGGCGAATTCGACGCCGCCCACCACCGACGTGCTGTCGGAATCCCGCAGCCGCGAGAATTCAAACCGATCCTGTGTGCGATCGAAGGTGACCGACACCGACGTGAATGGCGTCAGCCGGTGCTGGACGGCGACGGAGCCGCCGGTCATGACGCGATCGAGCTGCACGCCGAGGCGATTGCCCAGGAAGAAGGCGTCGGTGTCGAATGCCACGCGAGCGCGGCGGGCGTTCAGCTTGAGGAACGTCTTGCCGAACGCGTGGAGGTCGGCCCCGCCCTGGAACCCGCTCTCCGTGTGCTGTGCGCGCGCGTCGACTTCGAAGCCGAACCGGTCCCGCGTCTCCATGTAGCTGCCGCCGCCCCGCAGCGTGAGCCTGTTGAACGGCACGGTGACCATCGCCTGGTAGGCCCCGTTGATCGACCGCTCGCTGCCGTAGGTCTGGTAGTACACGAAGTCTTCTTTGACGGTTCCGCTGACGGTGGAACGGCCGGCCCGCAGCCACCAGTCCGCTTTCGGACTCGCCGTGATGGTGAAGTCCTGCCGCGGATGATCGACGTCGGACTGATTGAAGACGTTGCTGTCGACGCCGATGTTGGTGATGGCAAACGTCGGCTTCACCGACAGTGGACCGATGCGGACGCGGGCCGCGTCCGTCTCACCGGGGAACGGCTGCGCGTACGCCGCGGGGGCGCCCGCGATCAACCCGATGACAAGAGCACAGACGAATCTCACGCCGCACCTCATGCGCGCAACAAAGTTGGTGAGTTTGAGAGAGTGGAAAAGGAACGACGGGCGAAAGAGATGCCAGGGCTCGAGGGGGCCGAGCCCTGGCGACGAACGAACTATTTCGAGGAACTGGCTGTCTTGCTCGAGGCGGCCACGGTCACGCCGGCAACCGCTGCGCCGGCCGCGGCGAGCGCGACGATACCGGCCGTGCTGGTGAAGAACCCTGCCGAGGCCACGCCCGCCGTCGCGGCGCCGCCGACACCGGCCGCCGCCGCGGCGGATGCCGCCACGACGACACCGGTCACCTGCGCACCCGCCGCCACGGCAATGGGGGCGCTCGCCCCGACGATCTCGCCGGCGGCATTCACCACTTCCACCACGTAGCTGCCCGCCGGGAGCCCGCTGAAGCTGAACTCACCGGCAGCGCTGCTCACCGAATTGCCGGAAAGCTCGCCGGTTGTCAGATTGCGCAACCGGACCGTGGCCTTTGCCACCGTCACTGGAAATCACTGTCACGCACGAGAGAACACGACGCATAAACTGAACCTCTTGGCGGGCTGGGGCCCGCATTACGACGACACGATACGAATGCAGTCATCACCACTATCGACAATACGAACCGATCGGGTCAAGGTCATTTCCCCGCCTGTCTCGCGCATGACACACTACGACGCGCGGGCGCCACTGACGGTCCGGCGCTCGCGGGTAATCTTGAGCGTCCGCATCTTCCGGTACAGATTGGTGCGCTGGATGCCGAGCGACTTCGCAGCGTCGGTCATGCGGCCGCGGTGCTGCTCGAGCAGCGACATGATGTATCGACGCTCGAATTGTGCGCGCGCCTGACGCAACGTGCCGCCTTCGGAGGAGAGCGCGCCGGTATTCAGCTGCACGTAGCGCAGCACGTCGTCGAGCCCGACGCCGCCCGCGGCGCCGTTGTCGACGATCGTGCGCAGCAGCGTGGCGAGCTCTTCGCCGTTGCCGCGCCACGGCAACGCACAGATCAGCGACAGGGCCGGCCGCGACAGCATTTTCGCCGGCACGCGAGCCAGCGAGCACGCCCGACGCAACAGGCAGTTGGCCAGCAGCGGAATGTCCTCGCGCCGGTTCCTCAGCGCCGGCACGTCGATGCAGATGCCCGATAGACGGCGGTAGATATCGTCCCGGAGACGCCCCTCGCGGACGGCGGCTTCGACGTCCGGCGTGACGCCGGCCACGAGCCGGACGTCGATGTCAATCGCCGTGTCGCTCTCGACCAGAACAGCCTCCCGGTCGCGGAAGACCCGGGCCAGACGCGCCTGAACGCGGTTCGGAGCCTCGACGATGTTCCTCAGATACAGCGTGCCGCCCAGGGCGTCGTGCAACCGGCTGCTGCGGCTCACGCGCTCGAAGTCCCGGCTGCCGAAGTTATGGCCATCCGGCGACGCGCCGAACAGCTCGGCGCCGAGGTGGCGTGGATCGCCGCCCGCGCAGTCGACCACGACAAAATCCCCGGAGCCGGCGCTCGCCGCGTGTATGGCTCGCGCGACGACTTGAAGGCCGGACCCTGCCTCGCCCCGGACGAGCACGCCGTCACGCACTCCGGCGGCGCGCGTCAGGTGCGTCGACACCGAGCGCATCGCCGCCGACTGGCAGTACAGCTCGTCGCTCGGTGCTGAGGAGGAGTCAGCCGTTCCGGGCTGGGCCGTTTCGAGCTCCCGGTTGATGGCGTTGATGATACGGCGGCCACCGATCGGGCGTACGAACACTTCGTTCAGGCCCGCCAACACCGCCTCGGTCGCCAGATCGGGCCGGCCGCTGTCTACAATCGCGAACATGACGCTCGCGGGACGCTGCGCGCGGAGATCCCGCACGAACTGGAGCGTGCCGGCGCGCGAGAGATCAACAACGACCGGGCGCTCGCGGCGCCGGAGCTCGTCGACCGCCTGCGGCAGCGAGTCGATCCAGACAACCGTCAGCTTCGACGACGCGAAGCGTTTTTCGGCGGCCTCACGCTCGATCGGGGGGCATCCCACATACAGGATGGCCTTGTGCTGCGACGAGCCGGGTTCGAAAACGTCGGCTGATTGAACGCGATTGGACAGAGTAGGCATCGTGTCTCTTGTGGGATGTTCTGACGGTTCAAATACTGTTTCAGGTTTCCGAGAGGGCGTTCGGGCCACAGCTTCGCCCCTTGACTTACATGCCTGTGATTTCCGGCAGTGTCGAAACGTTTGCCCGCTGCGAGCCGAAGGGTGAGCCGTGACCGAATAGAGCCAACAATGTGCCAGATGGTCGTCATAGCGGACACGTCGGACATCGAAGGATTTGAGGACCTTTGTGACACGGTCAGTTCCGTCCGGCGTGAATATCCTTACCAGCCAGAAAAAAGTCAGCGATCTGGGTACCTAATCTCCGCGAAGTCCGGCTGCTTCTTGTCGCCGCGGGAGCAGCAAGGTGCCTTCGGCATGGCGAAGTGGTCACGAATGTGACCTGCCGGTTTCAGATTTGATACGTCGACAGCCTCGCCGCCATCCATCTGCCGGGCGCCGCAAATCGTTCTCGTCTGCGGCCATGACGATGCATAACTCCAACAAATGCAACGGTTTTCCGCCTGTCCGTGCGCTGGATTCAATGTTTGGTCAGCTGGCCGAAGGAGTCAAAGAGGGCGAAGACGACACTCCTGCTCTCTCGTTGGATACATAAAAGGCAACTTGAGGGACTTAGCAATTGACCTCGACAAGCTCGTCCGGTAGGCTGTCTTCCAAGAGGAATGCCGGTTACCCTATACTTATGAATACTTTAGCCCGCTCCACGGTCGCGCCGAAACCCCAGATCCTGATCGGCGAAAGTCCGTTGATGCGGATGCTCGACCTCGACATTCATGCGTCGGCACGGTCCGACGCCAAGGTGCTCATCACCGGCGAAACAGGCACAGGAAAAGAGGTTGTGGCCCGACTGGTTCACGACCGCAGCCCTCGTCAACGGGGACCGTTCGTCACCATCAACTGCGCCGGCGTGCCCGACTCATTGCTGGAATCCGAGTTCTTCGGTCATGTGCGAGGCAGCTTCACCGGGGCGTATCGCGACAATCCCGGGCTCCTGCGCCAGGGAGACGGCGGCACTGTTTTCCTTGATGAAGTGGGCGAAATGAGCCTTCGCATGCAGTCGCTCCTGTTGAGGTTCCTCGAGACCGGCGAGATACAGCCTGTGGGAGGAACCACGAACGGCAGCCGCGCCGACGTCCGTATCATCGCGGCCACAAACCGCGACCTCGTGGAGGCCGTGTCGTCGCGCGAGTTCCGCGAGGACCTGTTCTACCGGCTGAACGTGCTGCACCTGAAAGTGCCGCCGCTGAACGAACGGGGCGCCGACATCGATCTCCTCGTGCACTATTACATCGAGATCTTCGCCGCGCAGCACCAGGTCCCGGGGCCCCGCATCTCGCGAGAGGCGTTTGACGCCCTTCGGGCACACGCGTGGTCCGGCAACGTGCGCGAGCTCAGGAACGTCATCGAGCGTCTGGTGCTTCGGGCGAACACCGAGGTCATCGAACCGATACATCTGCCATCGGAGATCACGAATGGCGCTCGGACGCGCGAACCCGAGGCCCCCGTCGAAGTGCTCGTGTCCCACCGGGCGCGTGTCGACGGCATCTTCGATCGCATGCTGACCCAGAAGGAGTCATTCTGGACGACCGTCTATCCCGCCTTCATGGTGCGCGATCTGACGCGTGACGATCTGCGATTCATCGTACGCGGGGGCCTGGAGCAGACCCGCGGCAGCTATCGCATGCTGCTCGATCTGTTCAAGATGCCGCCCCAGGACTACAAGAGGTTCCTCGGCTTCCTGAAACAGCACGACTGTCACCTGCCATTCCAACGTTTCCGGATGCTGAACGCGAATCCGGACAGCAATCGATCGCAGGACCGGCCGAGCGCCTGATTACTCCTGGGAGCGTGTCGGAAAAATGTGAGCACGTCCCTCAGTCACGAAAGACACGAAAGCCACGAAAGCCACGAAAGTCACGAAACAGAATGATCTGTTTCGTGAGTTTTTGATGATTATTTGTGTATTTCGTGTGTTTCGTGGAAGTTGGCTATCCCCTTGACTGAACTTTCGTGTATGTCGTGTATTTCGTGCTTTTCGTGGTGTGGCTTTGGGCCAGTCGCGTCAGTCCACGCCGAAGGCCAGCAGCACGTTGCCCGGCCGCAACCCGAACACTCCGTAGCCTGAGCTGATATACATCATCCCCCCGGCGACCGTCGGGGCGGGACCGCTCATCGATCCTCCTCTGGCGCGCACGCGGTTAACCGTCGTGAAGTCGCGATTCGTATCGAACGTCCACACCACCGCGCCATCCTTCGCCGAGTACGCGCGCACCGCGCCGTCGTTTGACGGTGAGAAGACGATGCCGGGGATGGCGGTCACGGCGGAAAACTGGGCACCGCTGCAGGCCCGGCTCGGTTTGCCGCAGCTGGGCGGCTCCGGTGGCGCGTACCAGGCCTGCTTGCCCGTCGCGAGGTCCACGGCATGCAGTCCCCCGGGCACCGGATTGTAGATGTCGGCCACAGGGACGTACGTGCGATCAGCGTCCGCGGCGACGCCCCACTGAATGCCGCCGAGCCCGCTGCCTCCACCGGCGCGATAGCGCCAGACTTGTCGGCCCTTCCTGTCGGGATCGAGCGCGTACACGACGCCCGACTTCTGGCCCGCGACGATCAGCTGACGGCCGCCGGGCAGCGTGGCGAGCACGGGCGACGCGCCGAAGTCGAAATCGGGCCCCGGACGGGTGCCACAATTCACCTCGCCTGGAGTGCAGCCGAACACGTCGGTCGGTCCCGGTCACGAGCGGATGATCGTCGACTTTCCGGCTCCACAGCAAGCTGCCGGTCTCCGCGTTCAGCTGCTACTTCTTCGTGCTCTTCTTCGTGTTTCGTGTTTTCGTGGTTGCATTTCGGCCGTGGGCGGCGCTTTCTGACGAGGAATTCAGAAAGATTTCAGGTGCCCGCGTCACACGCCTCGGCTAGGATCGGTCTGTTCAGGAGGGTGGACCGTGAACCGAAAACTGCTCATTGGACTGCTCGGCGGCGTGCTGATTTCCAGCGCCTCCGCGTACGCGCATCACTCCTTCGCCGCGACCTACATCACCGACAAAGAGATCAAGATCGAAGGGGACATGGTGCAGTTCATGTTCCGCAACCCGCATTCCTTCGTCCACCTGATGGCTCCGGACGACAAGGGAGAGATGCAGCGCTGGGCGATCGAGTGGGCCGCCGCGGGCCAGTTGAGCGGCGTGTCCCGCGATACGCTGAAACAGGGCGACCACGTCGTCATCACCGGCAACCCCGGGCGCACCGTCGAAGATCACCGCGTGCGGATGCGCAGCATCTTCCGGCCGAAGGACGGCTGGAAATGGAGCGGGGATTTTCAATAACGGGAATCGGGTAATCGAGTAATCTGGTAATCTGGTAATTGGATTGGACAATTTGGGCCATCCAATTGCCAGATTAGATTGGACAATTTGGCAATCCAATTACCAGATTACCCGATCACTAGATTACCAGATTAAAACGCGTTGCCGATGAACGGCAGCATCCGCCCCCAATACATCACGCCGACCCAGAGAAACAGCGACGTCGCCGCCACCAGCTTCGCGGCTGGTGGCACGTCGTGTCCCGCCCCAACGCCGTCGACCGTGCGAGACAAACCCGTCACGTAGAAGAGGATCACGTTGACGCCCGCGAGGCCGATGAACAGCAGCTTGAAGCCGAACGCGATGTTGTGAATGTACTGAAACGGATCGCCGGCAAAGAACAGGAAGCCGGTGACCATGTTGATGCCGAACCCGAGGATCGCCCACGGCATCAGGCGCTGCAGCGGGCCGAGCGGCAGCCCTTTCGCCATGCCCAACATCCGCAGATCGAGGACGCCGACCACGCCGACGAGCAGCGCGAGGCCCATGAAATGAAGCGTTTCACACGCGGGCCAGATCCACGGGATGCCGCCGGCGACCGCCCACGAAAGCGTCGTGCCGTGCAGCCACGTCGAAAACGCCTGGAGCATTGACGCCTTACGGGATTCGATTCTGCAGCCCCGGCGCGCCCGACACCGGACCGAAGTATGCCATCAGACGGCCCGCCGTGATCGCGCCCATCCAGAAGAAAAGCGACGTCACGGCGAGTACCTTCGCCGGGCCCGCGAGCGGCGCCGTATCGAGCGCCGGATCACGAAATACGCGGCGCCGGATGAGAACCATGTTCACGACCGCCAGTGTCACGAACGCCATCTTGACATAGAAGACGGGATTGGTGAGCTTGGTCGATGCGTCGGCGATGAGCAGCAACGTGCCCGACAGCGCGTTGACCCAGAAGCCGAGCCACATCACGGAAAAAAACCGTTCCATCGGCGCGAGCGGCAGGCGCTCGGCGAAACCCAGCATCCGGAGATCAACAGCGGTGTTGGTGCCGACGAGGAAGCCCAGGCCGACCGTGTGCGCGAAGAGAATCGTCGGATACGCCCACAACGAGCTCGATTCGCGCACCCACGAGCCGAGCGCGCTGCGCTCGAGCCACAGCAGAAACTGCATGCGCCGGCCTACTGCGCGCGGCAAACGAAGTTCGCCGCTTCGTCGGTACTGCCCGTCCCCTTGTAGACGGCCACCTGCGGGTACGCGCACAGCGGCCGAGTTCGCTGCACGATGCCGTTGGCCAGGCGCGTCGCGATGATCTGGTCGGGCGCCTTGCCGTTTTCCACCCACTCTTCGAGCGTGGTGACCATGTCGAAGCTGTTCGGTCCCTCGCCGCCGCCGCAGTGCCCCATCCCCGGCACCATGAACAGCCGAATCCACCCCATCGTTTTCGCCGTCCCACCCATCGTCTTCACGACGCTGTTGTAGTAGTTGACGCTCGCACGCGGCGCGACGCTGCCGTCGCTCCAGCCGTGATACATGAGCAGCTTTCCGCCGTGGCCCGCGAAGCCCTTCAGGTCGGGATTGATCGCGTTGACCGTGCCTCGGTCGACCGCGTTCGCCGTCGCGAGATCCCGCTCGAGGTCGAACGTCCTCCAGTCCCAGTTCGAATCCTTGAAGACGACGTACTTGAACTGATCGAGGGCGGTGGCCACCGGTTCCGGTCCTCCAGCGAGACCGGCCCACGCCAGTTCGGTGCCCGGCTCGAGGCCCGGAAAGATCTCGGCCCCGGTATGTGGATTCTTCAGGGGACTCATGACTTTCCGCGCCGCCGTCACCTGGGCGGCAGTCAGACAGGCCGGGCCATCATCGCCTTTGCACTCGAGGACGTTCGGATCGAAGTGACAGCGCGTTGGATCGGTGATGAGCCCATCCTTGACGCCGTCGAGGCCGTCGCACGCGGCGACGACGGCCTGGTGGATCATCGGATACTTGCTCGCGGGAATATTGCTGGCCGGATCCTTGAGGGTCGCCTGCGCAACCGAGAGCTGCCACGAATTGAGGTACGTTCGCGGGTTCGCGGACGCCCCGGCGATGATACCGTCGTAATCGCCGGGAAATCGCTGCGCCTCGTGGAGCCCCTGCCGGCCGCCGGTCGAGCAACCGTTCCAGTAGGAATAACGGGGTCCGCGGCCGTAGAAGCCGTCGACGATCGCCTTCGCCTTGACGGTCATCTCGTGTTCGGATCGAT
>QHWJ01000328.1 GCA_003222535.1 Acidobacteriota bacterium | reverse complement strand
GGCTCGGTGCTACGCATACCGGGCACCAAGATCTTCGCGAGCGACGGGACGCCGATGGAAATGCATCCGCGGCCGGTCGACGTGCCGGTTACGCGTCCGGTCGGCGAGAGCTACACGTCGAAGGACGTCCAGCTCGACGCGGCCGTCGCCGAGCTGCTCAAGCAGATCGCGACGAGCGGCTCCAAGACAACGGCAGGGTCGCGGTGAACCACCTTCATGGCTAATGGCTGATGGCTGATGGCTGATGGTTCAATGGCTCCCAAGTGTGGTACCTCAGCGCAGTCGCACGATGTTTCCCGTGATCAACCTGGCCTCCTCTGAAACGAGGTAGACGATGATCCGTGCGACTTCATCCGGCTCGACGATGTGGATCAGATCCGAGCGCTCTTCCACGTGGGCAAGCTCGAACGCCGCCGACATCGTGTAGTTCTCGGGGGCCGCCTTCGCCGCACCGTACGACACCTCGCCTGGGAAGCCGTTTGCGCCGCCGGAGGTCAGCCCGATGATCCTGCCCCAACTGGACTTTCGCTCGGCATGACGGCGGGCGAGCTCCGCGATCAACGCCGCTGAGCCTCGGGCGTCCACTGAGAACTGTCGCTCGAACGTCTCGGCGGAGACGCGCACGAGGTTCCGGCCGAACCTGTCGCGGGTCTCTACGGCGAAGGTATCGGCCAACCAGCCACTCGCATTGTTCACGAGAATGTCGACCGGACCGAGCCTCGCCTCTGCCTCGTCGAACAGCCGGCGCGGCGTCGTTGGATCGGCGAGGTCGGCTTCCAGCGCGGCCGCGTGGCCACCGGAAGCGCAGATAGCAGCGAGGACGTGGGCGGCATCGGCGGCGCGGTTGTCGCGGTACTTCTCGGGAATTCCCGGATCGGGCTGGTCAGTGAGCCGAAGGTAGGAGACCAGCACGCGCGCGCCGCAGGCGGCAAGCGCACGCGCGGTCGCCGCACCGATACCGTGGTTCCCACCTGTTACGAGGGCGACGTGACTGCTCAGATCGAAGAGAGCTGAGAGCATTCTGTGGAAGCCGCACTCAATACATCTTGTGTCAAGAATGCTCGTGCGATCGCGACGATGACGGGCTCACGTTGAACCATGTCATGGTTCACGGCTGTTGGGCATTGCAGCTCCATCGACGATTAGTTAGCCATTAGCCATTAGCCATTAGCCATTAGCCATCAGCCATCAGCCATCAGCCATCAGCCATCAGCCATGACGAGTGTCCATCAAGCGCAGCGCGATTGCGAACAGCAGGAACCCGACGGCGCCGCGCCAGTATCCGACCGGCTCGAGCAGAAACACCTGATGCGTGAACGCGATCGTGGTCCCGACCGAGAACGCCAGCGCCGCCAGGCCGATCAACAGCCAGCACACACCACGCATGAGGTTTGCCTCGCGCCGCGATTATAGCGCGCGGGTTCGGCGCTATAATTTCTCGCATGGAAAGAGCAGCCATCGGCATGGTCGTATTCGCCGCCGCGGTTTCCGCGTCGCTTCTCGCGCAGCCGCGCCGGGACGGCAGGTGGGAAGTGAAGATGGAAATGGACATGCCCGGCATGCCCGCTGGAATGCCTCCGATGACGTCGAGCCAGTGCATCACGCCGGACGAGGCAAAAGACCCACAGAAGTCGATGCCGCAGGGCCGAGGGCGCGGGAACCAGGACTGCAAGGTGAGCGACTACAAACAGGACGGCAACAAGGTCACCTGGTCGATGAAGTGCGAAGGGCAGCAGGCGATGACCGGCACAGGTGAGTTCGTTTACGCCGGCGACACCTACACCGGCACGATCAAGATGGAAGGTGGCGGCCGCGGCGCGATGACGATGAAGTACTCGGGCAAGCGGCTCGGGGATTGCACCAAATAAAAGAGGTTCTCGGTTCCGGGTTCAGGGTTCGTTCAGGTTCTACGTTCTTGGTTCCTCGTTCGAGGTTCTGCGTTCGCGGTTCAGCGTTCCGCTCCGAACCTTGAACGTTGAACCCCGAACGTTGAACGTTGAACCCCGAACCGAGAACGAACCTTGAACCGTGAACCTTGAACCATGAACCCTATTGTTTGGCGACGTGCGCCACGGTCTTCTCGACCAGGCGCAGGTAGGCGCGGATGGTTTTTTCGAGGTGCGGCCCTGGCGTGTCTTCTTCCTTGCAGTGCGACAGGCCGTTCGACGAAGACGCGAACATCATGACGACCGGCATGTGCGGCACCATTTCGGCGGCGTCGTGCAGCGGGCCCGACGGCAGCCGCGGGGCGTCGCCGGTCTCCTCGCGGACGGCTTCCTCGCACAGGCGCAGCAGCGCAGGGTCGAACGGCCGGGGGTTGATCCGCCACAGGCCGCGCCACTCGACCGTGACGTTGTTCTCCCGCGCCGCCCTCTCCGACGCGTCGTGCGCCTCGCCAAGCATCGCGGCGAGGACGCCGGCGTCCAGCGCCCGCTGATCGAGCGAGATTTCGCAGACGCCGGGCACCGCGGTCACAATCTTCGGCTCGACGTTGACGACGCCGACGGTGCAGACGACGCCGGCGCCGGGCTTCGAATGCCGCGTCGCGATCGCGCGGCATTCGAGCGCCGTCTGCGCGGCCGCGAGAAAGGCGTCGCGACGCATCGGAATCGGCGTCGATCCCGAGTGAGCCGCCTGCCCGGTGAAGCGAAGCATGTTGCGCTCGACGCCGAAGGTCCCGAGCACCACGCCCGTCGGCTTCCGCATCGATTCGAGCACCGGCCCCTGCTCGATGTGCAGCTCGAGATACGCCCGCGCGTCGATCGCCTTCAGCTCACGGTGCGCGTCGAGCATCCGGTCGAGCGCGACCCCGTTTTCCGCGAGTGCATCGACCAGCCGCGTGCCCTGCCGATCTGTCAGCTCGCGCACCTCCTCGACCTTCAAGCTCCCGGCGGCGGCCGCCGACCCGAGCAGGCTGCGACCGAACCGAGCGCCTTCTTCGTCCGCCCAGTCCACGAGCTTCAGCGTCACCGGCGGCCTGGTGCCCGCGTGCATCCGCAGCGCCTCGAGGGCCGCCATCACACCGAGGCAGCCGTCGAGCCATCCGCCATTCGGCACCGAGTCGAGATGGCTGCCGACGATGACGGTCTTTGGCGACGCGCCGGCCATCGTCACCCAGTTGTTGCCGGCCGAATCCGTTTCGATCGGCAGTCCGAGCTCGGCAATCCTGCCCTTGAACCAGTCGCGCGCGTCGCGCCATAAAGGGCCCCAGGCGAGGCGTTGCGCCCCTTCGGGCGTCGAGGTCCTCGACGCGAGCTCGCGCAGGTCCGCGATAACACGTTCTGCATTCATCGTCCGCTCCCGATGGAGTCTAAATGCAACCACGAAATGCATGAAACACGACGAGGATCTTCGTGTTTTCGTGGTTGCACACGAAGAAAACCAATGCTGCGCGAAACGCGTGAGTATACTGTGCCGCCATGAGCACCAAGACCCGGATGTCGCTTGCGGCCGGCGTGCTGGCCGCGACCGTGTCGACCGCGGGCGCGCAGCCCGACCCGGTCACGGTCCGCGCCTCGTCGGCGTTTGACGGCCGCGGCCGCTCCGTGCCCGACGCGACGGTCGTCGTGCACGGCGGGAAGATCGTCAGCGTGGAGAGCGGTCGCTCCCGGCCCGCCACCTACGATCTGGGCGGGCTGACGCTTCTGCCCGGTCTCATCGACACGCACGTTCACCTCGACACGCATTTCGGCAAGGACGGCCGCGCCACGAGCCAGGGTGAAACCCCGGCGCAGTCGATGCTGTACGAAGCCGAGAACGCGTACGTGACGTTGATGGCCGGCTTCACGACGGTGCAGAGCATCGGCTCGCCGCTGGACGTCGACATGCGTGCCGCGATCGCGCGCGGCATCATGCCGGGGCCGCGGCTTCTCACCTCCATCCGTCCGGTCAACGAGAACACCGGAACGCCCGAGCAGATCCGCGCGTTCGTCCGGAAAGTAAAGGCGGACGGAGCCGATCTGGTCAAGCTGTTCGCGTCGAAGAGCAGCCGCGAAGGCGGCGGCCAGACGATGACCGACGAGCAGATCCAGGCCGCCTGCGGAGAGGCGAAGGCCGTAGGGCTGCGCTCGTGGGTCCATGCGCACAGCCCTTCGTCTGTCCGAGCCGCGACGCTCGCCGGGTGCACGACCGTCACGCACGGCAGCCAGGTCACTGACATGGAGCTGAGGCTGATGCAACAGCACGCCACGTACTTCGAGCCGAACATCGGCCTCGTGTCCCAGAACTATCTCGAGAACAAGAGCCGCTACTTCGGCATCGGCAACTTCAACGAAGAGGGGTTCGCCTTCACCGAGAAGGGGATCCCGATGAAGCGCGAGATGTTCAGAAAGGCGCTGGCCGTGACCGGCCTGAAGCTGCTCATGGGCACCGACGCCGGCGCGGGCGCGCACGGCCGGAGCGCGGAGGAGATCATCTATCGCGTGCAGATCGCGGGTCAGCCGGCGCGTGATGCACTGGCCGGCACCACGTCGATCAACGCACAGTCGCTGAATCTGGCGGATCGGATCGGGGCGCTGGCCGCCGGGCTGGACGCGGATCTCATCGCAGTCGACGGCAATCCGCTCGAGGACATCACCGCGCTGCGGCGCGTCGTCTTCGTGATGAAGGGCGGCGTCGTGTACAAGAACGTCGCCCGGAGCGCGCACAAATAAAAAGGCAACCACGAAAGCACCAAGATGCACGAAGCACACGAAGAAGAGCGCGCCGGAGTGGGATTCGGCGGGCGCCGCGAAGCGGCGGCACGGCCAGGATCGGACCGAGATACGAGCCGGACCCGATTTCTCACCGGTTCGTATCTCGCGTCCGATCCGGCCGTGCGCGTCGGCCTGCATAGCAGGCCGTCGCGCCGAATCCGTTCCGCGCGCTTCAGCGAAGCTGCATCCTGATCCTTAGTACGCCTGTCTCTGAGGTGCAGTCTCCGTGGTGTTTCGTGGCGACGCACTGTCTTTTCGTGGCCTTCGCGGATCTTCGTGTCTTCGTGGTGAGTTTTTCGTGATCTGGAGAAGATCGACGCTACGGCTCGCGTAGTACGACGATGGGATCGATGGCGCTGGCGCGGCGCGCGGGCAGAAAGGCGGCGAGGCCCGCGACCGCGGTCATGAGCACGGCGGACGCGGCGAGAAGCCGGGGATCCGAGGCGGAGACGCCTGCAACGAGTCCCTGGAGGAACCGCGCGGCGGCAAGCGCGGCGGCGAGGCCGATTCCCGCGCCGATCGCCGCCAGGCGCAGCCCCTGACCGAGCACCAGCGAGACCACGCGACGCGCATCGGCGCCGAGCGCGAGCCGCACGCCGATCTCGCGCATGCGCGACGAGACCGAGTACGACAGCACGCCGTAGACGCCGATCGCGGCGAGGAGCACGGCAGCGCCGGCGAACGCGGTGAGCAGCGTCGCGTTGAACCGCGCCCGCGAGATGGCCGCGCCGATCCGCTCGTCGAGCGTCATCGCGTCGTAGATCGGCAGCGCCGGGTCGACCGACGCCACCGCCGTCCGCATCGCCGGCGGCAGCGCGTCCGCCGCGCCGCGCGCTTTGACGATCATCATGGTGTCGGGAAACGAAAACTGCAGATACGACGTGTAGAAATCCGCCCGGTACGGACTGTCCGGCTGCTCGACGCCCTCGTACTTCACGTCGCCCACGACGCCGACGATTTCGACTGCATGGGCACGATCGGCGAACGGTCCGGTCGTGGTGCCGAACCAGACGCGTTTGCCGATCGCGGTCTCGCCGGGCCAGAAACGCCGCGCGCCCGTTTCGTTCACGACCGCGACCGGTGCCGTGCCCGCGCGGTCCGCAGCCGTGAGCGTCCGTCCGGCCAGGAGCGGGATGCCGAGCGTCCGGAAATAGTCGGCGGACACATAGTGACGGCCGACGCCGGGCGCGTCGGCGCGATCGACACGCCGATCCGGAAAAAAGACCGTGCTGCGCGAACAGCCGGTGAAGGGCGTGCAGCGGTTCACCGCCGCCGACTCGACGCCGGGCACCGCCTGGATGCTCGTGAGCAGGCGCTCGAGCGTCGCCGGTCCGTCGGCGGGCGCGTAGCGCGATGCTGGCGGGCGCACCCAGAACGTCAACACGTTGTCGGCCACGAATCCGGTTCGCCGGTTCTGGATGCGCGCGAAGCTCTCAATCAGCAGTCCCGACACCGTGAGCAGCAGACAGGCGAGCGCCACTTCGCTGATGACGAGCATCGACAGGGCGCGGCCCTGCCCGCCGCCGCCGCGATCGTTCTCCTTGAGTGCCGTCGCGAGCTCGGGACGCGACGCCTCGAGCGCAGGCACGAGCGCGAACAGCATGGTGGTCCCGAGCGTCATCGCGAGCGCGAACATCAGCACGCCTGGATCGAGCGCCGGCCGCCCGAACGCGGCGATCAGGCCGTAGTTGTTGCGGCCGATGGGCACGATCTCGGGTGCCGTCCGCGCGAACGCCTCCGTGCCCCAGGCGGCAAGAGCAGTTCCGCACGCGCCGGCGACCGCGGCCATCAACAGCCCTTCGGTGAGCAGCTGTTGAATCAGGCGGCCGCGGCTCGACCCGACGGCCAGCCGCACCGCCATCTCACGCCGCCGCATCCTCGCGCGCGCGAGAAGCAGGCTCGCCACGTTGACGCAGGCGATGAGGAGGACGCACGCGGCGGCCCCGAGCAGCACGAGAGCGGATCGCCGCACTGTGGCGTCGATGCGCGCGTCGCCAATCGGCACCGCGGCTGCGCTCCACACGGCGTCCGGCGATCCCACGCTGGCGAAACGCGGCCCGATAGCCGCGAGCTCCGCGTTCGCCCGCCCAAGCGTGACGCCGTGCTTCAGCCGGGCGACAACGGCGATGAACTTCTGCGGGGTCGTGAGGTACTCGGCGTACGTCAGGCGCGCGGCCATCGGCGGCGGAATCCAGAGCTCGGCCTTGCCGCTCAGTCCCGCGAAGCCGTCAGGCAGGATGCCGATGATCGTCAGCGGCACTTCGTTGACGCGAAGCGTGCCGCCGACGATCGCCCGATCGCCGGCGAACCGCCGCTTCCAGAGCCGCGCGCTGATGATCGTCACGGGCTGTGCGCCCGCCACCGTGTCTTCTTCGGGGCGGAAGACACGGCCTGCGATCGGCGTCACCCTCAGCGCCTGAAAATAGCCGGGCGATGCCACTTCGCCGTCGACCTGTTCCGGATCGCCGTGCCCGCTCGTCGACAGCAACGCCGGCGTGAACGATCCGACGCTCTCGAACGACGTCACCGACGCCTGAAGCTCGATGATATGCGGCCGCGACCAGCGGAGGCGCGTCAGGCCGTCACGCGGTGTCACGCTCGTGGTGAAAAGAATGACGAGGCGATCCGGCTCGGCGAACGGCACAGGCCGGAGCAGCGCCCCATACACCACGCTGAACATCGTCGTCGTCGCGCCGATGCCGAGCGCGAGCGTGAGGATGGCCACTGCGGCCACGCCGCGCATGCGAGCGAGGGTGCGGACGGCGTAGCGGACATCCTGGAGCACGGTATCCATCAGGCGTGATGACGATGTTACCGGGTCGGGTGTTAACAGCTGGCACGAAAATGACGGGCAGAGGGCGAGGTCACGTGCAGGGCCGGTCTTCAGATCGGCCCGCCAGACGTTCAGGCGAGCCGAGGTCGCTCGGCTGACCAGCCTCCGCCAAGGCTTCGGCGGTCCGCCGTAGCTTCAGCGAAGGCGGAAGCCTCGCGCCCGTCACAATTCGATCCGACCGCGCGGGTGCTAAGATCGCGCACCAGCAAGGGGACCCGTCATGAGAAAGCTGGTACTGTTCGCCTGCACGGCGCTGTCTCTCGTCGTGTTCGGGTACGGTCGCGCCGCGACTCGCGCGATTGCCCAGTCGAGCTCGAACACCGTCATCGATACGAAGGCCTATCAGGATCTGCGGTGGCGATCGATCGGGCCGCACCGCGGCGGCCGCTCGACGGCGGCGGCCGGCGTGCGCACGCAGCCCGGCGTGTTCTACATGGGCGCGACCGGCGGCGGCGTCTGGAAGACCGGGAACTACGGCATCACGTGGACGCCGATCTCCGACGGCCAGATGGCGACCGGATCGATTGGCGCAATCGACGTCTCCGATTCCAACCCGAACGTCATCTACGTCGGGACGGGCAGCGAGGCAATCCGGTCGAATGTGATCCTCGGGCGCGGCGTGTACAGGTCCTCTGACGCGGGCAGAACGTGGCAGTTCGCCGGGCTGAAGGACGTCGGCCAGATCGGCCAGGTGAAGGTGCACCCGAAGAACCCGGACATCGCGTTCGTCGCGGCGATCGGCAACCCGTTCGGATGGGGACCCGAGCGCGGCGTGTACCGCACGAAAGACGGCGGCAGGACGTGGCAGAAGGTGCTCTTCATCAACGATCAGACCGGCGCCGTGTCGGTCGCGATCAACTGGGCAAGCCCCAACGAGGTGTACGCGGGCGCCTGGCGCGGGCAGCGCAGGCCGTGGACGATCATCAGCGGCGGTCCGGCGGCCGAAGGCGGCGTCTACAAGACGACCGACGGCGGCGACCACTGGGCGCGCGCGAGCGCGGGATTCCCCGACGATCTCGTCGGCAAGGTGTGGGTGGACGTCGCGCAATCGAACCCGAAGGTCGTGTACGCGCAGGTCGAAGCGCAGGGCGCGCAGGGCGGTCTGTATCGGTCGGCCGACGGCGGCGCGGGCTGGACGCTCGTCAACAGCAGCCAGCAGCTTCGAGCGCGTCCGTTCTACTTCAACAAAGTCTTCGTGAACCCGAAGAACGACAACGACGTGTGGGTGACGGAGCTGTCGCTCCATCACTCGACCGACGGCGGCAGGACGTTCGCGAACGTGACGACGCCCCACGGCGACAACCACGTCGTCTGGTTCAATCCCGATCGGCCGGATATATTCATCGAGACCAACGACGGGGGGGCGAACATCACGCAGGACGGCGGGCGCAGCTGGTCGACCGAGAACAATCAGCCGACGGCCGAGATGTATCACGTCGACGCCGACGAGCAGTTTCCCTATCTCATCTACGGACCGCAGCAGGACACCGGCAAGAACCTGACGGTCCCGAGTCTGCCGCCCACGGCGTGGGGACCCGACGATCCGCTGCAGCTCTGGCAGCCGGCACCCGGCTGCGAGAGCGGGCAGGTGCGGCCGATTCCGTCGGGCAAGATCGTGTACGGCGACTGCAAGGGCGAGTTCGGCCGCATGAACGTCGAGACGGGGCAGGAGCAGGCGCTCTGGATCAACCCGCAGCAGCGTTACGGAAAACTACCGCAGGACATGATGTTCCGCTTCGTGCGGCAGGCGCCGATCGAAATCGACGCGCACAACCCGAACATTGTCTACCACGGCTCTCAGTACGTGCACAAGACGATCGACGGCGGCGTGCACTGGTCGCGCCTCAGCCCGGACGTGACGGCGAACGGCCCCGAGGGTCACGTGATATCGGGCGAGCCGATCACGCGCGACATGACGGGTGAAGAGGTGTACGCCGCGCTCTACTCGATGCGATCGTCGCGGCTCGAGCCGGGCGTCTTCTGGACCGGTTCCAACGACGGCCCGGTCTGGGTGACGCGCGACAACGGCAAGACGTGGAAGAACGTGACGCCGGCCGGTCTGCCGCCCGGCGGCCGCGTGCACACGATCGAGGATTCGCCACACAGAAAGGGGTCGGCCTACGTCTCCGTCTACCGGATGTACTTGAACGACTTCAAGCCGTACCTGTTCATGACGAACGACTACGGTCAGCGCTGGACGCTCCTGACCGACGGTGCCAACGGCATCCCGGCCGACCAGCCGATGCACGTCGTGCGCGAGGATCCCGAGCAGGAAGGCCTGCTCTATGCGGGCACGCTCGAAGGGGCGTTTGTGTCCTTCGATCAGGGCAAGCACTGGCAGACGTTGCAGCAGAATCTGCCGGCGACGCCCGTCACCGATTTCAAGGTCCACCACGGGGATCTCGTCGCGTCGACGATGGGCCGGGCGTTCTGGATCATGGACGACATCGCGCCGCTGCGGCAGATCGCGGCGAGCGTGATGAAGCCCGCGCGCACGCGCCCGACGGACAATCCTGATGGGCAGGTGGGTCGCGTAGGTCAGGTAGGTCAGATAGGTCGGGTGGGTCAGGTGGGTCGGGTGGGTCAGGTAGGTCAAGTAGGTCGGGTGGGTCAAGTAGGTCAAGTGGGTCAAGTAGGTCGGGTGGGTCAGGTAGGTCAGCTGGGTCAAGTAGGCCGGGTGGGTCAGGTAGGTCAAGGCACAGTGAGCACGGTACCGCCGAGGATGATGCCGACAGCCAGACCGCCAATCAAGCCGTTCGACGGATCGAACGTCTTCCTCTTCACGCCGGCGCCGGCGTATCGCATGCACTACACGCCGCTGTCGGGACGCCCCGACGCACCCGAGTATCCGCCGGCCGGCGCGCGGATCGACTACTACCTCGCGAGCCCGTCAAGTGAAGTGACGCTCGAGATCCTCGACGCAGCCGGCAAGGTCGTTCGCAGTTATTCGAGCGACGCGCGCGCGGCGCCAACGGGTGGACGCGGGGGCGGCCGTCGCGGCGGCGGGTTGCCGTCGGCGATGCCAACGAAGACCGGCATGAACCGCTTCGTGTGGGATCTGCGCTATCCGGGGGGACCGGCCACTGCGGGTGACGGCGAAGGCGGCGGCTCCGGTGGCGGCGGCCCGCTCGTGGCGCCGGGCAGCTTCAAGGCGAGGCTCACGGCGGGCGGCGTCATGAAGACGGAGTCCTTCACCGTGAAGATCGATCCGCGTGTCGCGAAGGACGGCGTCACGTCCGCGGACCTCGCCGAGCAGACGAAGTTCGCGCTGAAAGTGCGCGATGCGCTTGCCGAGGCGCGGCAGCTCGCGCAGCGCGTGCGTCAGGCGATCGACGCCAGACGCGGCGATCCGGCAAAGCTGCAGAGCGTCCTGGAGCGGCTCACGACGAAGAGCGGTCCGTACGAAGATCAGATGTTCATCGACCAGATGTCGAACGTCAACCGTGAGATCGGTCAGGCGGATCAGAAGGTCGGCGCGAGCGCCTACGAGCGCTTCAACGAGCTGATGAAGGAATGGGCGGCGCTCAAGGCGGACGCGGATAGCGCGCTTCGGTGAATCTGGTCATCGGGTGATCTGGTAATCGGGTAATTGAATGGGCGATTGGGTTGTCGTCGATCGCTCGACGTCGCGCAGGCCTTCAAGCTTGTGAAGAGATGCGAAGTTGAACGCAGAACTCGCAGAGCACGCAGAAAAACCTTGAGCATCTTTCTCCGCGGGTGCCGCGGTTTCTGCGTTGTAGGGCGACGCTTTAGCGTTGCCGCGGCAGTTCTGAAGTAGGGCGACGCTTTAGCGTTGCCGCGGCAGTTCTGAAGTAGGGCGACGCTTTAGCGTTGCCGCGGCAGCTCTGAAGTAGGGCGACGCTTTAGCGTGGCCACAGCAGCTCCGATGCAGGGGCGACGCTTTCAGGGTTGCCGCGATTTCAGCGCCGGCGCAACGCGACGTCCTCAGCGGTGTAATCGAACGCGCGTGGATCGAGCGGCGGAGGATTGGCGCGCTCCCATTCAATCGTCCGCCGGATCCCATCCTCTCGAGCAATCGGCTCGCAGTAGCCCAGTTCCTCCCGGATCAGCGTCGTATCAATCGTCCAGTGCTGATCCAGGTTGCCCGGCCACTGAAGGTGCGCCGGCGTGTGTTCCGCGGGCAACGTGACCAGCTTGCCGCTCCAGCCGGTGACCTTCGCGATCTGTTGCGCCCAGTCGAGCTCGGAAAAACTCTCGGCTTCACCGACATTGTAGATGCGGCTGGCGGCGCGGTCGTTCGAGGCCGCCAGCGCGATCGCGTCCGCGACGTTCTCGACGTACCCGCGCGGCGATCGCCAGCATGCGAGCTTCTCCTCGAAGAGAATCGCCGGGCGGCGATCGTCCATCCGCTTGAGCGTCGGGAAGAACCGGTGCAGCGGATCGCCCGGCCCGTACACCATCGGCAGGCGCAGAACCGTCCCGGGCAGATCGGGATCGCCGAGGATCTCGCGCTCGACCGGGATCTTGTCGTACTCCTCGTCGAGCCACCCGAACACCTGCTGGAGCATCTTCACGCGCTCGGGCGGGTAGGTCTGAAGGACCGTGCGCAGCCTAGACGATTCGGTGAGGGGCAGGGGCTCGAGCGGTCCCGATTCGGAGCCGTGAAGGACGCCGCACGCGCGGTACACGTCGCAACTGCTCAGCGCGACAACGCGGCCGCTCGCTCCGCGAAAGACCGTCATCAGTGCGCGCGCCTGCGTGCCGGAGCTCAGAATCAGATCGACGACGACGTCGGGCGCGGCCGCGCGAAGTGCGGACGCATGGTCGGTCAGCTTGCGGCGGTCTCCAAGAATCTCGCGCGGCGCCGGCACCTTGCCTCGATGAAAGATCACGACCTCGTGGCCGAGGCGATCGAGCGCGCCCGCGACGTGAGGACCGATGAAGCCGCTGCCACCGATGAGAAGTACGCGCATGGTTACGGACTCGAGCCCGACGGAGGACGAGCCTTTGAGGTGAGCCGAACGCTCGGCTGAAAGCCTTCGCGCTCCATTGGCCGAGCGACCCCATTTCAGCGCGAAGCCGGCATGGGGCGTTTCCATTGGCGCCACCAGTTCGCGTCGCCGAGCCCAAGCTCGTTCCACCACGCATCCAGCGCAGCGCGATCGAGCCGCAGGATCGCCTCGCGCGTGACGCCGCGCGGCATCGCCAGCTGATCCGCGAGCGCGTCGACGACGGCGCCGCGATCCGCCTCGCCGACGCGGGGAACCAGATGCCATAGCGTTACGGCGCTCGTGTCCGGATGATCGAGCACGAACCGGAGCGCCGCCGCACGTCGCGCCGTGTCACCTCCGTAATCGAGCTCGTCCAGCGCGTTCAAAAGCGCCTCAGCCCCATCGTCGTAGCGCGGCGTGCCCGGACCGCGCGCCGGATCCGTGCGGCAGGACGCGCCCGCCGGCACGAACGACTCGAGGCCGTTCGATTCCAGGGCGACCCAGCCCTGCGCGACGCTCAGCAGACCGGCGCCGTCTTCGTCCACGTGCAGCGTGTAGGCGCAGCCGAGATCGGTCGCCTCCGCCGACGGTGTGCTGACGATGAACTGTCCGGGCGGCGCGGTGATGACGGCGCGCAGCGTGCCACGGTCGAGCGCGAGCCGATGACGACCATCCCGCGTCTCCACCAGTCGCACGCGCGTGTCGGGGTCGACCGTGACCTCGCCGATCGTGCTGACGTGCAGCCGCGCCTGCGACGTCGCGTCGGTGACGAGCGTCTGGCCGACGGCGAGACGTCCTTCGCCCGTGAGCGTGCCGGCCCCGATGCGCGGCGTCCCGCTGAGGCTCGCCACACTCCACGACGCGCCGGTGCCGGTCGACTTCCAGGTAAGGGCGACCATGACGATGATCGCTGCCGCGGCGGCGAGTGACGGTGCGAGGAACCGGACGGTGCGCCAGCCGACCGGCGTGGTCGCCTTGTCGTACGTGGTGTCCGCGTCGTACGTGCTGTCCGCCTTCAGGCGGACTGTGTTGGTGCGGCGGACGGTGTCAGAAATCGGCGGCGCGGGCCGCGTCGTCCGCAGACGGCCGAGCAGCCGCTCGAGGCGCTGAATGTCGGCGTCGGGAGTGCCGGATGGATCCCAGAGGTAATCATCTTTCATGGTCCGCCCTACGTCTCTCCGCCCAGCCGCTCACGCAACAACTTCATCCCGCGGTGGAGGTTCACGCGCACGGACGCGGGCGTCAATCCGGAGCGCTCGGCGATCTCGGCGCCGCTCATGCCTTCAACCAGCCGCATCAGCAGCGTCTCGCGGTAGGCCTCCGGCAGCTTGCGGACCACTTCCAGCACGGCGAATGTCTCGGCTTGAATCGGATCGCCGCCCGGCAAGTCTTCGGGCAGCTCCACCTGCTCGCGCGACTGGCGCAGGTGGTCCGTGGCGCGATTGCGCGCGATCGCGGCGATCCATCCGCCGAACGCCGCCGGATTGCGCAGCTCGGCGACGCGCGTGTACGCGGTCAGGAAAACGTCCTGAACCAGGTCGTCGACGTCGCGGTGCGGCACCCGCCCGAGCACGATGGCGTGAACCATCCGGACGTACTCGGCGTAGAGCTGCGCGAAGGCGTCCTGGTCCCCAGCGGCGACGGCCCGAATCGTCGCGGCCAGGGCACCGAGCCCGGACGCCACGTCCGCGGGCTGCTCGTCAACTCGTCGGGAGCGGCCCGACGCCTGGAAGGTCAGCACAGCCGGGACGCGGTCAGTCTCGAGCACATGCTCCATTCAGCTCGGTCACAGAACGAGACGAGGCCGGCGGCTGAGATGTTAACGCAGGCGAAGGTGGGAAGTCGGAAGTCGGAAGTCGGAAGTCTGAGTACGAAGTGGGCGCTCAGACTTCGAACTTCGTACTTCGAACTTCCGGATCCGTGTGCCGTTATACTTGGCGCCATGCCGGACCCAGCTGAGCGGCTGCGCGCCCTCCACCAGACGCCGCCGATTCTCGTCCTCCCCAACGCCTGGGACGCCGCCAGCGCGCGCGTGTTCGAGGCCGAAGGCTTTCCTGCCATCGCGACGACCAGCGCCGGCGTCTCGGCCGCGCTCGGCTACCCCGACGGCGGCATCGTGCCGTCGCGCGAGATGATCGAGGCCGTCGCGCGCATCGTCCGGGCGGTTACCGTCCCCGTGACCGCCGACATCGAGCATGCCTACGCGGCTACCTCCGATGCCGTGGCGGAGGTCGTGCTCCGTGTCATCGCGGCCGGCGCGGTCGGGATCAACCTCGAGGACTATGTGCCCGGCGCGACGGATCTCGAGCCGATGGCGCTGCAGGTGGACAAGATCACCACCATCATCAAGGCGGCGAAGACGGCCGGGGTGCGCGTCGTGATCAACGCGCGCACGGACGTCTTTCTCCGCGCGCTCGGGGCGCCCGACGCCCGGCTCGGCGTGGCCATCGAGCGAGGGAAGGCCTTTCTCGCCGCAGGCGCCGATTGCGTGTTCGTTCCCGGCGTGTGCGATCGGGACACGATCGCCGCTCTCGTTCGAGGAATCGGCGGTCCAATCAACGTCCTGGCTGTGGACGGCACGCCTCCGATTGCGGATCTCGAGACGCTCGGCGTCGCTCGCGTGAGCGTCGGGTCGGGCCCGATGCGGGCGGCGCTCGCGGTGGTGCGCGACGTCGCGCGCGAGCTGAAGACCACCGGAACGTATCGCGCCTTTACGACGCATGCGATGGCGTTCAACGAGGTCAACGAGCTGATGAAATGAACGCCGTGGCGCGCACCTCTTTTTTCACCAGGGCTCGAAGAGACGATGAGCCGTCGAAGATGAGGGGTGAGTCAGCGACGATCGCGCTGGGGTTTCGCGTGAAATCGGGGTTCGCGATTGCGGTGGCGCTTCGCGGTCCCGCGTCCGCGCCGCAGGCCGTCGCGAGGCGGGTCGTCGAGTTGAGCGATCCGGACGCGTCGGAAACGCGCCAGCCGTATCACGACGGCTTCTACCGCGAGCAGAACGACACCGGAGAGATTGCGCGCCGCGTCGCCATCGTCAAGCGCTGCGCGAGGAAGTCGGTGGCCGGGCTGCTTGACGATTTATGGAAGGAGCACGAGGCTCTCAGCCGGGCGACGATCGCTCGCCTGAAAGGCTCGCGCACCAGCCGGCAGGCACGCCTTCGCGCCGGGCTCGTCGTCGGCAGCGTGATCGATCCGGAGCAGATCGGCAACCTCCACATTCGCGCGCACGCCAGCGAGGGCCGGCTCTTTCGCACCGTGCTCGAGGACGCGCTCCGATCGAACGGCATCGAGTGCGACGTCATGATCGAGAAGCAGCTCGCGGCGAAGGCAGCGGAGGGTCTCGGCCGGCGGGATGGCGACATCAAGCGCGTGATCGCCGCGCTCGGCAAGACGCTCGGCGGTCCGTGGCGCAGCGATGAGAAAGCCGCGGCAACCGCCGCGTGGCTGATGATTCAGCTCGGCGCTCCACGCCGCACCCCGCGGCACCGCTAAAGCGGCGCCCTACGCACCCTCGCAGATCATTGCAGGATCAGATCCCGTCGGGCTTCCCGATGAGCCGTCCCCTCGCCATTTACCACCCCATCCTGACGGCCATCCACAAGATCGCACCGAGGAGCACGCCGATGCCCACGAGCGCGCCGACGCTCGGCGTGAAGTACGGATACAACGAGAACGCGATTCCGCCGAGCAACTGCGGCCAGCGCTGTTGCTTCCTGCCATAGACGAACAAGACGAACCCGACGCCGCTCGTGATGAGCGATAGAAAGAGCCACGCCGGGTCGAATGTCATCGGGTCGATGATACGTCCGTCGTATTCCAGCGCGAACGCTGGAGAGAATGGCCCGGCCTGGGTTATGGCTGATGGCTGATGGCCTATGGTCCAGGGAACGGCGGGCCTTCGGCCGTCATCCATCTGCCATGAGCCATCAGCCCTCAGCCATCTCCAATGCCAACTCAGATTATGATAAGCGTCCACTATTGCATCGTGAGGCCTCGATGAAACGTCTGCGGCTTCTTCCTGTCGTGGCTCTTGTCGTCCTCATGCTGACCATCCTGACGGCGCTGATGCTGACGGCGCAGACGAAGCGCGCTGGGGCGCCCGCCGCGCGCAAGCCGTTCATCGTCGTCGAGGCGACGATTCCCGAGATGCGGGCGGCAATGGAGCAGGGGCGTCTCACGTCGCGGGAGCTGGTCCGCCAGTACTTGATCCGCATTGCCACGTACGAAGACAAACTGCACGCCGCGATCACTGTCAACCCGCATGCGCTCGCGGAGGCCGACGCGCGCGATCGCGAGCGGGCGCAGGGGAAGATCCGCGGTCCGCTGCACGGCATCCCGGTCGCGCTGAAGGACAACATCCACACCACCGAGATGCGGACGACCGGTGGCGCGCTCGCGTTCGAAGATCTGGTGCCGCCCTACGAAGCGACGATCACGAAGAACCTGAAAAACGCCGGCGCGATCATCATCGCGAAGACCGGGATGACCGAGCTCGCCAACTGGGTGGCGGGCGCGCCGACGCCGATGCCGGGCAACTACAACGCGGTCGGCGGGCAGGGCTACAACCCGTACGACCCGCGCAAGGATCCGCGCGACGCGACGTTCGACGGCCGCGCCGCTCTGAACACCGGCGGATCGAGCTCGGGCGTCGGCACGGCGGCGAATTTCTGGGCCGGCAACGTAGGGACCGAGACCTCGGGGTCGATTCTCAGCCCGTCGAACCAGAACATGCTCGCCGGCATCAAGCCGACCGTGGGACGCATCAGCCGCTACGGCGTGATTCCGATCACGGCGGATCAGGACACGGCCGGCCCGATGGCCAGGACCGTCAGCGACGCCGCGATCATGCTCGGCGTGCTCGAAGGCGCCACGCCGGATCCGAACGATCCCGCCACGCGCACATGCACGCCGCCGCCGGGGCGCGATTACGAGAAATTCCTGAACCGTGACGGCCTGAAGGGCGCGCGCATCGGCATCCCGCGTGCGTTCTACTACGACAAAGTCACGCCGCCCGGCGACTCTTCGACAGGCTCAGCGCGAGGTGAACCGCGCGCGTCGGCGACGGGCTCAGGGCGTCCCGATCCAGTCGAGGGGCGCGGAGGCTTGAACGACGACCAGAAGAAGGCGATGGAAGACGCAATCGCCGTCCTCAAGCGGCAGGGCGCGGTCGTCATCGACCCTGCCGACATCCCGAGCATCACCGACAGGGATCCGGCGAACAACTTCCTGGTGTGGGGCCAGTGTTCAGGCGTCAACGAAGGCCGGGGCAAGGACGAGCGGTGCTCGGTCGATCTGAAATACGGGATGAAGCGCGACTTCAACAAGTGGCTGGCGTCGCTCGGCGCGGCGGCTCCCGTGAAAACGTTGAAGGAGCTGATCGCCTGGAATACCGCCCACCAGAAGGCCGGGGCGATCAAGTACGGGCAGTCGAACCTCGACATCTCGGAAGAAATGGACGTCGAGAAGGATCGCGCGCGCTACGAAGCGGACCGGGCCAGGGACATCAAGCTGGGCGGCACGCACGGCATCGACGAGGTGATGAAGGCCGAACGGCTCGACGCGATCCTGTTCCCCGCCGCCAGCGGCGCCGCGATTGCCGCGAAGCCGGGCTATCCCACCGTCATCGTGCCGTTCGCGTTCGTGCCGAACGCGCCGGCGCCGGCGTTTCCAGCCGGCTTTAACGCCAGACCGACGCCGTACGGCGTCAGCTTCACCGGAATGGCGTGCAGCGAGCCGAAGCTGATCGAGCTCGCGTACGCGTTCGAGCAGGCGACGAAAAAACGCGTTCCGCCGCCGTTGTTCCCATGAGCGCCCCTCGCACACTTGCGCCTCGTCGCTCGCATCTCGCGCCTCGCCCGCCGCAACTCGCACCTCCGCACGTCCCACGTCGCCCCTCGCACGTCGCGATGCCAGAAGAGGTCCTTTTTGTGTTCCTCGTGTTTTCGTGTTATTTCGTGGTGCGTGGTTGCATTTTCCTGGTGCGGCATGAGCGACATGGAGCGCGAGGCTGTCAGCCGAGCCATCGCGGCTCGCCTGAAAGGCTCGCTCCAGCGCCGCGTCTCTGGAGGTTGACATGCTGAAACGACTCGCCCTTTCGATCGTCGTCCTTCTCGCGTTGGTCGTGCCCGCGATCGCGCAGCCGGCGTCGGACCTGCAGTCCGCCGTGGCGCTGTTCCAGAAAGTCCGCACAGTGGCGAACGTGGTCTACGTTCGTGCCAACGGCTGGGAAGGAAAACTGGACGTCTACGCGCAGCGCTCGCCGGCGCCAACGCCGACCGTCCTCTTCATTCACGGCGGCGGCTGGGTGCAGGGCACGAAGGAAGCGAGCGTCCTGCAGGGGGTCCTGCCGTACATCGCGATGGGCTACTCGGTCGTGAACGTCGAGTACCGGCTCGCGAACGTCTCGCTGGCGCCCGCGGCTATTGAAGACTGCCGCTGCGCGCTGCGCTGGGTGGTGGCGCACGCGAAGGACTACGACTTCGACACCAACAAGCTGATCGTCGCCGGCGCGTCGGCGGGTGGGCACCTTGCGCTGACGACCGGCCTCGTCCCGGCCAGCGCCGGGTTCGATCGGTCCTGTCTGGTGCCTGGCGAGCCCCACGTCGCCGCGATCGTGAATTTCTTCGGCATCGCCGACATCGGCGATCTGCTCGACGGTCCGAACAAGAAGCCGTTCCCCGAAACCTGGCCATACACAGTGCAGTGGCTTGGCAACCAGCCCAACCGCGCCGACATCGCGAAGGCCGCGTCGCCGCTGACCTACGTGCGCGCAGGCGCGCCGCCGACGATTTCGATTCACGGCGACGCCGATCCTCTGGTGCCCTACAGCCACTCGGTGCGCCTTCAGGAGGCGCTGCAGAAGGCCGGTGTGGCGCACGAGCTCGTCACGATTCCCGGCGGTGGCCACGGCAACTTCTCGCAGGACCAGTGGCAGCGCGCGTACGCGGCGATTCAGGTGTTTCTGGCTGCTCACGTGACTGCACCGAAGGCCTCGTCCAGCGCGGCGAAGCCGTAGGCTATGGATGATTGCACGCATCCGGCGGGGCTGGACGAAGCGTGCGGACGCCACGGAGTACGCCGAAAGGGAACCGGTGCATCGTGCCGGCGACGTCACGCCTCAATGGCCTGCACGAATCTGTGCAACCGGACTCCTTGATCAGGCTTGCTTTTCGCCAACAGACGATGGCATCGTCGTCGTCACACATGTACTGGAAGAAGGGAGGTCGTGCAGTGGCCCCAGCCCCGCCGCTGATGACCGTCGACGACTATTTCACGAACACACCCGAGACCGTGAGGCCGGCGGAGCTCGCGTTCGGCGTGCTTCGCGTGGCCGAGTCGCCCACCCCGCGCCATCAGTCTGCCGTGGCCGAGCTGTTCCGAGCACTCGATGCCCACGTCCGCGCCGGTGCACGGGGAAAGGTATGGCTCGCGCCGCTCGACGTGGTGCTCAACGAGCCGCGGGCGCTCATCGTGCAGCCCGACGTGTTCTTCATTTCGAACGAGCGCGAATGGATCGTCAAGGATCGCGTTCGCGGCGCGCCCGATCTCGTCGTCGAAGTGCTCTCGCCGAACCTGCGCATTGGCCGCGTCGAGGAGCACATTGAGTGGTTTGCCGAGTACGGTGTGCGGGAATGCTGGCTCGTCCACCAGGACCATCGATCGGTCACGGTCATCCGGTTCGACGGCCGGTGCGTGGCGGAGCGCCGCATTTACGATCGCCGCGCGCGGATCGAATCGTCCGTGTTGCCGGAATTCAGCGCCTGTCTCGACGATATTCTGGAGTAACCGCGTCGCTCGGCGACGATAGGACGTGTGGGATCGAGGGCCAGCCACGCGAGGGCCGCCCCCGTACGCCGCCGCGGAGCACCGGGAAGCCGGGACCTTGATCTAGAATCCTACCGCTGGTAGTTGAAGGGCGCCGCTCCAGCGGTGCCGGTTGGACGCGCATGTCGCCCGTTTCCACGATCCATTCGCGCCTGATTTACGACGCCCTCAAGGCGTGCCACATCCGGCTCCTCTCGGCGCTCCCCGAGACGTGGCTGGTCCACCTCGTTCGAATGGCGGACGAGGATCCCGAGATGACGCTCGTGCGGCTGGCGAAAGAAGAGGAGGGCGTGGGCATCTCCGCCGGTGCGCACCTCGCCGGCGTCAAGTCGGCGATGCTGATGCAGAACCACGGGTTCCTTGCCTCGATCAACGGGATCGTGTCGTGCGCGCAGCTGTATCGCATTCCACTGCTGATGCTCGTCAGCTACCGCGGCGAATTCGGCGAGCGCGATCCCTGGCAGACCGAGGGCGGGGCGGTCACCGAGGATCTGCTGCGAGCCCTGCGGATCCCGTTCTCGTACCTCGATCACCCCGACCACGTCGCGCGCCGCATCGCCAAAGCGCAGACGCTGGCGCTCGCCGCCAACAAGCCGGTCGCGCTGCTGCTCTGTCGCGATCTGATGTGGGAGGAGGGCGGGTAGGGCGATTGGGTCGGGTGGGTCGCGTAGGTCGGGTGGGTCGGGTAGGTCGGGTGGGTCGCGTAGGTCGGGTGGGCCGATCGGTGTCGTAGGGCGCCGCTTTAGCGGTGCCGATGGGGGTAGGCCGGAGCGTAAACGATGAAGCGGCTCGATGCGCTGCGCGCGATCTATTCGTTTCTCGAGGATCGAGTCGTCGTCACAATCATGGGCGCCGTGGCGGCGGAGCTGCAGTCGATCGGCCATCGCGCGAACTTTTTCTACCTCCAGCACGCGATGGGCCTCGCCTCGTCGATGGGGCTCGGCATCGCGCTCACTCGCCCCGATCGACAGGTGATCGTGTTGGACGGCGACGGGTCGGTGCTCATGAACCTCGGCGGCCTCACGACGCTTGCACGCTATCGCCCGCGGAACCTGGTCCACGTCGTGTTCGACAACGAAAGCCTGCTGTCGGTCGGAGGGTTTCCGACAGCGACCTCGACCGGCACCGACCTCGCGGCGATCGCCGCTGCCGCCGGCGTGAGGAGAACCGCGACCGCGCGGACGCTGGATGAATTCAGGGGCGCCTTCGACGAGGCGATCGCGGCCCGGGATCTGACGACGATCGTCGCAAAGGTCGATGCGGTAGGGCCGTCGAAGTACGTGACCGAGCTGTCGCTGCTCGAGAACCGGTTCGCATTCCAGCGATACCTCGCGATTATTTGATCGCCGGGCTGAAGAACAACGAGAGACCGCACCCGAGCGTTGTGCCGGCGCCGTTCTCGTCGAGTGTGGCGATCGTCCGGCCAAGCGAGCCGAACACACTGACGCGCGGCGTCACCGTGAAGGCCGCGCTGCCGGAGACCTCGTTCCGATCCCGATCGGAGGGCAGCTCGGCGACGGCGGCGCGCCGCCAGGCGCGGCTGAAGCTGCCGGAGAGAAACACCTTCGAGTTGACGCGAATCCCGGCGCCCAGGCCGCTGAACCACACACCGCCCGAGAAATAGCCCCCGCCGGCGAACAGCCGCAGCGCTCCGCGATCGAGCTCCGCGCTCACGGGAAGGCCGAACTGGAGACGATTTGCGCCTGGTTCGATCGACTGCAGCACTCCGCTCCCGAGCAGTTCGAGCGTCGGTGAAACCGAGAGCTTCACGCCGCGTTTCGGATCGTCGAACATCCCGATTTTCGCGCTGAAGAAGCTCGTGCCGATTTCACCTCCGGCTTCCACGCCGCCGCTGCCGGGCACGCGAGGGACGCTCGCGGTGAGATGAAGGCGCTTGGCGAGGCCGATGGCGGCGTCCACGACCGGCACGACGACTTCGCTCGTGTCCGGGCCCTGCCAGCGCACCATCGAGACCGACACCGAGACGCTGCCCGGTTCGAGGACGCTGGCGTCGTCAAGCCACGAAAACGGGGCCGCGCCGCCGGTGGATGTCCCGGCGGCGGACGAGGGCAACGGATCGTGGCTGGGCGGCGCCTTCTTTTTATGCGCCTGACTGTTGCCCTGGGAGTATGCAGGAGATGAGACAGCGAGCGCCATGATGACGCCCGCTGCGATGGCGGCGCGATGCATCAGCGAAGGTCCGTCGTTGCCTGCGTCCGCGCGCGGCTCTCCGCCGTGGTGGCATCGACAGACGGACGCAGCTTGTGAATCGACTGTCCGAGGCTCATCGGATTCGGACCGGTCATCGCCTGCTTCAGGTCCGTGAACGGGATGTTGAGGTTCTGCGACACGTGAAGCGCCGCGATGAACTGACCCTGATTCCTGAAGCCGTTCGACGCCGTGGCCAGCGTCATTCCCTGCGGGAGCATGCGCTCGATGCGCGCCGCCTGCTGCGGATGCGAGCTGATCTTCGACGCAATCGGGTTCGTCGTCGTCGTGGTTGTGGTTGTCGTCGAGGTGGTTCGTGCGTTGCCGTGCGAACGCGTCGTGGTCGTGGTCGGCGTCGTGTTCGTCGTGGTCGTCGTCGGCGTCGTTTGCGTGGTCGCGGTCGGTGTCGCGGTCGTCGTCGGTGTCGTGCTCGACGACACGGTGTGCTTGTTACCGTGCGCAGAGGTCGTGGTTGTGGCCGGTGTCGTGCTCACCGACGTTGTGTGCGGGTTGCCGTGCGAACGCGTCGTCGTCGTCGTCGTGGTTGGTGTCACGTGGGCCTGGCCCTGCGTCGCCGGTTGAGTGTGCGGCAACGATTTGGCACTACTACCATGAAGCGTGGTCGGATGTCCGTGCTGGCCGGCGAACGCGGAGACGACTGTCAGCCCGACGACGAGCATTGCGGCCGCTGGAATTGTTGCGATTCGCATGGTGGTCCCTCCAACCTGAGCAGGAGCAACTGTCGTGCCGCAGAGCTGGCCGCCGTATCAGACGACCGATCCCAGGCTTCGGATAACAGAATCGGCCTCTGAATGACGGATGTGAGCGCATGACCGCCAGAGATTTGGACCGCCGCGCCAGCGGGCAGCGTCGCAGCCGCCGCACTATTCCTGCCGGAGTGCGACAGCAGTATCGACGCGCATCGCCCGCGCGATCGGCACGCCCTGTGCGATCAGCGCAACGAGCACCAACACCGCCGCAATGCCGGAAAACGTCGCGGGATCGGTCGCGCTCACGTTGTATCGTGGAAGAGGTCCGAAAAGACCCGCATGTAGCGGATCCGTTCCGGCTCGCCGTGGCCACGCCACTACCAGGCACCGCTGAAGCGGCGCCCTACGTACCAATCGGCACCGCTGAAGCGGTGCCCTACGTACCCAATCGGCACCGCTGGAAACGGCGGCCTGCGACCCTCGTCCGTAAGCACCGCTGAAGCGGCGCCCTGCGACCCTCGTCCGTAGAGCACCGCTGAAGCGCGCCCTGCGAGCCTCGGACGTAGGGCACCGCTTCAGCGGTGCCGGGCTATAATCACCCGTTGCTCAATTCCCTATTCGCCGACCTCCGGTTCGCGCTCCGGTGGCTCCGCAGGAGCCCGGCGTTCACCCTGGTGGCGGTCGCGTCGCTTACGATCGGCATCGGCTTCAACACCGCAATCTTCGCCATCGTTGACGCGCTGCTGTTCAAGCCGCTGCCGGTCGTCGAGCCCGGGCGGCTCGTGGACGTCTTCACCAGCGACTCGACCGGCGAAGGGACGTTCAGCACGTCGTCGTATCCCGACTATCTCGATCTCCAGGCGCAGAACGAAGTGTTCGACGGGATGGTCGGTTACAGCCCGATGTTCGCGGCGCTCAACCTCGACGACCGGTCTCGGCTGGCGATGGGTGAAATCGTCACCGGCAACTACTTCCAGGTTTTCGGGGTACGTCCCCTGCTCGGCCGCACGATCCTGCCGGAAGACGATGCGGCCGCGGCGCCGCGCGTCGTGATGGTGTCGCATCGGTACTGGACACGCGAGCTCGGCTCGGCGGCCGACGTCGTTGGCCGCACCGTGCGCATTCGCGGCACGGTGTACACGATCGTCGGCGTCGCGCCGGCCGGCTTCCGCGGCATGGTGCCGGTCCTCTCCCCGGAGCTGTGGATGCCGGCGTCAGCGTCGCTCGAAGTGGAGCCGGTCGGGGTGCACGACACCATTCCGTCGCCGACTGGCACGACGCGTCTCGACCGGCGCGCCGACCGCTGGCTGTTCATGCGGGCGCGGCTGAAGCCCGGGAAGTCGATCGACGAGGCGCGCGCGAACCTCACGCTGATCATGTCGCGGCTCGAGGCCGCCAACCCGATCACGAACAAGGCGCGCCGTCTGTCGCTGAAGGCGACCAACGATGTGCACCTGCATCCCACGGCCGATCCGATCCTCGTCCCCATCGCCGCCGGCCTGATGACCGTCGTCGGTCTGGTGCTGCTGATTGCGTGCGCCAACGTCGCGAGCATGCTGCTGGCGCGCGCATCCGGCCGGCAAAAAGAAATCGGCATCCGCCTGGCGATTGGCGCGAGCCGGAGCCGGCTCGTGCGCCAGCTCGTCACCGAAGCCCTCCTGATCTCACTGCTCGGCGCGATCGGCGGCACGCTGCTCGCGTGGTGGATGACGTCGGCCGTCGCGTCGCTGAGCCTGCCTTTGCCGATTCCGCTCGCCTTCGATCTACGCATCGACGTCCGCGTGCTCGCGTTCACGCTCGGCGCGACATGTCTTGCCGGGCTGCTCGCGGGCCTGGCGCCCGCCATCCAGGCGTCGAAGCCGAATGTCACCGCCGATCTTCGAGGCGAGGCCATGCGACCACGCGGCGCCGGCCGCCGCTGGACGCTGCGCGACGCGCTGGTCGCCGGCCAGATGGCTGTCACCGCCCTGCTGCTCGTCGTCGCGGCGCTGCTGACGCGGAGCGTTGCGGCGGCCGAGCGCACCAGCGCGGGCTTCGCGGTGAATCGCCTGGCGGTCCTGTCGACGGACACCGCGACGCTGCGCTACTCGATCGAGCGCAGCCGTCAGTTCTACGACCAGGCGATTGAACGGGTGACGGCGATTCCCGGAGTTGAATCCGCCGCCCTCGCCACCCGCGTGCCGCTGCAGGTGAATCCGAACCGCTGGGAGATCTGGATCCCCGATCATCATCGGCCGGCCGAACACGGCGACTCCGTGGAGGTGACGACGGTTTCCACCGGTTTTTTCAAGACCATCGGCGTGCCGATCGTCGAAGGCCGCGGGTTCGAGGAGGGCGATCGGCCCGAGACGCCTCGCGTCGCGATCGTCAACGAAACGCTGGCCCGGCGCTACTGGCCGGGTCGGAGCGCGGTAGGCAAGACCTTCCGTTCGCGCGCATCCGACGGCCCGGTCTTCCAGATCGTCGGCGTGTCGGCCGACCACAAAGTCCTGACGCTCAGCGAGGCGCCCACGCCGTTTCTGCACATCTCGCGCAACCAGCGGCCGAACTCGTATACCGCGATCATCGCGCGCACGCGCGGCGACCCGGCTACGCTGCTGCGCGACATGCGCCGCGAGCTGCTCGCGCTCGAGCCGAATCTCGTCTTCATCGAGAACCAGACGATGGAGTCGGAGGTGGATGCGACGCTGTTTCCGATGCGTGCCGGCGCGCGGCTGGTGAGCGGCGTCGGCCTGGTGGCGGTGCTGCTCGCCGGGATCGGGCTGTACGGCGTGATCGCGTATTCGGTCGCCCGGCGCACGCGCGAGATCGGCATCCGCATGGCGATCGGCGCGCGGCCGGCAGCCGTCGTCGGCCTCGTGCTGCGGCAGGGGCTGATCGTCGCGGTCGCCGGTCTGATGGCCGGCTGCGTGCTTGCCGCGATCGCGGCACGCGCGATCGCCGGCGTGTTGTACGGCGTCACCGCCGCCGATCCCGTCTCCTGGCTGGCGGCGGTCGTCGTGCTGATTGGCGCGTCCTCGCTCGCCAATCTGATCCCCGCCTGGCGCGCCGCGCACGTGGCGCCGTCTGAAGCGCTGCGAATCGAATAGATCGTGACCGCAGGCCATCTGTTCTAGGGCGACGCTTTCAGGGTCGCCTCGGCTCGCCTGAAAGGCTCGCGCTCCATCACATCGCGTGCATCATCTGGCGTTGAACGCCGCTAGGCTGATTTACGTCTAGGGTCAGGTATGAATTCCGATATTCGTGTGGGCCTGCGGCTGTTGCGGAAGGAAAAGGCGTTCACGATTACGGCGGCGCTCACGCTGGCGCTGTGTATCGGGGCCAACACGGCGCTGTTCTCGGTGGTCCACAACGTCCTGCTCCGGCCGCTGCCGGTTCCCGAATCGGACCGCATCGTCCTGATGGGCAACGCGTATCCCGGCGCGGGCGCGGACATCGGCAGCTCATCGGGCGTCCCCGATTACTACGACCGGCTGCGCGAGACGACGGTGTTCGAGGAGCAGGCGCTGTACAACGGCCGCAACCAGAGCATCGATCAGAGCGGCACGCCGACGCGCGTGCGCGTCACGCAGGCCACGCCCTCGTTCTTCCGCCTGTTGCGGGTCCCGCCCGCGATTGGGCGGACCTTCTCCGAGCAGGAAGGCGAACCGGGCAACGACGGGAAAGTGGTGCTCAGCTACGGCCTGTGGCAGTCGCAGTTCGGAGGGGACGCGCAGGCCGTCGGCAAGGACATCCGCGTCGACGGCCAGCCGTACACCGTGGTCGGCGTGATGCCGAAAGGGTTCTACTTTCTGAATCCCGACGTGATGCTGTGGACGGCCCTGGCATTCAACGCCGACCAGAAGTCCGACGCGCGGCGCCACAGCAACAACTTTCAGAACATCGGCCGGCTGAAGCCCGGTGCGACGGTTCAACGAGCGCAGCAGCAAATCGACGCGCTCAACGCGGCGAACCTCGATAGATTTCCGCAGTACAAAGAGCTGCTGATCAACGCGCGCTTCCATACGACCGTCGTGCGTCTGCAGGACAACCTCGTGGCCGAAGTGAAAGCGACGCTCTATCTGATGTGGGGCGGGGCGCTGTTCGTCCTGCTCATCGGCTGCGTGAACGTGGCGAATCTCGTGCTCGTCCGCGCGCGATCGCGATTGAAGGAGCTCGCGACGCGGCTGGCGCTCGGCGCCGGACGCTGGCGCGTCGGACGCCAGCTCATCACCGAGAGCGTGCTCCTCACGCTGTTTTCGGCCGCGGCCGGACTGCTCGTGGGCTACGCGACGCTCCGCCTGCTCGGCACGCTCGATATCCAGGAGCTGCCGCGCGGCGGGGAAATCCGGCTCGACGGCGTCGTCATCGCCTACACGATCGCGATCGCGGCGGTGATCGGGCTCGTGCTCGGGCTGATTCCGGTTGCCACCGTGCTGCCCGCCAATCTCACGGCGGTGCTCCGCGAGGAAGGGCGCACCGGCACCAGCGGCCGCGGGGCGCGGACGCTGCGCCGGGCGCTCGTCGTGGCACAGGTCGGGTTCGCGTTCGTGCTGCTCATCGGCGCCGGCCTGCTGTTCGCGAGCTTCCGCCGCGTGTTGGCGGTCGATCCCGGGTTCAACCCCGACGGTGTGCTGACGGTGTCCGTCAACCTGCCGCGCGCGCGGTACGGGGACGACACGACGTTGCGCGGCTTCACCGACGAGGCGCTGCGCCGCCTGCGCGCGCTGCCGGGCGTCAGCGCCGCCGGCGCCACCAACACGATCCCGATGGGCGGCAACAACAACGACAGCGTCATCCTCGCCGAGGGTTATCAGATGAGCCCTGGCGAATCGGTCATCTCGCCGAGCTCCGTGGATGTCACGCCGGGGTACTTCGAGGCGATGGGCGTCTCCCTCGTCAAGGGACGTGTCTTCGACGATCGCGACCACTCGACCGCGCGGCGAACGGTGATCGTCGACGAAAAGCTCGCGAAGCGATTCTGGCCGAATCGAGATCCGATCGGGCGGCGGATGTACACGCCCGTGGACATCAATAACCTGCTGGCGATCACCGACAAGACCGTATTCCTGTACGTGGTCGGCGTCATCCGCGACGTGAAGCTGCACACGCTCACGGAAGGAAAGCAGACGGTCGGCGCGTACTACTTCCCGATGGCGCAGGACACGTCGCGCGGCTTGACGTTCGCCCTGAAGACCGCGGGCGATCCCGTCACGCTCACGAGCGGCGTCCGCGGCGTGCTGTCGCAGATGGATCGCGAGCTGCCGGTGTTCGACATCCAGACAATGGATGCGCGGATGGAGAAGTCTCTGGTGAGCCGGCGCTCGCCCGTAATCCTTTCGCTGAGCTTCGGGGCTGTGGCGCTGTTCCTGTCGGCGATCGGCATCTACGGCGTGCTCGCGTACCTCGTCACACAGCGGACGAAGGAAATCGGCATCCGCATTGCGCTCGGGAGCAGCGGCAGGGCCATCTTCGAGCTCGTGCTGCGCGAAGGGCTGATGCTCATCGGCGGCGGCTTCGTCCTCGGCGCGATCGGAGCGGTTGCGCTGCGCAAAAGCCTCGAGAGCGAGTTGTTCGGCGTGAGCGCCGGCGATCCGGTCGTGCTCACGGCCGTCACCGTGGTTCTGGCGCTCGTGGCCGTCGCCGCGTGCGCGCTGCCCGCCCGCCGCGCCACGCGAGTGGATCCGATTGTGGCGCTCGCGGAGTGACCAGCCGGGTCTCGCTTCTCGGACGTGTGCCATTTCAGACTGGAGGACGGTCATGCGTGTTGCAGCTGCGGCGGCGATTCTGGGCACGGTGCTCGTTGCGTCACCAAGGTCGCAAACGACCGGAAATGCACCGACGTCGGATTCTCTCGAGCGTGCCTTCTCTCAGAACGGCCGGATCCGGATGGACCTGTCGGCCGGCGAGTACCACATCTCGGGCAGTACGGACAACCGCATTCGCCTGGCGTGGAGCGTGCGAGACGCCGATCAGCTGCCGAGAGTCCGCGCTCGCGCCGACGTGCGCGATCGTGACGCGAACATCACGACGGACGGTCCCAACAACAGAGGCTTGAAGGTCACCATCCAGGTGCCTGAGCGGTCCGGCCTCTACGTCCGCCTCACGGCCGGAGATCTGCGCATCGAAGACATCCGGGGCGACAAGGACATCGAGCTGCATGCCGGCGACGCCCGCATCGACGTGGGGCGCGCCGAGGACTACCACAGCGTGGATGCGTCGGTGTGGGCGGGGGGACTGCAGGCCGCGCCGTTTCACGTGTTCAAGGACGGCCTCTTCCGCTCGTTCGACTGGAGCGGCAAGGGACCCTATCGCCTGCACGCGAGGCTCAAGGCGGGCGATCTGCGCCTGTATTCGAAAGGCGCCGAGCGTCAGTGACAGGATGGTCCTGCCGATCGATGTGCCGCCAGAAATGCTCGACATCAAACATCTGCGCAAGTCGTTCGGATCCCTCGTCGCCGTGGACGACGTGTCGTTTACGCTCGCTCCGGGGCAGCTGGTCGGTCTGCTCGGCCCGAACGGCGCCGGCAAGACGACGACCGTGTCGATGATCGCCGGGCTGGTGACGCCGGAACAAGGCGAGGTGCTCATCGACGGCGCACGCCTCGGCGGCGACACGGATCCAAAAAAACGGCGGATCGGCCTCGTCCCCCAGGACCTCGCGCTGTACGACGAGCTCTCGGCCCGCTCGAACCTGCGCTTTTTCGGCGCACTCTACGGCCTCGCGGGGAGCGCGCTCGACAAGGCCATCGCCGCCGCGCTCGAGCTCGTGGGGCTCGCCGATCGCCGCAACGATCGCGTCGCGACCTACAGCGGCGGCATGAAACGGCGGCTGAATCTGGCGGCCGGCCTCCTCCACGATCCCGACATTCTGCTCCTCGACGAACCGACGGTCGGCGTCGATCCCCAGAGTCGCAACGCGATTTTCGACAACCTCGAGGTGCTGAAGAGCCGCGACAAAGCGCTGCTCTACACGACGCACTACATGGAGGAAGTCGAGCGCCTCGCCGATCGCATCGTGGTCATGGACCACGGCAAGGTGATCGCCGACGACACGCTCGACGGCCTGCAGTCGCGCGTCGCCGCCCCCGCAGGCGGTCACGCGACGCTCGAAACGGTGTTCCTCACGCTGACCGGAAGGAGCTTGCGCGACTGATGGCTCTCATCCCGCTTCTCGCGATGGTCCGCAAGGACTTGCAGCTCTTCTTGAGCGATCGGCGCTCGGTGATCGTCAGTTTCGTGGTGCCGATCGCCATCGCATCGTTCTTCGGATCGATCTTTTCCGGGCCGGGCAGCAACAGCGAGCCGGCCCGCATTGCGATCGCGATCATCGATCAGGACGCCAGCGCCATCTCGAGGAGCATCGTTGCCGGCGCCCGGGCGGACAAGAGCCTCAAGCTGGCGATGCCGACGGAGGCCGAAGCGCGGGACGAGGTGAGGCGCGGGAAGACAGCCGTTGCCGTCATCATTCCCAAGGGTTTCGGGGAGGCAGCCGGGAACGCTTTTTTCGGCAACGGGGAAAAGCCGCAACTCAGTCTGCTCCACGATCCTTCGCGCGGCATCGAGCTCGCGATGGTGCGCGGCATCCTGACCCAGCACGTGATGGAAGCGGTGAGCAGGGAGATGTTCGGCGGCGAGCAGGGCCGCAGAGCGGTCGAGCAGACCCTGCCCGGGATTGCGTCGTCGTCGATGCCGGCCGCGGAGAAGCGTGCGCTGATGGAGATGCTCAACTCCGTGCAGAAGTTCTACAACCAGCCGGCAGCCGGCGGCGCGCAGGCGGGCACCGGGCGTCGCGGCCTCACGATGCCGTACAACGTGCGCGAGGAGGCGATGACGGCCGGATCGAACATCGCCTACAACGGCTACTCGCATTCCTTCGCCGGCATGGCGATTCAGTTCCTGCTCTTCGCGATGGCGAATGCCGGGATCGAGATGCTCATCGAGCGCCAGCGCGGCCTCTGGAAACGGCTGAGGAGCGCGCCGGTCTCGAGGCTGACGCTGCTGGCGGGCAAGGCGGCGAGCGGCGCGATCATCTCGCTGATGATTCTGCTGGTCGCGTTCGCGTTCGCGATGATCGTGTTCCGCGTGCGCATCCAGGGCAGCATCCTTGGCTTCCTGGGCATCTCGATCGCCTGCGCGGTGATGGCCTCGACATTCGGGCTGCTCGTCGCCGCGCTCGGCAATTCACCCGCGACCGCCCGCGGCGTGACGACGCTGGCGGTGCTGATGATGGTGATGCTGGGCGGCGCGTGGGTGCCGACGTTCATCTTTCCCGCGTGGCTGCAGCAACTGACGGTGATCGTGCCCGTCCGGTGGGCCGTCGACGGGCTCGACGCGATGACCTGGCGCGGCATCGGCCTCAGCGGCGCGTTGATCCCCGTGGCGGTGCTTCTCGGTTTCGCCGCGGCGTTCGCCTCCGTGGCCGCGAGCCGGTTCCGGTGGGAAGAGGGCTGAGGGCTGAGGGCTGAGGGCTAAGGTTTCTTGATTTCGTAAACGAGGTGTTCGACATTTTGTCGATGCGGATCCGCTCCTGCCCGCCGCTCTCTCATAACCCCGCCGATTCTCTCGACGGCCTTTCGCGACCGGCCATTCGTGGGCGCTACCAGGAGCACGACTGTCTCCACGAATTTGAAAGCATGGTCCAGCATGAGGCGTTTCAACTCCGCGTTGTACTTTCCGCCCCAATGAGAGCGCGCAAGAAAGGTCCAACCGATTTCAATTTCTCTTTTCTCGAGGTCCAATCCGAAGTACCGCGACGAACCGATAGTCCTTTGAGTCTTCCGGTCGATGACAACAAAGGCACTCCCCGTTTCCAACGCCTCCCGGAAAAACTCGTTGAACACCTCTTCCTTGTAACGATCGCGGGCAGGATGTTGCTCCCAAATCAGCGGGTCCGAAGCCACTGTGAACAGGCCATCCCAATCATCCGGCCGAAGCGGCCGAAGCTCAAGAAGGTCGCCAACGAGGTGAGGTTGCAGCTCGAACACCATCCGGTGAGTACGGTACCACAGCGCCGGTCTTCTCTTTTCTCGCTCAGTTTCTCGGGTGCTCGGAGTGATCCCGTTGCCTCTGTCGCCTCCGTTAACTAAGATGTCGCGCATGAGAAACAGCCTCATGCGCGCTGCCCTCGCCTGCGCCGCCCTTGGTTGCGCTGTCCTGGCGCTGCCGTCGCTGGTCCTCACACAATCCGCGCCGGCCGATGGTGTGTCCGTGCGCGCCAGGCAGCTCCACGATCGCGCCCTCGTGATCGACTCGCACGACGACACGACGCAGCGGATGCTCTTCGACAAGACGTTCGACATCACGGTGCGGCACAAGGACGGCAACATCGACCTGCCGCGCATGCGCGAGGGCGGGCTCGACGCGCTGTTCTTCTCGATCTGGGTCCCGAGCGACATCACCGGACCGCCCGCCGTGAAGCGCGCGCTGGATCTCATCGACTCGGTGCACAAGGCCGCCAAGGCACATCCGGCCGACCTCATGCTTGCCACCACGGCTGCCGATATCCGCCGCGCCGCGGCCGGGCACAAGATCGCCGCGCTGATGGGCATGGAAGGCGGCCACATGATCAACGACGACCTGGGCCAGCTGAGAAAGTACGCAGCCCTCGGAGTGCGTTACCTCACCTTGACGCACTTCAAGAACAACAACTGGGCCGACTCGTCAACCGACAAGCCGGCGCACAACGGCCTCACCCCGTTCGGAAAGGACGTCGTGCGTGAGCTGAACCGCCTGGGCATGATGGTCGACATCTCGCACGTCGCCGACAAGACGTTCTACGACGCGCTGGCCGTCACCGACGCGCCCGTGATCGCGTCGCATTCGTCGTGCCGTGCGATCGCCAATCATCCGCGCAACATGACCGACGAGATGCTCCGCGCCCTCGCGAAGAACGGCGGCGTCGTGATGATCAACTACCACGCCGGCTTCCTCAGCGAGGAGTTCCGCGTCGCCAGCGAGAAAAGGAACGGCACGGTCGACGTGGCGATGGCCGCGATGTCGAAGAAGTGCGGCGGCAACGAAGCGTGCACGACGCTCGAGAGCGAGCGGATCGATCATGAGGCGATGGCGAAAGGCGAGCTGCCGAAGGTGACGTGGGAGAAGATTGTCGACCACATCGATCACGCCGTGAAGGTGGCCGGCGCCGATCACGTCGGCCTCGGCTCGGATTTCGACGGCGCGACGATGCCGCTCGGGATGGAGGACGCGTCGAAGCTCCCGAAGATCACCGACGCGCTGCTCAAGAAAGGCTATTCCGAGCAGGACATCGAGAAGATTCTCGGCGGGAACATACTGCGGGTGATGGAAGCGGTGGAGCGGGCGGCGAGGCCCGCGAGCTGAGCTAGAGTCTAGGTTCCAGGTTCAGGGTTCACGGTTCAAGGTTCGTTCGCGGTTCGCGGTTCACGGTTCCAGGTTCTCGGTTCGACGTTCCTCGTTGTGGATTCTTAGTTCGAGATTTGGGGGTCGGTCCTTCCCCTTGAGTCTGGTCTACCTGCGTTTCCGCCGCTTTGAATGGGCCCTTGCACGTTTGAAGATAGCCGTGGAGCCTGGTTGTCGCGCCGATGGCGCGGCCGGCTAGAGCAAACAAGTTATTGTGGTCCGTGGCAGACAGATAATCGTTATCGAGCGCATCGTCGAGATGGTTGGATGCCTCGATCTCTCACGCGTGGGCCGGGCTCTACGAGGTGACGCCCGACGCGAATCCGATCATCGGGCCGGCGCACGGAGTCAGCGGCTTCTTCCTGATCAACGGCTTCAGCGGCCACGGCTTCCAGCATTCTCCCGCGGCCGGCCGCATCCTCGCGGACGTCATCACCGGCCGCGATCCCCAGTTCGATCTCACGCCGTTCGCCGCCGAGCGCTTCGCGGAGCCGACGGCCGCCGTCTCCGGCGAGCGCTACTTCGTCTAATATCCAGCGCGGCTGGCCGTAACTGATTTCCGCCGGAGACCGGCGGAAGGGCCGAGAGTGTGTATCCTGTAGGGCGGCCCTTTTAGCGTCGCCGCACGGCAGGACAGAAGCGAAACAGCGTGCAACTCACCCTCAAAACGTGCGAGGTGCGATCCTGGCGGACGTCGGACGTCGAGCCGCTCGTGCGGCACGCCAACAACCGGAAGATCTGGCTCAATCTGCGGGACGCGTTTCCCCATCCGTACACCAGCCGCGACGCGCGCGATTACATCCGCCTGGCCCGGCAGCGAACGCCGGAGACGGCATTCGCGATCGCGGTGCAGGACGAAGCCCTGGGCAGCATCGGATTCGTCCTGCATCCCGACGTCGAGCGTGTGTCTGCGGAGATCGGCTACTGGCTGGCCGAGCCGTTCTGGGGGCGCGGAATCACGACCGAAGCGCTGGTCGCGATCACCAGATACGCGATCGACGCGCATGGGCTGACCCGGATATACGCCCTGCCGTTCGCCTGGAATGCGGCGTCGTGCCGCGTGCTGGAGAAGGCGGGTTACGTGCTCGAGGCGCGGTTGCGCCGAAGCGCGATTAAGGACGGCACGATCACCGACCAGATGCAGTACGCGTTCATCGTTCCACCTGCGACTGGCTAGTGTCCAGGGTAAACATGTCGACTGCGTTCGGCGCACAACGGTAGAACCGGGCTGGGACCACGAAAACACGAAATCTTCTTCGTGGGCCTTCGTGTTTTCGTGGTTGCATTTGTTGTGCTCAGCGAACGCGATCGGCGGCGACGCGGAATCCCAGGCTGAAGCCTTTGTCCTGCAGCGCGTGCGTGTAGCGCAGCGCGCAGCGCGCGCTGTTGGCGTCGAAGAGCCAGCTTCCTCCGCGGATCACTCGCTTCTCGCCGGCCTCCGGGCCTCGCGAGTCGACGTTCACCGCCGCGCTGTCACCGTACGGGCCGTACCAGTCCGCGGTCCATTCCCACACGTTGCCATGCATGTCGGCGAACCCCCACGGGTTGAGCGGGAACGAACCGACCGGCGTCGGCTTCTGACGGAACTCACCTGCGGAAACCGTTCCAGACGGCCGGCTGCCGTTGTAGTTCGCCTGCGCCGTCGTGAGCTTCTCGCCCGTCGAGAAGGGCCCGGTGGTGCGCGCGCGGCATGCATACTCCCACTCGGCTTCCGTCGGCAGCCTGTATCGCAGCGACGCGGTCTTCGATGAAGACGAGGCGACGCGCGTATTCAGTTTCGTGAGGAACTGCTGGACGTCGGTGAACGTCACGTTTTCCACCGGACACCGCGGTCCGCAGGAGCCGAACTGGCTCGGCGACGTGCCCATCACCGTCCGCCATTCCTGCTGCGTCACCTCATGCTGACCCAGCAGGAACGGCCGGGTGATCTCGACATCGTGAAGCGTCTCGTCGTCGTTGCGGCCTTCTTCAGACGAAGCGCTGCCCATCGTGAAGCGGCCGGGCGGCAGATCGACAAGCGTCATGCCGGTCCAGTCGTCCGTGACGATCGCAAGCGGCGTGTGGATTTCCTCGCTGGCGCTGACGTCGAACCGGCGGAAGCGTCCGTAGGTCGCGACGTTGTTCACGCGATTGCCGTTGCCGAGCGTGTACTGCTCGCGCATTTCCCGAGGGACCGCAATGCCCGAGCGGCTGTCGAGCTGGAACGTCGTGGTGATGATCGCGCGCACCGCCGGCTGCTCGACCTGCAGCTCGGTCTTGACGACGCGGCCGGTGGCCGCGTCGATCCAGAGCCTGCCGTGCGACATCAGATCGCGTGCCCCTTCGCCGCGCACCATTGCCGGCGATGCCACCTCCTTGTATTCAACGACCGAGACGCCCGGCTCGGCGCTCCTGTCGTCCTTGCGGAGCGAGAAGCGGAATCGACTCTGATAGCTCCGCTGCAGCACGCCGAGCGCCAGCACCGGATTGCCGAGGGTGCTGCGCATGTTGCCGAGGTTGTAGCGCGCGCCTTCCTCACCGATTCGCTCTGCCTGCGCCATCGCGTCGGTCGATGCGTTCATGAAGAGCTTCGCGAGGCGCGCCTCGCGATCGCGCACAGCGACGCCGTCGACTGCGATCACGTCGCGAAACGGCACCAGCGCCGAGGTTTCAAGCGACTTGACCAGCAGGAAGTCCGATCGGAGATCACGGTGCCGCGCCCGCAACATCTCCGACGCCGGCGGCAGCGCCGACCCGCGGCCCCGGCCGACGACAGGCGAGAAGCTCGGAAGCAGCACCGACGACTCCTGGACATAGATTTCCTCGGCCACGACGTTTTCGAACTCGTCGACGAAGGACTCCAGATACCATCCCGCGCGGTCGAGCACGACGTCGAGCGGCGCGCGGGCGGGTGTTTGGGGGGCCGCCGCCACAGCGATCGCGGCGCTGAGGGCCAGGAGCGTGTTCGAGAAACGTGAACACGCTCCTGGAGCAGCCGGGACGGCGCGAAAGCAGGCCCGCATGGTGTGGGCCTGCACTATACTGCAGCTTCGCAAGGAGAAAACCTATGCTGCGACGCGCGCTCCCAATCGTCCTCGCCGCCTGTGTCATCGCGCCCGCTCTCGCGCAGCTCCCTCGGGTCTCGCCGACTTTCCCGCAGCGGGCCGTCGCCGCGAAGGCGCCGGCGCAGGCGGTCTACTTCCCCGAACGCCTCGACTGGCAGCACAAGAAGCCCGAAGAGGTCGGCATGAACCCGGCGCTCGTGAACGAGGCCGTGCAGCTGGCGATCGCGGCCGAGACGCCCGGTCCCAGGGACATGGCGCTGTTTCTTCACAACAGCTTCGGCAAGGAGCCGTACAACACGATCGTCGGACCGATCAAGGATCGCGGTGCTGCGAGCGGACTCGTCACGCGCCACGGTTACATCGTCGCCGAGTGGGGCGATCCGAAGCGCGCCGACATCACCAACAGCGTCACGAAGACGTTTCTGACGACGGTGGTCGGGCTGGCGTGGCAGCGGGGCCTGATTCGCGACGTAAACGACTACGTGCGCGACTACATGCCGCCGCACGTCGATCTGTTCGACGCGCCACACAACCAGAAGATCAAATGGGATCACCTGCTGCGGCAGACGAGCGACTGGCAGGGCACGCTGTGGGGCAAGCCGGACTGGGCCGATCGTCCCGTGGGCGAAAAGACCGAGGACTGGCCGAACCGCAAGCTGTTTACTCCGGGCGAGCACTTCAAATACAACGACGTGCGTGTGAACGTCATGGCGCTCGCGGCGTTGCAGGTGTGGCGCAAGTCTTTGCCAGACGTCCTGCGCGAGGAAGTGATGGATCCGATCGGCGCTTCTTCGACGTGGCGCTGGTACGGCTACGACAACTCGTGGGTCGAGGTGGACGGCAAGAAGGTCCAGTCGGTGAGCGGCGGCGGGCACTGGGGCGGCGGCATGTTCATCGACTCGTACGACATGGCGCGCTTCGGCTACCTGTTCCTTCGCAACGGAAAGTGGAAGGACCGCTCGATCGTCTCCGAGAAATGGATTCAGATGGCGCGCACGCCGGGGACCGACAACACCACCTACGGCTACGCGAACTGGTATCTGAACACGGGCCGCAAGCCGCTGCCGGCGGCGCCCGCGACGGCCGTGCGGTTCGTGGGGAACGGCTCGAACATCATCTACATCGACTGGGACAACGACATCGTCGCGGTGGTGCGCTGGATTCGCGGCGACAAGAACCTGAACGAGGTGATTGCCAAGCTCGTGGCGTCGCTGAACACGACGCCGACGACGGCGGCGCAGCGGTAGACCTGCCGGGCGGGCCGGTACCGCGGCCCGCCCTTTTTCTGCGTGCAACGCCGTTCCCGCCGCGAGGTTCATTCACGAAGTCACGAAGACCGCGATGAAACTATGGCCGCGTATCGTCGTCGCTACAGCTCTCGCCTGCACATGCGCAGCCGCGCAGGCGGTTCGCGCTCAGGCGGGCCGGCCGACTGCGGCCCGCGCGCTGCCCGCGTTCGACGTGATGGAGAGGTCCATCGAGGATCTCCAGCGCGCGATGCAGGCGGGCGCGATCACGTCACGGACGCTGGTCGACTTCTATCTGGCGCGCATCGAGGCATATGACAAACAGGGGCCGGCGCTGAACGCGATCGTCGCGGTGAATCCGCGCGCGCGTGAGGCAGCCGATGCGCTCGATGCCGAGCGGGCGAGCCGCGGCTCCCGTGGGCCGCTGCACGGCATTCCCGTGCTCGTGAAGGACAACTACGAGACGGTGGAGATGCCGACTTCGGCGGGATCGATCGCGCTGGCGTCCTTTCATCCTGCGCGCGACGCCTTCATGGTCCAGCGTCTGAAGGCGGCCGGCGCCGTCATCCTCGGCAAGACGAACATGCACGAGCTCGCCGCGGGAATCTTCACGATCGGCTCGCGTTTCGGACAGACGAAGAACCCGTACGATCTCGATCGCAACCCCGGCGGATCGAGCGGCGGCACCGGCGCCGCCGTCGCCTCGAATTTCGCGGTCGCCGGCATGGGCAGCGACACATGCGGGTCGATTCGGAATCCGGCGTCGCACAACAACCTCGTCGGCTTGCGGGGCACGCAGGGGCTGTCCAGCCGCACCGGCATCGTGCCGCTCTCGACGACGCAGGACATCGGCGGGCCGATTGCGCGCTCGATTGCCGACCTCGCCATCATGCTCGATGCGACCGTCGGCACGGATCCCGCCGACCCATCGACGGAGGTGAGCGCCGGCCGGATTCCATCGTCATATCGAGCGGCGCTGAGCGCGGACGCCCTTCCGGGCGCGCGGATCGGCGTGGTCAGGAGCCTGTTTGGTACCGCGCCCGAGGACCAGGAAGTGACCGCGATCGTGCAGAAAGCGATCGACGGCCTGAAAAAAGCGGGCGCAGAGCTCATCGACGTGGTGATTCCGGGGCTCGACGATCTGCTTCGTGACGGCTCGATGATCAACGCGGACTTCAAATTCGACCTGATGGAGTATCTGGCGAAAGCCGAGAATCCGCCGGTGACGTCGCTCGGCGACATCCTCGACCGCGGGCTGTACCACAGCGCGCTCGAATCGACCTTCCGGGCGCGCAACGCAGTCGATCAGCGGAACAACGAGGCTTCACGGCGCGCGCGCATCAAACGCGTCGCACTCCGGCAGGCAGTCGAAGCGGTGTTGAGCGAACACCGACTCGTCGCGCTCCTCTATCCGACGCTTCGGCGAAAGCCTGCGCGCATCGGCGACGGGCAGGGCGGTTCCACGTGCCAGCTCAGCGCGCATTCCGGCCTCCCGGCGCTGGCCGTGCCCGCCGGCTTCAGCGACGATGGCGTCCCGGTCGGCATGGATCTGCTTGGCGGCGCGTTCGCGGAGCAGGACCTGTTGTCGCTTGGGTATGCGATCGGACAGACGTTGAATCTTCGGCACGAGCCGTTCAGCACGCCCGGTCTTGTCAACGGCAAACGGCCTGCCCCACGAACGACGGACGTGCGGTTCCAGGGGTTGGTGCTGGCGCTGAGCTACGACGCGACTATCTCGCGGCTGCAGTACTCGCTGAGCGGTGACGCCGCAGCCGTCGACAAGTTGTCCGCCGTGTGGATTCACGCGGGGAGTGCGGCCAAGCCGGGCGCCGCGCGGCATCAACTGTTCGGTGCCGATCGCGCGCCCGCAGGCACCGTGACGCTCGCGGCCGCGGATCGCCGGGACCTCGCCGAGGGCGGCCTGCTCGCTCGCTTCTATCTGCGCAACGGCCGCGGCAGCGCGGCCGACGTCCAGGTGTCGTTCGAGAAATAGCGCGAAGGCTTTAGCCGAGCGATCCGTTCGCGTACGGTTTCAGGACGGCGTTGATGAACCGGTGGGTCGGCGTGTCGATGCCGACCTCGCGCCCGATCCGGACGACCGCGCCGCTGAGCCATGCGAGCTCGAGGCGGCGGCCGCGCTCGAGATCTTCGAGCATCGACGACTTCGCCTCCGGCGGCACGACGCTAAACGCCGCCGCGACGTCGTCCAGGCTGCTCCGAGGCACGGCGACGCCTCTCGCCTGCGCGACAGTCATCGTCTCTCTGGCGGCGACCTTCAGCATCGCGAACAGCTCGGGGTCTTCGCGGATCACGCCGATCGGGCTGCGTGTGACCGCCGTCATGCCGCTGAATGCCGAGAGCCGTATGAACTTGCTCCAGATGTCGACGGTGATGTCGGTGCTGAGTGTCGCCTGAAACCCCGCGGGCCGGCACGCTTCGAGCAGCCACTCGAGCCGGGACGAGCGTGTGCCATCGAGCTCGCCGAAAATCAGGTGGTCCATGGCCGTGTGCCGGATGACGCCCGGCTCGGAGATGACGGCCGACACGTAACACGTCCCGCCAGCGGTGTGCGCCTGGCCGACGGCCCGCGTCAGCATCGCGACGCTGTCAACGCCGTTCTGAAGGGGGATGACGACGGTGTCGGGGCCGAGCAGCGGCGGCAGCAGCGCGAGCGCGCCTTCCGTGTCGTACAGCTTGACGGCAAAGAACACGATGTCGGCGGGACCGATCGCGACGGGATCGTCGGACGCATTGACGCGCGGGAGGTGGAGGTTGCCCTTCGGGCTCTCGATACGGAGACCTCGCGTGTGCAGCGCCTCGAGGTGCGCACCGCGCGCGAGGAACGTGACGTCAACGCCCGTGGCGCCGAGGCGTCCGCCGAAATAGCCGCCGACGCCCCCACTCCCGACGATCGCTATGCGCATGAGGGGCGGAAGCGTAGCACGCTCGGCTAAAGCCTTCGCGTTCCGGCGTGGGTTCGCGCGCGCGCGGCTATAAAAAGCCTTCGCGCTACGTCGGGCGACCCCACGGTCGCCTCACATTTCGTACAATTCGACCGCAAGCCACGGATAGTTCGGAACCGGCGCCGCGCGCCATACTCGCCGCATGCACACCATGGCCGCCGTTCAACCAACCGAAAAGCTCAACGACGCCGCGCGATGGAACGCGGTTGTCGACCACGACCGCGAGGCTGACGGACTGTTCGTCTACGCCGTGCGGTCGACCGGCATCTACTGCCGCCCGTCGTGCCCGAGCCGCCGCCCCCGGCGCGATCGCGTCGCGTTTTTCGAGACGTCCACGGCCGCGCGCACGGCGGGCTTCCGCGCGTGCCTGCGCTGCAATCCGGATGCGACCGTGCCGGTCGCGGATCCGTGGGTCGAGAAAATCCGGCGCGCGTGCGTGTACCTCTCGAACGTCGACGGGCATCCGGCGCTCGCGACACTTGCCGCGCGGCTCGGCGGCAGCCCGTACCACCTGCAGCGGAATTTCAAGCGGCTCGTCGGCGTCTCGCCGCGGGAATATGCCGAAGCGTGCCGGCTGGGGAGAGTGAAGCGATCGTTGCGGCACGCAGATGAGGTCACCGGCGCGATGTTCGATGCCGGATACGGTTCGAGCAGCCGGTTCTATGAACGAGCGGCGCCCAAGCTCGGGATGGCGCCGTCGATCTACAAGCGCGGTGGCACGGGCATGCACATCCAGTACACGATCGTCGACTCGCCGAACGGCGCGCTCGGACGCTTGCTCGTCGCGGCGACGTCGCGCGGCGTGTGCGCGGTCGCGATGGGATCGTCGGACGCCGGGCTGACGCGCGGGCTTTCCCGCGAATACCCGGCGGCGACCATCGCGCCGGACGCCGGTCGGCTGGCGCAGTGGGCGAACGCGATCGTCGCGCACCTGGCGGGTCGAGCGCCACGCCTCGATCTGCCGCTGGACGTTCAGGCGACGGCATTCCAATGGCAGGTGTGGCAGGCGCTGGCCGCCATCCCGTACGGCGAAACGCGGACGTATAGCGCGGTGGCGGCGTCCATCGGCCGCCCGCGCGCTTCTCGCGCGGTCGCGCGCGCGTGCGCGACCAACCCGGTCGCGCTGGCGATTCCGTGTCATCGCGTCGTGCCGGCCGCAGGCGGCCAGGGCGGGTACCGCTGGGGTGCCGTGCGGAAGAAGGCGCTTCTCACGCAGGAAGGGCGCGTACGGGCAGGTAGGTCGGGTAGGTCGGGGTAGGTCGGGTACGTCGGGCAGGTCGAGATAGGTCGGGGTACGTCGAGATAGGTCGGGTAGGTCGAGATAGGTCGGGTAGGTCGAGATAGGTCGGGTAGGTCGGGTAGGTCGAGCAGGTCAGGTAGGTCGGGTGCGGGAGGAAGGGGGACGGCAGGAGCGCTCGGGTAGAATGCGCCTGCCATGATCGCGCGGCTCTCCGTTGTTGTCTTTTTTTCGCTCTCGGTCCTCCACGTCCAGGCCCAACCGCGGCCGCGCAAGGTCTTCATTTCCGCCGACATGGAAGGCATCACGGGCGTCGTCCAGCCGGCGCAGCCGGGACCCGAAGGGTTCGAGTACGGGCGCGCCCGCGAGTGGATGACCGCAGAGGTGAATGCCGCGATCGCCGGCATCCGTGCCGCCGGCGCGGCCGAGATCGTCGTCTGTGACTCACACGGCAACGGACAGAGCGTCCTGATAGACAGGCTGCCAGACGACGTGCGGATCGTGCGGGGGTTTCCGCGGCCGCTCGAGATGATGCAGGGCATCGACGAGTCGTTCGCCGCCGCGGTCTTCATCGGTTACCACGCGAGCGAGTGGAGCGCGAATGCGGTTCGTGGCCACACGATTTCGAGCGCGCGGCTGCTCGGCGTGAAACTGAACGGCATGGAAGTGTCGGAAGGTATCTACAGCGCGGCGCTTGCCGGCCAGTTCGGCGTGCCGGTCGCCTTTGTCTCGGGGGACCGCCTGGCCGTCACGCAGGTGCAGCGGATCGCGCCCGCGGCCGAAGGCGCGATCGTGAAGGAGCCGTACGGCTATCACGCCGCGATGACGCTGACCCCGGCACGCGGTCAAGCGCTGATTCGCGAGGGACTCTCGCGCGCGATGGGCAAGCTGGGATCGCTCCAGCCGTATCGCATCAGGACGCCGATCGAGCTCGAGGTCGGCTTCAAGCTGACAATCGACGCCGAGCGCGCCGCGTTCGTGCCCGGGCTCTCACGATCGGACGCGCACAACGTCAAGGGCTCCTTCAAGGACATGACCGAGATCACAAAGCTGCTGCAGGTGCTGACCAGCCTCGAGCTGCCGTGACGCACAGCCGCTTTCAAGACCGGAGGGCAGCCGGTTTCAAGACCGTAGGGCGAGGCTTTCAGCCTCGCCCGATGGCGACCCTAAAAGCGTCGCCCTGCACGTTTCTAATGACTGATGACTAAGTACGGTCGCTCGCCCTGGATCGATCAGTTCCCGAAGTCGCGTGTCCCGGCGTTTCCACGTCAGCGCGGCGCGATGAAGACCGGCGTCGTGATCGTGGGCGGCGGGCTGGCCGGCTGCGCGACCGGCTATGCCTTCGCGGCCGCGGGCGTTAAGGTGGTGCTGCTTGAGGCGGAGCAGCTTGGGCGCGGCAACAGCGGGTCGGCGTCGGGCTGGATGGCCGACGATCCAGGCGTCGCCTTCGTGGACCTCGAGAAAACGATCGGCCTCGGCGGCGCCCGCGGTGTTTGGCGGGCCTTCCGGCGTGCGGCGCTCGACTTCGCCGCGCTCCTCCGTCGGCTCGACGTGAAATGCCATCTCGAGGCGCGGCCCGCCATGGACGTCGCCGTCACGCGCGAGCAGGCGATGCGCCTCGAGCGCGAGCACAAGGCGCGCCGGGCCTCCGGCGTCGACGCGCCCCTCCTCAACGCGCGCGCGATCAGGGGCGAGGTCGCCCTCGACGGCTCCGCGGCTCTTCGCGGAAACGGATCGACCATCGATCCGTACCGAGCGTGCCTGGGCCTCGCGGCGGCCGCCGCTGCTCGCGGCGCGGTGCTGTTCGAGCGCTCGCCCGCGAGGAAGATCACCTTCACACGCAAGGCGGTCCAAGTCTTCACCGCGGGCGGCAGCATCCGCGCCGATCGTGTCGTCATCGCGACCGGGATGCCGACGCCGCTGTTCAAGTCGCTCGTACGCCACTTCTGGTTCCGGAGCACGTATCTCACGCTGACCGAGCCGGTGCCGGCGAAGATCCGCCAGTGCCTCGGGCGGCGCGCGACCGTCGTTCGGGACTACGCCGAACCGCGCCATCTGGCCCGCTGGCTCGGCGACGATCGCCTGCTCGTGAGCGGGGCCGACCGAGAAGCGCCGCAGCTGCGCCTGCGCGATAAAGTGATCGTTCAACGGACCGGTCAGTTGATGTACGAGCTCTCGACTCTGTATCCGGACATCTCCGGTCTGCAGCCAGCGTACGGCTGGAGCGCCGATTACGTGCGTAGCGCGAACGGCCTGCCGTGCATCGGGCCGCACCGCAACTATCCGCATCACCTGTTCGTTTTTGGCGACTGCAGCCCGAGCGTCACCGGCGCGTATCTCGCCAGCCGGGTCCTGCTGCGGCAGCACTTCGAGGAGATGGATCCCGGCGACGCGGTCTTCGGGTTCCATAGGTAGAGCTGGGAACTGCGCCAGTTTCGCGTTGTATACTCGCGGAATGCTCAGAGGATTTCTTTCCGCACTGTTGTCGCTGACGCTCGCCGCGGCGGCGTTCGCTCAATCCCAGGCGATCAACGGCACCATCGAAGGCACGGTCTCGGACAGCTCGGGAGGCGTCCTGCCCGGCGTCATGGTCACGATCACCAACCTCGATACCGGCGCCGAACGGGCCGTGGTCACCAACGAGAAGGGGTTGTACCGTGCGCCGCTGCTCCAGCTGGGCACCTACCGTGTGATCGCCGAGCTGCAAGGGTTCAAGAAGTTCGAGCAATCAGGCGTGACGCTCTCCGCGGGCCAGACTGCCGTGGTCAACATGACGCTCGGCGTCGGGCAGGTCACCGAGGTCGTTTCCGTCACGGCGGACTCGCCGATCGTCAACCTGGGCAAAGTCGACCAGGGGCGCACGCTGAACGAGCGCGAGATCAAGTCGCTCCCGCTCACGTCGCGCAATCCGTATAACTTCGCGCTGCTGCAGCCCGGTGTCACCGGGTTCGAGACCCAGGAGTTCGGCGTGCCGCGCATCACCGCCAACGGTGCGCTCCTTCGCGTGAACTACCAGATCGACGGCAACGACAACACCGAGAAAGATCGCGCCGGGCTTCGACAGATGCCGATGTCGGAAGTGATGATCCGCGAGGTCAAGGTGGTCACCACGGGCTACGCCCCCGAGTTCGGCCAGACGATGGGCCTCGTGTACAACGCGATTACGCCGTCCGGCGCCAACCTCTTCAAAGGACAGGTGAGCTATCGTCTGCAGCGGAAGGCGTTTGCGGCGCTCCCGTTCTTTGCGACCTCGAGCGTGAAGCCGCCGACGGATGTCAACGTGTTCACCGTGGACAACGGCGGGCCGATCGTCAAGGACAAGACGTTCTACTTCGCGGGATACGAGAACACGCGGCGGGATCTTTCGGGTGGCCGCGTCATCACGATCACGCCGGCGAATGAGGCGCGGCTCGGGCTCAACGATCCGGCGTACATGCCGGCGCTCGAAAACACGAAGTTCGCGATCGGCAAGGTCGATCACCAGCTCTCGCCGTCCGAGCGGCTCAGCGTCCGCTATATCTTTTTCGACAATTTCATCACCAACAACATCGCTGGCGGCATCACGTCCGTCCAGCGCGCGACGGACTTCAGCGACCGTCAGCACTCGACCGCAGGCCAGCTGGTCTCGACGTTCGGCAACAGCCTGCTGAACGAGGCGCGCATGCAGTACGCCACGCGCCACCAGTCGCGCGCGCCTGGCGCGCAGGCCGGCACGGGGCCCGCGATCACCGTCAGCGGCATCGCGAGCTTCGGCGGGCCGATCGGCGCCGCAGCGGACTCGGGATTCGGGTTCACCGAGGGCATCTTCAGCCTGACGGACAACTTCACCTATCTCCGGGCGAGCCACTCGTACAAGTTCGGCGCGTCGGTGCAGGCGGTTCACGACACGCGCACGCAGACGCAGTTCCAGCTCTACACGTTCCCGAGTGTGGATGCGTACCTGGCGGCGAAAAGCGGTGCCGGCCCGTTCGGGTACACGACGTTCGCGCAGTTCTTCGGGCAGCCGAGCTTCGAGTACAACACGCGGGCGTACGCATTGTTCGTGCAGGACGATTGGCGTCTGAGGCCGGACATCAAGCTGCTGTATGGACTCCGCTACGACGCGTACGCGCCGCCAGACGGCGTGGCCAACGCGCCGGTCCCCACAACTCAGCGCTTCCCGAGAGACAAGAACAACGTGCAGCCCCGCGTGGGCCTGGTCTACGCCATCGGTGAAGACCGCCTCACGGTCGTGCGCGCCAATTCGGGACTCATGTACGACCAGCCGATTAATGCGATGTATGAGCAGGCGATCGTCAACGACGGCACGGCCTTCCGTGCGAGCGCGTCGTTTCAGCCCAACCAGGCGGGAGCGCCGGCGTTTCCGAACGTGCTCTCGAGCGGCGCCGGCACGCCGTCCAACACGGCGTGGACGGTCGACCCGGCGTTCCAAATCGCGCGGATGTGGCAGAGCAACGTGCAGGTCGAACGCGGATTCGGCGCGGACTTCTCGGCCACGCTCGGCGTGTCTTACACTCGGGGCTACAACCTGCCGCTCGTCAGCAACATCAACCTGATCAATCCGACGGGGTCGCTGACCGACGGCCGTCCAATTTACAGCACGGCTGTCAACGCCGCGACCCGCGTCGATCCGCGCTACAACTCGATCTTCGAAACGCAGGCGCTCGGCGAATCCAGCTACAAAGCCATGACGCTGCAGCTCGCGCGGCGATTCAGCCACGGGATTCAGTGGGATCTCGCGTACACGCTCGCCAAGAGCGAGGACACGGCACCAATCACCGCCACACTGTCGGTTCAGGGTGACGCGGGGCGCGAGGATCCGAGCAGCCTCGAGCGGGACAGAGGCCCGAACATCCTGGATCAGCGCCACACGTTCGTCGCCAGCGTCGTCGCGCAGCCGAGCGTGAAGGTGAACAGCAGCGCCATGAGCGCAGTGCTGAACAACAACCAGCTCGGTCTCGCCATCCAGTTCGCCAGCGGCATTCCGGTGAACGTCCGGAGCAACCGCGAGCTGAACAACGACGGCATCGGAAGCGATCGTCCGCTGGGCGTGACGCGCAATTCGCTGCGGCTCCCGGCGCGCTACAATGTCGACGCGCGCTACTCGAGACAGGTCCCCTTCGGTCAGCACGCGACGGCGGAGATCATCGCGGAGTTGAAAAACGTCTTCAACACCGAGCAGTGGTCCGGCGTCACGAGCACCGTCACCACCGATGTCGCCGGGAGCCCCGCCACGGCGATTCCAACGAGCGGCGATGGATTCGCGCCGAACGGCGGGTACGAGCAGCGGCAGTTCCAGTTGGGCTTCAAGGTCCGTTTCTAACAGGGTCACGTAGGTCTGGTAGGTCGCGTCAGTCGGGTAGGTCAGGTAGGTCGGGTAGGTCGCGTGGGTCAGGTAGGTCAGGTGAGTCGGGGGAGTCGGGCCGGTTGGTTGGGTTGGGTTTCGCTCGACCTCACCTACCTGACCCACGCGACCCACCTGACCCTATAAAATCAGACCATCATGAAGTACGTCATCCTCTCGTCCTTTCTCTTCCTTTCCGCGCTGATCGCCTTCCCCGTCGCCCAGATGCGCGTCATCCCGCTCGACGAAGCGCAGGGGCACGTCGCGCTCGGGCTCGCGCTCCGACATCTGGCGAACACCGGCATCTTCATGCACACTGCCGCGCACCCCGACGATGAGAACAACGGGCTGCTGGTGATGCTGAATCGCGGTCAGGGCTACCGCACTGCGCTGGCGACCGCGACGCGCGGCAACGGGGGCCAGAACGAGATCGGGCCCGAGCTCTTCGAGGCGCTCGGCGTCCTGCGGACTGGCGAGCTGGCGTCGCTGCATCGCTTCGACGGGGCGGAACAGTACTTCACACGCGCCGTCGACTTCGGGTATTCGTTCGGCATCGAAGAGACGTTCGAAAAGTGGGGCCGCGCCGAGATCACCGCCGACTACGTGCGGCTGATTCGCACGATCCGCCCGGATGTCATCATCACGCTCCCCCCGACGGGCAACGCGGGCGGACAGCATCACATGGCATCAGCGGTGATCACCCGTGATGCGTACAAGCTTGCCGCCGACCCGACGAAGTATCCCGAACAGATCAGGGAAGGCCTGCGGCCCTGGCAGCCGAAGAAGCTCTATCACAGCGCCGGATTCGGGTTTCCCGGCGAGCCGGAGACGTCCGGCAGAATCACGCGCATCAACTCGGGCGTCTACGATCCGCTGCTCGGCAAGACGTACAGCGAGATTGGCAGCGAAGCGCGGAGCATGCACAAATGCCAGGGGGCGGGCCAGCTGCTCTCGCTGCCGGCTCCCGCGGCGCAGTCCTCGTACCAGCTCGTCGAGACGACGCTCCCGGGACAGATGCAGAAGGACGAGACCTCGCTCTTCGACGGCGTCGACAGCAGCATCGCGAGCCTCGCGTCGTTCGCCGGCGCGCGGCCGCCGAAGGATCTCACCGAAGGCCTGAAGGTCATGGCCGCGGCGGTGTCCGTCGCGCAGAAAGCCTTCGACACGGGCACCGACGAGTCGACGCTGAAGCCGATCCTCGACGGCCTCTTCGCCGTGCGCGTGCTGCGCCGCGCGCTGCGCACCATGCCGATTGACGATGCCGCGAAGTACGACGTCGATTTCCGCCTGCGACAGAAGGAAGGCGAGTTCCAGCAGGCCGCCGTCATCGCCAAGGGCCTGAAGGTCGAAGTCCTCGCCGACGATGGGGTCGTCGTGCCCGGACAGGCGGTGAAGGTGAATGTCATCGTCGCCAACCGCGGGGCGGGCGAGGTGGCGATCAAGCAGGTGAGGTTCACCGGCTTCGAAGGCGAATCGGCGTGCGCCATGACGTCGTTCACCGCGGGAGGATTCGGGTTCCCCGGCATCGGCCGCGGCGGGCGCGGCGGCCGCGGCGGGCGCGATGCGAGCGCCCCGCTGGCGATGTCGAGCGTCAGGAGAGATCAGGTCGCGCACTGCGAGCCGACGCTCACGATTCCGGCGAACGCGCGCGTGAGCGAGCCGTACTGGCATCGCGAGGGGCAGGCCGGACGCTACACGTTCGACCAGGACGCGCCGTTCGGTCTGCCAATGCGTCCGACGCCGTTCTACGTGCAGGTGACCCTCGGAATGCCGGGCGGCGAAGAGGTGATCCAGGGCATGCCCGTGCAGTATCGCTACGAGGGCGACATCTTCGGCGGCGAGAAGCGCACCGAGCTGCTCGTCGTGCCGGCCTTGTCGGTCCGCGTGACGCCCGAGGTCGCGATCGTTTCCGCGGCAGCGATTCGCTCACGGCCGGAGGCGGCAGGGCGCGTGACGGCCCGCGCAGCGGCGCCCGCGGGGCGCGGGACCGCTCGGGGCGCGACGCCCGCGCGTCCTCCGGCGGGCGCTCGCGGCGCGGCGGCCGCGCGTCCCCCGGCTGGCGCTCCCTCCGCACCGGCAGAGCGTCCCCCGGCGAGCGCTCCTTCCGCGGACCGCGAGGTTCGCGTGACCGTCGTCAACAACACGCCCGGCGTGTCCGAGAGCGTCGTCAAGCTCACGACGCCGCAGGGATGGACGGCCACGCCCGCGAGTCAGACCGTGAAGTTCGCTCGCACCGATGAATCGGAGACGGTCCGTTTCGTGGTGAAACCCGGGCCGGACACGGCGCCGGGCGAGTTCCGCGTGCGCGCGGCCGCTTCGGCGAACGGCCAGACGTTCGATCGTGGATTCCAGGTGATCGAGTACCCGCACATCCGGCGCTATCACATCTACGACGACGCGCACACGACGGTGAAGGTGATCGACATGCGGACGCCGGCGAACCTCACGATCGGCTACGTGATGGGCGTCGGCGATCAGGTGCCGCCGGCGATAGAGCAGCTCGGCGCGAAGGTCGAGATGATCTCGGCGGACGATCTCGCGTGGGGGAACCTCTCGCGGTTCGACGCCATCATGACGGGCGTGCGCGCGTACGAGCGGCGCGGCGACCTGCGGGCGAACAACGGCCGCCTGCTCGAGTACGTGTTCAACGGCGGGACGATGATCGTGCAGTACAACAAGCTCGAGTTCAACGAGGCGCAGTACGGCCCGTACCCGGCGAAGGTGAGCTCGAATCGCATCACGGACGAAAATGCGCCGGCCGAGATTCTTGCCCCGCACGACCCGGTGTTCACGACGCCGAACGAGATCGGTGAAGCCGCGTGGAAGAACTGGGTCCAGGAACGCGGGCTGTATTTCCTCGGCGAGAAGGACTCGCGCTACCGCGACCTCGTGCAGATGGAGGACAACTTCACGTACAACAAAGGCCGGAAGACCGGCGCGCTCGTCGAGGCCGAGTACGGGAAGGGCCGCTGGATCTACGTGGGTCTGAACCTGTGGCGGCAACTGCCGTCCGGCACCGAGGGCGCGTACCAGCTGCTCGCCAACCTCATTTCGCTGGGAAAGGCCCCCGCATCGACGCCGGCGAGCTCACGCTGAATTGCGGATCTCGGAATGCGGAATGCGGACTAAAATCCACGATTGAATCCGCAATCCAATCCGCAACCCGCAATCCGAGATCCGCAACGTTATGGAAGTAGCCCTGACGCCCCTGGAGCTCGCGCGCCGGGCGCGAACGCTGTACCCCGATCGCGAGGCCCTCGTCGACGGTCCGCTGCGCCTGACCTACGCGCACTTCTTCGAGCGCTGCGACAGATGGTCGGCGGCGCTCCAGCGGCTGGGCGTCACGGCCGGCGACCGGGTGGCCTACATCGCGCCGAACACGCACTCGCAGCTCGAGTCGTTTTACGCCGTGCCGCAGATCGGCGCGGTCCTCGTGCCGATCAACTATCGCCTCAGTCCGGGCGAGTTCGAGTACATCATCACGCACAGCGGTGCGACCGTCGTCTGCGCCCATGAGGATTATCTCGAGTGCGTAGACGACATCAGGCCACGGCTTCCAGGCGTCCGGCACTTCGTCGCGCTCGAGGGGGCGCGGGAAGGCTGGCTCGATTACGAGACGCTCCTGAGCGGAGCGCCTTCCTCGTTCGAGCGGGCGCCGATCGAAGAAGGTGATCTCCTGACGATCAATTACACCAGCGGCACCACGTCGCGGCCCAAGGGTGTCATGATCACGCACCGCAACGCGTACGTGAACGTCGTCGGGTCGCTGCTCCACATCCCGATGTGGATGGCCGATCGGTACTTGTGGACGCTGCCGATGTTTCACGCGAACGGATGGACGTTCGTCTGGAGCGTCACGGCGGTCGGCGCCACCCACGTCTGCCTGCGAAAGGTCGACCCGGGCAGGGTGTTCGAGGCGATCGACGCGGAGTCGGTGTCCATCTTCTGCGCGGCTCCGACCGTGCTCATCGGCGTCGCCGGCGCGCCGGCGGAGGTGCGGGCGCGCGCGCGCAGGGGCCTTCGCGTCGTGACCGCCGGAGCGCCGCCGGCCGCGGCGACGATCGAGCGCATCGAGGGCGAGCTCGGGTGGACGATCACCCACGTCTACGGCCTGACCGAGACGGCGCCGTTCATCACGGTTTGCGAATCGCGGCCCGAGCACGGGACGCTCAGCGGAGCAGACCGCGCCGTCATCAAGGCGCGGCAAGGTGTCGAGCTGATCACGTCAGGCGATCTCCGCGTGGTGGACGAGGAGGGGCGGGACGTGCCGCGCGATGGCTCGACCGTCGGCGAGATCATCGTGCGCGGGAACGTCGTGATGAAGGGCTACTACCGCGATCCCGAGGCCACCGCGACCGCGATTCGCGGCGGCTATTTCCACAGCGGCGACGCCGCCGTCGTGCATCCGGACGGGTACGTCGATATTCGCGATCGGCTCAAGGACGTCATCATCAGCGGCGGGGAGAACATCTCGTCGGTCGAAGTCGAGGGTGTGCTGCTGCGCCATCCCTCGGTGCAGGAAACCGCGGTCGTCGGTCTGCCCGACGCGAAATGGGGGGAAGCGCCGCACGCGTTCGTCGTGCTGAAGCCGGGCAGCGCGGCGGCGCCCGAGGAGCTGCGCGCGTTCACGCGCGACCGCCTGGCGCACTTCAAGTGCCCGCACAGCTTTACCTTCGTCACGGAGCTGCCGAAGACGGCGACGGGCAAGATTCAGAAGTTCGTGCTGCGAGGCAGGCGCTCGGCGATCGCCGCGCAGTAGGGTGCGTCTTCTCGGACCCGCCTCGCGACAGACGCGGTCACGCTGCATCGGACCCACGGGTTGAAGTTAAACCACAGAGAGACACGGAGTCACGGAGTCTGTCACGCTGCAATCGTGATCACGGTTTAACCGCGGAGCGCGCAGAGTCCGCAGAGACGCGCGTGCGACCGGCGGCCGGCGGAGCCGGCCTGCCCGAAACGACAAACGCGGCGCAAACGCAAACGAAAGAGCTCACACGTTTGTGTTTGCACCGCGTCTGTCGTTTCGCGGCCCGCTGCGCGGGCCGGTCGCACGCTCTGTTTGTTCTGCTCTGTGTCTCTGCGTCTCGGTGGTGTTTTCTTCTTCGTGCGTCTTCGAGTCTTCGTGCTTTCGTGGTTGGATCAGATTAGGGCTGCTTTCTTGTCATGCTCAGCCACCGGAAGAACAGGATCACCAGCACCGCCGGAATCAGCGGACCCCACCAGGCGCTCAGGCCGAAGGCGCTCAGCGTGTTCGACCCCAGCTTCACGAACAGCATGATGGCGCCGGACCAGGCCACGCCGCTGACCAGGTTCAGCGCGCTGAACTTCAGCGGCCCGACGTTCGCGTACGCGCAGGCGATGGGAATCGCCGTGCGGAGGCCGGGCAGGAAGCGGCCCGACAGCACCATCAGCGCTTCGTGCGCATGCACCCGTTCGCTGACGGCGGCGCGGTGTTTCGCCAGCTTCGGCAGCCGATCCAGCCAGTGGATGCGCCCGCGCAGCAGGTAGAACCAGAATTGATCGCCGAGCGACCCGCCGAGCGCGCCCGCGCACCAGACGCCCGCCCAGCTCAGCTTGCCGATCATGGCGTCCGCACACACCTTGCTGTAGTAGATCTCGCCTTCGAGGAAGGCGAACAGCACGATGGCGAGGTAGGGCAGCATCAGGCACGGGCGTTCGACAGCACGCTGCGTACGGTGGCCGCGACCCGCTCGATCTGTTCCTCGGTCAGCCCGGCGTAGATCGGGATCTGAATCGCCTGCGTCGCGCGTCGCGCGCCGTCGGCCTCCGCCGTGGCGCCCTGAAACAGCTCCATGTCGGGCGGGACGTCCACGTGCAGCGTCTCGATGTCGATGCCGCGGCGGACGCAGCGGACGACCAGCTCGTCGCGCTGCGGGCCGTCAGGTCCGTACACGCAGTACTGGTAGTAGACGTGCGTGCGGCCGGCCGGCACGCGGGGAACCTGAACGCCGGGAAGATCTCCAAGCGTCCGGGTCATGTACGCGGCGTTCGCCTGCGCTTGAGCGGTCCAGCCGTCGAGCCGCGTCAGCGCCGCCAGGCCGATGACGGCCTGAACGTTCGGAAAGCGCTCCATGTACTGGTCCGGCAGCGGGCGGAGCGGGCGGATCTTCTCCCACAGGAACACGTCGGGGTTCGCGTCGATGAGCGCCGAGATCCACAACACCGGGAAGAGTGAAATCGAGAACACCCACGGTTTGATGAAGATCCGCTGGAGACGGCCCATCAGCAGGCGATCGCGGACGCGCTTTTCGCTCGGCCACGGCAGCGCCTCGACGATCCGCCGCACCTTGGCCGCCAGCGCCGGATCCTGCACGAGCGCGATGCCGCCGCCGTAACAGTTCAACGGCTTCAACGTCTGAAAACTGAAGAGCGCGCCAGTGCCGAACGTGCCGACCCGCCGGCCCTTGTAGGCGGCGCCGAGCGCATGCGCGCAGTCCTCGAGCACGATCAGGTTGTGCCGCGACGCGATGTCGAGGATCCGATCCATGTCGCACGGCAGGCCGTACAAATGCGTCGGCACGATCACCCGCGTCCTGTCGGTGAGGACCCGCTCGACCGAATCAGGATCGATGTTGAACGTCTGCGGATCCACGTCCGCGAAGACGACGGTCAGCCCGGCGGCGCGCGCAAGCTCCGGCACGACCCAGAACGTCAGCGACGGGAAAACGATCTCGGAGCCGGAGGGAAGATCCAGCGCCTTCAGCATGTAGTAGAAGGCGATCCGTCCGTAGGCGGCCGTGATCGCGGTGCCGCTGCCCGCGCGCTGCTCGAAGGCGTGTTCGAACTCGGTGATCTGGGGTCCCTGGATGAGCTCACCGCGGCCCTTGCAGGCCGCGATGAGCGCTTCGGTGTCGGGCAGGACTCGCGCGCCATAGCGCGAGATGGCTGTCAGCATGCCACGGGACGGGAGAAGTCGGCGATCTCCTCGCGCGCGTGGCGCTCGTTGACGCGGCGATCCATCCGGCTCACCCATTCGCGGACGACCGTATTCTGGATCTTCAGGAAGTTCGCGAGGTACGACGGCCGCATGTAGAACCGCGTATACGCCGCGCCGAGCAGGAAGCGCAGCTCGCGATCGGTCAGGTTCGGGTGCCGGAAGGTCGGCGTGTACCCGTCGAACCGCTCCCAATCCGTTTCGGTCAGCAGCGGCTCGAGCTGCTTGAACATCGGCGTGCCCGGGTACGGCGTCAGGATCTTGAACTGCGCGAAGGTCGATCCCAGGTCGGTCGCGTAGTCGATCGTCGCGGCGATCGAGTTCCAGTCGTCCTGCAGGAAGCCGAGCACGTAGAACGCCGCCGTCACGATGCCTTTGTTCCGGCAGTGCTGGATGATCTCGCGCTGATGCGCGTGCGGAATCGGCCGGCGCCCGGATTTCTTGAGCGTGGCCGGATCGAGTGACTCCACGCCGAAGCTCATGGCGCGGAAGCCGGCGTCGTAGAGCCTGTCCAGCAGCTGGACATCGAGGCGGTCGAGCCGTGTCTCGGCCTCGAACGTCAGCGTCAGGCCCCGCGCGCGAATCTCGTCGCACAACTCCAGACACCGATCCCGCTGCTCGCTGAAGAGCGGATCGCGGAAGATCACATAGGGCCGTGGATGCCGATCGCACAGCCGCTCGAGCTCGTCCGCGATGTTCGCGATCGACCGCGCCCGATAGCCCGCCAGGATCCGATGCGGGCAGTACGTGCAGAACTCCGGGCAGCCGCGGCTCGCCAGCAGCGGGAACCCGCCGCCGACCGGCCGCGTGAACCACTTTTTTCCCGGCTTCCGGCTGCTGTCTTCCCTGACCAGATCCCAGCGCGGAAACGGCAGCGAGTCGAGGTCGTTGATTTGCTCGCTGATCACCCTGCCGCTGGGCGCCGAGTGGTGGGCGAGGCGAATGACCGCCGCTTCGGGCTCGCCCTCGAACATGAAATCGCAGTGGTCGGCGAAGAGCTCCGGCATCTTCGACGCCGTGATGCCGATGAAGCCGACCTTCACGCCGCGCGCGCGCATGCGGTCGGCCCACGCCGTCTCGTTCTTGTGATCGACCAGCGACGTGAGCACGAGCGCGACATCGGCGTCGGCCTCGGCGCCACGGGTGAATCTCACTTCATGGCCGCCGCGCGCGAGAATCGCGGCGGTGTAAGCCAGGTGGACGCTCGGCACGTCGTGGAACTTTTTCTTGAGATACGCCATCACGGTCGTCACGCGCGAAAACGGATCGAGCCGCGATCCGTAACCGCCGACGACCGTGTCCTTGCTGACGAACCCGCGTGTGGACGCCAAATCTGCGAGAAGCACTCGCATCAGTCACCTCGAATCGGAAAACCGTAACGGCCATGTAAAACGACGTCAGGCCGCAACGGTGGTCCGCGAGGTGACCGGGGAGAAAACACGCGGCTGTAGAGGCGCAGGTCGAGAGAGCCGATCAGGACTCCGAGAGGGCGCAGCTGCGGGATCGGACAATCCTCCGCGTCGACCTGGGCCGCCGGAGCGTCGTTCTGGATGGCGGCGTCGTCGCTGTCGAGGTCGGCATGCGTGCCGCCCCGCATTTGGGACGCGGTGTCGATCAGCCCGGCCAGAGCCCGGTATGAGAGTGTCTTGAGCGGTCCACCAAACGACTTCGGATGGCGAGGCAGCTTCTGGAGCGTCGTCGCCTGCGGATCGCAGATCGGCCCCGCGTGCCGATGCCGCGCTGTCGGCGCCGCGCCGGCAACGCAGACCGACACGAGCCAAAGCAGCACGATGCTGCAGGCCACAGTGAGCGTTCGCAGAGGCGACGAAACTAGACGCATGAAGACCGGAATGGAAGAGCGGGAACGGGCTTCACTATCCCACAGGCGTCCGGGGTACGCAACACGGTAGACGGCACGGAAGGCCGACCTTCGGTCCGCGTTCGGTCGAAATCAGGCCTGTTTTCACAGAATTCTTGCGTGGTCTTGTTTTTTGACGAGTCGAAAATTCCAGCCACGCGGGCTCCTGCCCCATCGGTCCCCCGTTGGACGGGACCGGCGCAACTCCTATCCGCTAGAATCGTCGCGTGCCCGGCCCCAGTTCGTCGCCTCGACCGCCGGGGGATTCAGTGATCGTCGTCGGTGCCGGACCGGCCGGGGCCACGGCCGCGCGAACCCTGGCGTCGGGCGGAATCCGGGTCCGCCTCATCGATCGGTCCGCGTTTCCGCGCAACAAGCCGTGCGGCGGCGGGATCAGTCTCAGGGTCCTCCGTCGCTTTCCGTACCTCGACCGCGAGCTGCCCCGCATCGCCACGCATGTCATCTCGCGTCTCCACCTCGAGGGGCCAGCCGGCGAGTCCACCGTCATTTCAGCCGGCCGCCCCGCCGCACTGATGATCCGGCGCGTGGAGTTCGACGCGCTTCTCGTCTCCCTCGCCGTCGCCGCAGGCGCGGACCTCATCTCGGGCGCTGACGTCGTGCACGCGCGCGAAGACGCCGATCGTGTGACGCTGACCACACGCGACGGCCGTCGATTCCATGCGCCGATCGTCGTCGCAGCAGACGGCGTGCACAGCATCGTCGCGCGGCGGCTTGGGCTGAATCCCGGCTGGCCGGCCTCTGCGGTGGCGCTCGACATGATGGAGGAGTCGCCGCGCGCGGTACTGCGCGATGTCGATCCCTCGACGCTGTGGGTGGCCTACGGCTACGACCATCAGGGCCGACAAGCGGATCGGCTGCTGCACGGCGAAAAGCCCGCGGGTCGCCCTTTGGGTCCTGGCGGAATCGCGTGTCCGCGGCGTGGGACACCCGAAGGTTATGCGTACGTGTTTCCGAAACGCGATCACGTCAACATTGGAATCGGCTACGTGCTCTCGCATTACCGGCAGGCCGTCGACCAGGCGCCCTACGATGTGCAGCGCGCGTTCGTGGCGCGCCTCCGCGAACGCAACATTGTCGTCGGGGAGTCGACGCGGAAGAACTTCACGCCATTCATCATTCCGGTCGGCGGGCCCCTCCGCGAGCCCGGACGTGGCCGCGTGCTGGTGGCGGGCGACGCGGGCGGATTCGTCAACGCCTTTACCGCCGAAGGCATCTACTACGCAATGGTGTCGGGCGACCTGGCTGCACGCGCGATTCTCACGTGCAGGCCGGACGCCTCGCCCGGCCTCGCTCGACGTTACGGCCGGTCGTGCGATGACGAAATTGGCGTTGAGCTTCGGGATTCGGTGCGAATCCAGCAGTACCTGTTCGCGGACCGCCGCAGAATCGCGCGTATCATTGGCGGCGCGAATCGTGAACGGGCCCTCATCCAGCTCATCCTGGAGTTCGTAGTCGGACGGCGATCGTACCGGGGCCTGCGCCGCCGGATGCTGGCGCGCTCGCCATTACTCGCGTGCCGGGTCGCCTGGGAGCGCCTTGTGAAAAAAAACATTGTCGGGCTCGGCGCGAGTGTTTAGGATCGGGCGAGAAAACTCATCCAAATGGCCATCTCCGATCGACGAATCGAACATCTCCTCCGGCGCGCGGGGTTCGGTGCCCGTCCGGCCGAGCTCGATACCTACGGCGCGATGTCGATCTCGCAAGCGGTCGATACGCTCGTGAACTACGACGAGATCCCCGACGATGTCGACGGGTTCATCGGAGCGAGCGTCCTCTCCAGGAGAAGATGACGCTGTTCTGGCACAACCACTTCGCGACCGGCTACACGAAGATTGCGGGCGCGTACGGCGCGGCGGAGGGCGCGCGCTATCTCGCGGCGAAGGCGTCCGAAGATCCGGCCAGGGTCCGCGGCCAGATCGAGATGCTGCGCGACAACGCGCTCGGGAACTTCCGCGACATCCTGATCAACATCGCGAAAGACACGGCGATGCTCGTCTTCCTCGATGGCCGGACGAACACGAAGGCGAAGCCGCAGGAGAACTTCGGGCGCGAGATCATGGAGCTGTTCACGGTGGGCGTCGGCAACTACACCGAGCCCGACGTCTACTCCGCCGCGCGCGTGTTCAGCGGCTGGAACCTCCAGCAGCCGGGGCTGGCGGCCGACGGATCGCGGCATTACGAGTTCATCTACAACGCCGGCCAGCACGAGACGACGGCCAAGACGTTCAGCTTTCCCATTTACGCGGACGGCGGCAGGACCATCCCGGCCCGTTCCGCGGCCGACGGCCAGCAGGACGGCGTCGATCTGATCAATGCGCTCGCCGGCAGTCCGAACACGGCGCGCTACCTGGCCACGAAGCTCTACCGCTTCTTCGTCTCGGAGTTTGGCCCGGTCAACGCGACCTTCGTGGACCGCGTGGCCTCGGTCTACCTGGAGAGCCGGTACGACATGAAGGCCGTCATGCGCGCGGTGCTGCAGTCGCCCGAGTTCTGGGACGAGAGCGCGTATTTCGCCCGCTACGCCTGGCCGGTGGAATTCGTGGTCCGCGCGCTGAAGGACATCGGGTGGGTCGGCTTCTCCGTGAACGACGCGCTGAATCCCCTCGCGAACATGGGTCAGATTCTGTTCGAGCCGCCCGACGTCAGCGGCTGGGATGCCGGCCAGACGTGGTTCTCGACCAGCGCCATGCTCGCGCGCATGAATTTCGCCTCGTCGCTCGCGACGAACCAGAAATTCAACCTGGCGAGGACGGCGAAAAACGCGTCGAAGACACCCGAGGCGCTCCTGTCGTACTTCACCGATGCGCTCGTCGGCGCTCCGAACGACTCCAGTACCACGGCGGAGTTGATGAACTATCTCCGCGCAACCGGAACCTGGACCGGCAGCGACGTCCAGCTCCAGGCGAAGGCGCCCGGGCTCGTTCACTTGATTGCGGGATCGCCGGAGTACCAGTTCGTATGAAAGTCACCAGACGCCAGTTCGTCAAGGGCGGCGTTGCGGCGTTCACCGTCACGTATGCGGCCCCCGAGTTCCTGTCCGATCTCGCGCTCGCCCAGGGGGCCCACGTCCGCAACCTGGTCGTCCTGTACCTGAGCGGCGGAAACGACGCGCTCAGCATGCTGGCGCCCTACAACGACCCGTTCTACACCAGCCGGCGCCCGACGCTTGCCGTGCCGGCGGGCCAGGTGCTGCAGATCGGCACCGATTCGTCACGCGTCGCCCTCGGTCTGCATCCGCGCCTCACCGGCATGAAGCAGATTTTCGACCAGGGCCGCCTTGCGTTCATTCAGCGCACCGGCTACGAAAATCAGAGCCGCTCGCACTTCCTGGGCACCGATATCTGGTCCACGGCCGATCCCGCCAATTCGCAGGCGTTCGGATGGGTAGGACGGTATCTCGATTCGCTGCCGTCCCCGGTGGATCCCCTCATCGGATGGAACACCACGGCGAGCCTGCCGCACGTGCTTCAGGGGCGCACGGCGGTTCCGGCGATTGCCAGCCCGTCAGGCTACTCGTTCCTGAGTCCCAACTCGGGCGCGGAATTGAGCGCCGAGCGCGCGACCGCCTTGCGGATCGCGTCGCACGTGCCGATCGATCGGCCGGAGCTCGCGTTCGTCTACGGCAGCGCGCAGGCAGCGCTGGCGACGCTCGACCGCGTCGCGACCGTGTCGACCTACGCTGGCACGCTGACGGGCGCGCAGAACTATCCAGCCAACAACGGCCTTGCGCAGGCGCTGAAGGCCGTCGCCGGGGCGATGGTGAGAGGCATCGGCACGAAGATTTTCTACGTGACCACCGGCGGGTTCGACACCCATTCCGCGGAGAACGTCAACGTCGTCGGCGGCGCGTACTACAACCTGATGGGAACGCTGAACGACGGGCTGTTCGCCTTCTATACCGACCTGAAGAATCAAGGACTGCTCGAGGACACGCTGGTTCTCAGCTTCTCCGAGTTCGGCCGGCGGATCAACGAAAACAGCACGGGCGCAACGGCCGGCACCGATCACGGCGCCGCCTCGGTGATGATCGCGATGGGCGGCCGTGTGAACGGCGGGCTCTACGGTACCGCGCCAGATTTGAATCCCGATCCGAAGAACCCCACGCTCGAAAACAACGCCGCCGACATCCACTACGAGACCGACTTCCGTTCGGTGTACGCGCAGGTTCTCGACGGCTGGCTCGGGACCGACTCCACGAAGCTGCTCGGAGGCAATTTCCGGAAGAGCGGGCTCGGGTTCATCTAGCGCGCCAGCGGATCGCAGAATCGAGCGATTAAGTCCTTGCAGTCGGGCAATTCAATTACCCGATTACCAGATCACCCGATTACCCGATTCTTGATCGCCATGCCTCCCATCAAGCGGACCAAGTTCAAGCTCGCGCCCGAGCAGCTCCTCGAGATGTTCTACTGGCTGAAGCTGATCCGCGCGTTCGACATGCGCCTCAGCATTCTCGTCAAGCAGGGCAAGGTCCGCAGCGGCGTCTACACGGGCATCGGCCAGGAAGCCATCATCGTCGGCACCTGTTACGGCCTGCGGAAAGAGGATTTCATCTGTCCGCTGCACCGCGATCTTGGCGCGTTCCTGATGAAGGGCGTCGAGGCGCGTGTGATGATGTCGCAGATGTTCGCGAAGACGACCGGTCTCTCCAAGGGGCGCGACTCGGCGTTGCACAGCGGCGTGACCGAGCTGGGCATCTTCGGCAACACCAGCATGCTCGGCGCGAACCTGCCGGTGGCGGCCGGCCTCGGCCTCACCTTCAAGATGGAAAAGCTCGACAACGTCGTCGTCGCCTACTTCGGCGAGGGCGCGAGCAACACGGGCGATTTCCACGAGGCGTTGAACTTCGCGGGCGTGCACCATCTGCCGATCGTGTTCATCTGCGAGAACAACCAGTACGCGTACTCCGTGCCGGTCGAGAAGAGCATGGCGATCGACGACGTGGCGATTCGCGCGGAGGCGTACGGCTTCGCCGGTGTCGCGATCAACGGCAACGACGTGCTCGCGGTGTACCAGGCGACGCTGGGGGCGGTCGCGCGGGCGCGCGGCGGCGACGGCCCGACGCTCGTCGAGTGCAAGACGTACCGCTGGCACGGCCACTCGGAGCACGACAAGGCCTTCTACCGCACGGACGAAGAGCTCGCGATGTGGAAGAGCCGCGATCCGATTCCGACGTTCACAACCTATCTGCAGTCCCGTAACGTTCTCGATGATGCCCGGCTGAAGGAAGTCGAGCGGCGCGTTGCGTCGACCATCGACGAAGCCGTCGAGTTCGCGATGAGCGCCCCGGATCCGAAGCCGGAGGACGCCGTCACAGACCTTTATGCGTGACGCTCAGAGACAGAACGCATGAGCAAGGAGCTTTCGTACCTCGAGGCGATCCGCGAAGCGCTCGCCGAAGAAATGCGCCGCGATCCGAGGGTGTTCGTCCTCGGCGAGGACGTCGGTGCGTACGGCGGCGCGTTCGGCGTGACGCAGGGGCTCTACGATGAGTTCGGCGAGACCCGGGTCGTCGACACGCCGACCAGGCGGCGACGCTGCGCTACCGTTACGGCGGGCGCGCCTCCGTACCGATTGTCGTGCGGGCGCCGAGCGGCGGCAACGTCGGCGGCGGCCTGTATCACTCGCAGAATCCCGAAGCGTGGTTCGTCCACCGGCCCGGTCTGAAAGTGGTGGCCCCCTCGACGCCGTACGACGCGAAAGGCCTCCTGAAGGCGGCCATCCGCGACGAAAACCCGGTCGTCTATTTCGAGCACAAGTATCTCTATCGCCGCGCGAAGGGTCCGGTGCCGGAAGGCGACGAGATCGTGCCGATCGGCGTTGCCGCAACGCGCCGCGAGGGCGGCGACATCACGCTGATTACCTACGGCGCGATGGCGACGCCGTCGCTCGAAGCGGCGGATCGGCTGGCGATGGAAGGTGTCGAGGTCGAGGTGATTGATCTCCGTACGCTGCAGCCGTTCGA
>QHWJ01000016.1 GCA_003222535.1 Acidobacteriota bacterium | reverse complement strand
CAGGATCGTGACATGGGTTGCCTGACGTTCGCCAAAACTCGTCCGGGTTGATCTCCCAACGCGCGCCGGCGACGATCATGCCGTGATCGCCCTGCTGATCCTCGTCGGCCGCGCCTTGGCGTTAGCCTTCCGCGGGCATCACGAGGTGGCTCTGGAGAACCTCGCCCTGAGGCAACAGCTGATGACGGCCTAGCGAGGACCAAGCGTCCGCGTCTCGACACCAGCGCCGCTGAGAACGGCCGGCGCTCACAACGCGAGGTCCGGATCGCCTTCGACGACCAGTTGTTCGAGACGCGGACGCCCGCCGGACGGCCACCGCGCCGCCCGGTGCACGACGCGGTACCGGATTGGTCCGCCGTCCCGCTCAGAAGTCGGCTCGCTCGGCCGGGGAATGCACACGAACTCGCACTCCACCCTATCCGCGCTCAACCTGAGGACGGCGTAGCCGTGGCCGCCCATGTCCAGGAAGGCCAGATGCGGCGCGAGATCAGGGTTCGACAGCCGTCGCGCGGCAGCCGCGTCGCCGGTGCGCTGATATTCGAGGCAGGTACGAACGCGGTGATGCAGCAGCAGGTTCACCGCCGCTTTCTGCTGCCCGGCCACATCCGCGACGTATAGCGCGCGCAGCGGGTGGTCCTTGGGAAAGCGATGCTCGTAGGCCTCGACGATGCCGGGTGCCGAAACCGAGCCGGTGATGAACGCGACACCCACCGGATCGAACGGCAGAGGCGGCAGCGACTTCGCCGACAGGCCCGCCCAGAACGCGTGCCGATCGCCTGATACGGTGACGAATCCTGTGATCCCCTCCGCGCGCACGACGTCGTAGATTTCGCCACGCTCCGCATACGCCGTCGCATAGTCGCCGCCGCCGCCGAAACACGCATAGCCCTGCCCCGGCCACGCTGCGCTCAAACCGGTCGGAAGGTTCTGCGGATCGACGCGCGAATCCAGAGTGCCCAGCGAGTTGCCCCACACTTTCCACGTCGCCCGCGAGCGGCGCAGCTGATCCAGGAACCACGCTTTCTGTTCGACGCCCAGCAGGGTCTGGACCGGCGCGTCCTTGCGGAAGTTGGTTCTCAGGTCGGCCGGTCATCTCCATCATCTGATGGCACTTCGTCGTACGCCTGCGGCAACCGGCAGTCGCGATGAAAAGGCGGATCCTCGTGGGAAGGCATGACGTCGTCCGGAAAGTCGGCGAGCCACTGCTGCCGGTAACGCTCATCCGCGTAGTACTTCATGTGCGCGAAGATGTCGTCTTCGCTGCAGCCGCCGAGCAGATCCACGTGCCAGGCGCCGATCGGATCATCAAGAAGGACCGGATTCTTTTCTCGGAGCACCCGTTGCCACAGCTCCGTGTATAGCTCGCGATCGCTCAGGTGGTCGGTTTCGCTGAGAAAGACACGCATGCTCGCCAGACCGTGAATCACTTCCCACAGCTTCGCCGTCAGCTGTTCGTCATTCATCGTGTCCGGCGCGGGTAGCTGCATGCCTGTGTCGGTCAACCGCTGAAAGTCGCTGACCAGCGGCGCGTTTTCGAAGTCCATCACGCGCTGCCAGAACTGCTCGCGCTCGTCGGTCGAGAGCACGTCCGACTCCCACGACATCATCTGTCCTCCGGCTGCCTGCCGGGCCTGTGCCTTGAGCTTCTCGATACGTTGTTCCTGAACTGAATCATCGACACGATCGTCGTCATTCGTTGACATGCCGCCCCGAGCTCGGGTCGTCCCGAGCGCGTCGAGCGAAGACGATGGCGTCGTCGACGGCGAGAATCAATGATGCGCGGCGCCGCCGGCAAGAAAACTGTGCAATGCGCCAAGGCGAATTCTCTTGCACGCAAATAACGGGTGTGATCCTGGGAGCCGGCAACCATAGTACCGTTCAGCAGGTGAGCGACGATCGAATCGATTTCATCTCGTCGTATTGCGATCGGTGATCGTCTTTCACAGAGGCGCGGCTTCGGCGAGAATCCGCTCTTGCTGCTTCGGCACGGTATCTCGAACGCCAGGTTGTGCGCGCGCCCCGCGGACACCGCTTCTGCAAAACGCGACACCCCTTTGTTGAGGAAGAATACGGGGCGGTCTATCGAGCGCGAATCCGAAGTTGAGCCGGCGCCCGGGGGACCTCCTCGACGATCGCAGGGGAGTCGCCGGTCTCAAGCCGGCGTGGCGGGGAAATCGTCCCATCATTTTGACCAGGCGTTCTTGGGACGGACGATCGCGCTTTCGTCGACGTCGGCGTTGAGCACTGGTCGCGGCTTCTTCGGCGGCGATATCCCGCTCGACGCAGACGGTCCGCGCCCTGATACACGAGCGTTTTCTGAATCGATGCGACCCTCCGGGTGATCACCGGGCGCCCATCGAGGACGCGATCGGATTCTGGCTGAAAGTCGTCCATGGGAAGCTCGAATCGCGTCGTTCAAGAGAGCGCCAAAGGGCGAGAAGAAGGCAACGTGCCGGTCGAGGCGATCGCTCGGCGGCGAAAGTGCGCAGAATCTCGGGGAAATTGGCTCACCAGCCTGGACGATTTCCGCAACTGGCTGATGCGCGCTCAGGTTGCAATGCGATACAGGGCGGGCAACCGACGGACCTGTTGATGAGGTTGTGGAGGCTGGCGGCCATCGGCGTCGAGGATGAGAGGCCCAGTGTCTGCTCACTCACACCGCAGCGCAACAATCGGATCGACGAGCGCGCCTTTGATCGCCGGCCCGCATGACGCGGCCAGCGCCGTCACGGCCAGCGTACCGGCGACGGTCGCGAACGTCAGCGGATCGGTTGGCGTGACGTCGTAGAGCAGGCTCGCAATCGCGCGCGTTAGTGCCAGCGTCCCGGCGACGCCGGCGGCAATTCCCGCGGCCGCAATGGTCATCCCCTGCCACACGATCATCCGCACCACGTCATGCCGCTCTGCGCCCAGTGCCATGCGCACTCCGATCTCATGTGTCCGCTGCGCGACCGAGTAGGCGATCATGCCGTAGATGCCCACAAGCGCGAGCACCAACGCGGAGCCGGCGAACATGCCAAGCAGCAGCAGGTTGAACCGCCGCGGCGCAATCGAGTCAGCGAGCGCGACGTCGAGCGGCTTGACATCGAAGATCGGCTGCGTGCGATCGGCTCCCGCGAGCAATGCGCGAATCGGCGGCGCTGCCTTGGTCGGGTCGCCGGCGACGCGCATCGCGACTGTCAGCCCGAACGGACGCCCGTGACGGTAGTCGGTGAAAAGCTCCGGCTCGCTCCGTGCATCGAGCTTCGAGTACCGCAGATCCGCGACGACGCCGACGACAGTGGCGAAGCTCTGATTGCCGACCCATGGCAGCCGGACACGCTTCCCGATCGGATCCTGGCCGGCGAGATACTGCCGCGCCAGCGCCTCGTTCATCACGAACACCGGTGCGGGCTCGTCGTCTCGAATCCAGCGTCCCTTGACGACGCGCATGCCGATTGCGTCGGCATACCCGTCGGAAACGACGCTGACGAGTGCACTCGGCCGGGCCTCGCGCGGAACGTCCGGCGCGCCCTCGATGTCGAGCCGCATGCGGCTGTCGGCGCTCGAGCTGACGCCCGCCGCTTCCACCCCCGGCGCGCGCCGGGCGCGCTGTAGCAGCTCATCGACGTACGCAATCCGGTTCGTGTTTTCGCGATACCGCGGCCCCGAGAACTGCATCCGCATCGTTAACACACGCTCGGGCGCAAAACCGGCGGGATTCTCGGTGATGCGCCAGAAGCTGCGCAGCATCAGACCGGCGCCGACGAGCAGCACGACGCTGAGCGCGAGCTCCGCGGCGACGAGCGTCTTCCGCGCGCGCAGGCTTCCAGCGGACGCCGATGCCATCCGCGCGCCGTCCTTCAACACGTCGTGAACGCTGGTCTTCCGAACCGTGAACGCGGGCGCCAGACCGCAGACGATAGCCGTCGCGACGGAAACAGCGCGAGGCGCGCGACCAGCACTCCGGCAGTGCCGCCGATCGCAGCCAGCATCAGGCTCTCCACGAGAAACTGCCGCAGCATGCGGCTGCGACCTGCGCCCACCGCGGTGCGAATCGCCACTTCGCGCTGCCGTGTCGATCCACGCGCGAGGAGCAGGTTCGCGACGTTCGCGCACGCGATCAGTAGTACGAGAACGACGGCGGCAAGCAGCACGATCAGAGAGCGCCGCGCGCCGCCGACGATCTTGTCGGCGAGCAGCACGATGCGCAGGCGCCGCGGACGGAACTGCGCGCCGAAGGCTTTCTCCGTGTTCGCGCGAATGGCATCGAGCTCGTCGTGTGCGCGCGCGAGCGACAAGCCGGGTTTCAGGCGGCCGATCACTTCGAAGAGCTGCACGGCGGTCGCCGGCCCGGGCGGTCCTGGCGGCTGGATGATCGATGCGCGATAGAAATCGACCTCGCCGGACTGCACGCCGCTCCACGCCGGCGGGGGCGGCAACTGCACGCGGAATCCGGGCGGCAGCACACCCGTGACGGCCGTCGGCCGCCCATTGAGCGGGACGGCGCGGCCGACGACGCCCGGATCGCCGCGGAACCAGCGTTCGAAGAACGCGTGCGACAGCACGATGCCCTGTTCGCCCGGCCGCGGCACGGTTCCGAGCGCGGGGCGCGCGCCGGCGAGATCCCAGAACCCGTCGGTCGCCGCGACGACGCGCGCCTGGACCACTTCATCGCCGACGTCGATCCGCTCGCCGCCGATGAAGAAGCCCGCGAGGCGATCGAGCGACTGCGCCTGATCGCGCCACGCCATCAGGTCGGGGGACATCACGAGCTCCTCGTTCGAGCGCTCCTCCGGGGTGGCGATCCAGACAAGACGATCGGCGTTGGGATACGACAACGGACGCACGAGCACGGCGTTGACGACGCTGAAGACCGCCGTCGTCAGGCCGATGCCGAGCGCGAGCGTCAGCATCACGACGGCACTGAACGCGGGCGTGCGGCGGATCATGCGCAGGCCGTAGCGCACGTCCTGCATCAGTTGATCGAACCAGACGGGGATCCAGACCGCGCGCGTGTCTTCCTTCGCGAGCGCGATGCTGCCGAACCTCTTCAGCGCCGCGGCGCGCGCATCGTCGGGCGTCATGCCGCGGTCGATGTTGTCCGCCATCTCGCGTTCGAGGTGATCGCGGATGTCCGCGTCGAGATCGTCGAGAGCCTTTCGTTTCATACGGATCAGATCCAGCAACACGCCGGACACTACGTCACCGGCCTCAACACGCGCGCGATGGCGCTCGCAAGCTTGTCCCACTTCGACGTTTCGACGACGAGCTGCTTCCGTCCTTTCGGCGTGAGCCGGTAGTATTTCGCGCGGCGGTTGTTGTCGGACGTGCCATGATCAAAGCCGATCAGGCCGCGCTTGATCAGACGATGCAGCGCCGGATAGAGCGACCCCTGCTCCACCTTCAGCACGTCGTCGGATGATCGCTCGATCGCCTTCATGATTGCGTGGCCGTGCGCGGGGCCGAGGAGGAGGGTTCTGAGAACCAGGAGATCGAGCGTGCCTTGCAGCAGCTCGATGCGCTCGCGGACCTCTCCGGTAGACATCCTAGGTGAGGTTAATATGCGCTCACCTAGAATGTCAAGGCGAGTCAGCGGGATTGAGAGGTTTGTTGCTGGACCTTGTCTTGGGAGGTGGCTCCTCAGGCTCGATTCGAACCAGCAACCCTCCGGTTAACAGCGTAATGGAGGTAGTTGGGCTCGCGGGTTCTTCGTGCCGGCAGCTCGGGTGGGAATCTGGTGATGCCTGGTGTTGGGCAAAGAATTGCTCAGAGATCGAAAAGTCGGCGCTTTCCCGGTTCGTGTAGCGGGTTGGCACAGACTTGATATGGCCATCAATAATAGCTATTATGGACGGCATGAAAATCAGCGTCGCTGAGGCGAAGAACACGCTTCCGAAGTTGATTAAGGCGGTCGAAGACGGAGAACAGGTGACCATCTGCCGCCACGGGACGCCGGTGGTGGACATCGTCCGGACGACGAAGGCACACCCGGAGAGGCCGAAGTTCGGGACACTGAAGGGCAAGGTCAACATCGTCGACCGCGACTGGTGGAAGCCGATGACGAGCGACGAGGTCGACGCCTACGTCGATGGCCGCTGACCAATGCGGCTGATTCTCGATACGGTCACGTTCATCTGGGCGGTCAGCTCCCCGCAGCGCCTCTCGCGTGCCGCGATGGCGGCCCTGCGAAAGGAGACCACGGTGCGCGAGATCAGTGTCGTGTCGTTGGCCGAAATCGCCGTCAAACAGATCAGTGGGAAGCTCACGTTCGGCAAGGGGGACGCGGTCGCAGGCGTCGCCGACTTACGATTGCGGGTCTTGCCCTACGCAGCACGGCATGGGTTCCGACTGTTTGACCTGCCAGCTCATCATGCGGATCCCTTCGACCGCCAAATCATCGCGCAGGCGTTAGTGGAGAACGTTCCTGTCGTCACACCTGATGAGGCCTTCAGCCTGTACGAGGGCCTCAAAGTCGTATGGTGATCGGACGCCTGAACGGCTAGAATCCTTCACGGGAAGGAGCGTCCGATGAAGTCCTTACTGTTGCCGGTATTCGTCATTCTCGCGCTGGTCCACGGCGCAGTCCCCCTGTCCGCACACCACTCGTGGCCGGTGAGCTTGTCCCAGCTCGTGACGGTGAGAGGCACGGTCAAGGAGTTCGTCTGGGGGAATCCGCACCCGATGATCACCCTCGAGGTACGGACCGATGACGGCAAGATCGAGAAGTGGTTGGTTGGTGGGCCTGCGATCAACCGGATGGAGGCGAACGGATGGACCAACACGACGGTCAAGCCCGGTGACATGATCACAGGTACCGGATATCAGTTCGCAGACGGCCAGAAGATCATCAGGCTCGAGCGGGTGGTGCTGCCCGACGGCACCGAGTTGCGTCTCTACGGCCGCTAGGTGAGAGTTCCATCCATCTCGGTCGCCCCGGAGAGTCGAGCTTCCCGGGTCCTGCGGACTGCGCAAGACGAAGTGTCGATCCGACGTTACTTGTACTGTCATCGCGTCGATGAAAAGCGACGCCGACGAAACTGTGCTGGAAGACGTCTCGACCTCGAACGTCCAGTTCAATCGTGCCCTGGCCGAATTCGCTGCCTTCGACCCAGGCGATGCCGGTCCCTTGACGCTCCGACAGGTGAACTCCGCGAGTTCCTTGAATGGTCTGGAGGAATTTCGCGAAGAGCGTCATGTGGTGCACATTGATTTTCGCGTGCAAGTCACACAGTACTTGTCGACGAGCGCTCTGTATTGGCCCGGTGTCATCGTCGGTCCGGGCGCTTGAGCTGAGACGTTTCGGGCGCGCGGCATGGAGCGGGAGGCCGACGCACGGATCCTCGTCTGCTGCGTTGATGGGCCGACAGCTTGGGGAAAAGCGACGATCGCGGCCGCCCACAAGCCGAAGGAAAACAGACATCCAACCGACTTCCCAGACATCCTGCCTCCTTAGTGGCGGGCCGACGGTCGGTTCAGCTATGGATCTGACACGATATTGCCGGACAAACGCGAGCAGAACTTGCCACTTGCCGTTGGCCCTGGCAAGACCGTCTCTCGATGGATGATCATCCGGTCAGTCAAAACTCGACGTCTCCCGCAATCGTGGCCGCTGAAATCGTCCCTGCGGAATGAATTTTCCCGTTCCAGGCTTTCCTGTCACTTTGCCGTTTTCGTACACGACTTCCCCGCGACGGATCGTGATCACAGGAAAGCCGGTGACTTGCCGGCCGGCGTAGGTTGAATATTTCGCGTTCGAGAATTCGTCCTGATCACGAATGGTTTTCTTCATGGTCGGGTCCCAGATCACGACGTCCGCGTCGGATCCGACCTGAATCACGCCCTTGCGTGGATACATGCCAAAGATCTTGGCTGGATTCGTTGCGGTGACATTGACGAACTGCTCGAGAGTGATGCGCCCGGTGACGACACCATCGGAATACAGCATCGGTCGATAGTCCTGAAGATTGTTGAAGCCCGCTCGCATGTTGGCGACGGTCTGCGTCGGGTCCAGCTTTGCCTCTTTCGAAAAGGCCGTATGATCACTCCCGATCGTGTGGACCGTTCCCTTCGCGATGCCTTCCCATAGCGCATCCTGATCCCGCTTTTCGCGGAGCATCGGTGTCCCCATGAACAATCCGACGTCCGGTCGCAGGTACACTTCCTCCGTCAAGTGCAGATAGACTGGTCGCGTCTCGACGTACACCGGCAGGCCGCGGCTGATTGCCTCTTCTGCGACGCGTAACGCGCGTCCAGATGACGTGTGGAGGATGTAGACGGGTGCGCCCGTCGCTTCCGCAATCGCCACACCGCGCTGAACGGCGACAACCTCCGCGATGATCGGGGCACTCTGGCCGACATTGTGCAGCGACCCACGCCCTTCTGCGACCATCGTCTCCCGGGAATCTGCCAAGATCGATGCGTCCTCACAGTGCAGCATGCTCACCACACCGGCTGCCCCTGACGCCTTGAACGCTTTATAGAATCCCAGAGCGTTGCGGTCGAACGACAGGTTCGCGAGAAAGTCCTCCCCGGTGCTGGTAAAACCGCGATCGGCCATCTCTTTGAGCGTGGCGGGCTGCGTAAACCTCGTCGGGTCGTTTCCCATGCTGACGTGTATGAAGAAGTCGGCAATTCCTGACTTCTGGACCTGGCCGATGACGCGTGTCGCGAAGGCGCTGACCTCGTCAGTGCCCAGGCCGATGAAGTTCGAAACGGTGGTCACTCCGCCCGCAAGCGCGCCCTGGGATCCGCTGACGTAGTCGTCCTGGTTGGCGTTGGGGCGCGGCGGATTCGGCAGCTCCGGGACGAGATGAGTATGGGGATCGACGCCGCCGGGCACCACGAGCATTCCGCGCGCGTCGATCTCTCGTGCGCCGGCGGTGGCACTGAGATTTCGACCAATCTCGGCGATGGTTTCGCCGCGAATCCTGAGATCGCCCTCCAACCGGCCCTCCGCGGTCACGATAAGGCCATTGCGAACGATCAGCTCCGTTGGCTGCTGGGCCTGCGAGTTCGTCAAGAGCACGGACGCGCAGCAGGCCCCAAAAAAGAGCATCCACTGCCGGCCTTCATTCCTTCGAGCCGTCTTAGACGTGACCATCTTGGATTCAATCTCCTTTGGGCGATGGCTGGGTGGCCCCGTCTCAGAAATTCACTTGAACGCCGAATTTCGCCAATCGACCGAGTTGAATTACCGTCGGGCGCTGCCACGCCGGACCGAACGTGTTGTTCTGCGCAATGACCGGGTTGCCATTGAATAGGTTGTATAGGTCAAACGCAGTCTGGAATCGCGCGCGTCCTAGATTAAAGGTTTTGCTTACCCGGAAGTCGAGCTGAGTCAGTCGATCGCCGTACAACGTGCCGTTAGGGATCAACTGCACTGTCGCTGTGCCGGTCGGTCCCGATGCGAGGTTTCGGATCAGTGACGGCACGATCTCGGCGTTTCTGGCCGTGTAAGTCGCCAGGATTTCCGGCCCCGGTGTGCTCTGAACTGTCGCGCTCACCTGCATCTTCCACCACGGCAGCGGATAGGCCCCGTAGAGTTTGACCTGCGTCAGGAATGGTGGCTGGGTATCGCAATAGGCGCTTGATCGCGGCGTGCCGGCCGGGGTCGTAACGCCTTGTGCGGATGCTGTCACAAGGGAAGCGTCATTCAGCGTGTAGCAGGTATTCCTGCTCATGCGTTCCGTATTCGTGCCGCCCGACAACAACGCGCCGTTCGGAAGCCGAGCCGTGATATTGAGATCAAAGCCGTTGTAGACCTCGCGCTGGTCGCCGAAATTGTCCGCGAACGTGATCACGTTCTGGATTACGCCGAACTTCGCTTGCTTGACGTCAAAGAGCCCACAGATCTGATTGCCCCCGCCCGCGGGCAGTCGTGAATCCGCGGGAGCCGTGATGCAGTAGGTATCGAAATCGGCTGCAGTGACTCCCTGGTTTTGAGTGACCAGGAGATTCTTCCACCACCGGCGAAAATAGGCGGCGCTGATCGCGACTCTCGGAAACAGCTCATGCTGAACACTCGTCGAGATCTCCCAATTGTAGGACCGCTTGCCAAACCCGTTGAGGACATCAGGGTCGTAGCGCGTCGTGATATTGGGAAGACCGAACGTCGCGGCGGACAGGGATCCCAGCTCGCTCAGTTGTGGAATGAAGTCGCCGTTGGAGTCAGTCCACGTTCGCGTGGCATTGCTGGCGATCGCTCCGACAGGGTTGGCGAGTCGCGTGAAGGTGATGATTTCCGGGCCGAACAAATACCGGCTCAGGCTCGCCTTCAGCGCCGTCTTCCCGTTGCCAAACAAATCATAGACAGCGCCCAACCGGGGCGAGAGATCTTTCCAGTTCGGCACGTTCGATACCTCCGCGAACGTGACATCGCGGTTGGGCACCCACGGACCCGGTCCTAAATGCTGTGCCGGAACGGAGGCATTGTAGTAATCGAACCGCAAGCCCAGATAAAGCGCAAGGTGTTTGATTTTCCACTGGTCCTGGCCGTAAATACCGGCCTGTGTCCCCAACTTCTCGTCAATTTCCAGCGGGGTCGCATAGACCACGACCGAGCTCGGGACTCCGTCCAACAATTGCAGTGTCGTCGCGTTACCGGTCGAGTCCCGGGTCGAATGGGACGTGGCCCGCAGCAGCAGGGCCCCTGTCTTAAAGGTGTGGGAACCGGTCACGTAGGAGAGAGAGCCAGAGACGTTGTATTGGTGGGTCGCATTCTGGCCAACAGTCCCGGGCAGATTCCGCCAAACCGTTGTCGTCCGAAGTTCTCTAACGGCAGGCAGTTCCTTCGGGTTGCCGGCCTGTGGGGTCATGACCCAGTTGTTGTTCGCGAACGTCGTACCGGCCTCGAGCAGCAGACGGGAGGTCACTGGGCTGCTCCAGTGAGCTTGCACCCAGTAATTGGGTTCCACGTAATACTTCGAAATCGATTCGGGAGATGTGGTGCCGCCCCCGCCGAGAGAGCCTTGCCCGTACGAATAGTTCTCCCAGTTTTGCTGGTACTCGTAATAGAGACCTATTTTGTTTTTCGGCGTGGCCATCCACGTGAGCCGGAGGTTTTCACTCCCTTTCGTTGAAGTGCTCAAGGCCGGCCGGCTCAGATCGGGCGTGTAAGCCAAGCCGTTGGGCGTCAAGTCGCATCTTTGACGACTCCGGCGATTCCGCTTCCGGTCTGTGCAACGGCGGACGACGCCGCCAACACAACAGTCGCGAGCGTGAACACACCAACTATTGAGGTTCTTCGAACCATGACTCGGGCCTCCGTGACCGCAGAAACCGAGCAGGCGTGACGAATGGCGAAATGACTGTGCTGATGAGACGCAAAGCCTAACATCGAGAACTTGCAATTGCAACCGAGGTGTGATAGCCACGTTGACCTGTCGCTCAAGCGAGGCTGGCACCAAATTCGACTTGAATCCGCTGATCCGTCTCGCCCTGCATCTATGCGCGTCAGATCACGGGCACTGCTGCTGCCGCTCATGCTACTTGCCGCCTGTCGGTCGAATTCCGATGATCGGCGCGAGCCAACACGTCCGATAGGGAATGGACCCGGCAGCGACCTGGAGTGGTTCACCGATCGGGCCGAGCAAACCGGTCTCGACCTCGTCCACTTTAACGGCATGTCCGGCGAGTACTACTATCCGGAGATCCTGGCGCCCGGCGTTGCGCTGTTCGACGCTGACGGCGACGGTGACCTCGACATCTTCCTTGTTCAGGGACAGATGCTCGGCAAGAAGGCGCTTGCTCAGGCGTTGTCCCCACCGCGCGACGAATCTGCGCTCAAGGGTCACCTATTTCGCAACGACCTCGAGATCCACCCGGACGGCACGCGTACGCTTCGATTCACCGACGTCACGGTCGCAAGCGGGATCGACGCGCGCGGATATGGCATGGGTGTGGCAACAGGTGACTTCAACAACGACGGCTGTGTCGACCTGTACGTCACGAATCTCGGTCGCAATCAGTTGTATCGCAGCAACTGCAACGGCACGTTCACGGACGTCTCGAAGCAGAGCGGGACAGATGACGACGGCTGGAGCGTGTCGGCCGCGTTTGTCGACTACGACCGCGACGGATGGCTCGACCTTTTCGTCGGCCACTATGTGAACTACAGTACCGACGCCAACATCAAGTGCTTCAGCCTGACGGGCGGCTCGGACTACTGCTCGCCGAACGTGTATCGAGCGCAACCGAGTCGCCTGTATCACAACAACCGCGACGGTACGTTCACCGATGTCACGCGCGCGGCCGGCATGGCAGCAGAATTTGGCCCGGCGCTTGGCGTCGTCACCGCCGACTTCAACGGCGATGGGTGGATCGACATCTATGTCGCCAACGACGGCCAGGCGAATCAGCTCTGGGTCAACCAGCGAAATGGTACCTTCAAGAATATGGGTCTTCTGTCGGGCTCCGCGTTGAACGCGGACGGAAAAACCGAAGCGAGCATGGGCGTCGATGCCGGTGATTTCGATGATGATGGTGACGAAGATCTCGTCGTGACCAACCTGACGGATGAGGGAAGTGCGCTCTATGTCAACAACGGATTGGGGATGTTCGAAGACAAGAGGATCGGCTCGGGATTGCGTTCGTTCAGCCTTGCGTACACCGGCTTCGGGACGGCATGGTTCGACTTCGATAACGACGGGCGGCTCGACATCCTGAGTGTCAACGGAGCCGTGCGCGTCGTCGCCGCGCTGGAGCAGGCGCACGATCCCTTTCCGCTGCACCAACGAAACCTGTTGTTCCGCAACATCGGCGACGGTCGCTTCGAGGACGTTACCACTCGGGCCGGCGCAGTATTCAAATTGTCAGAGGTGGGTCGTGGCGCCGCCTTCGGCGATGTCGACAATGATGGCGACGTGGACGTACTCGTTGGCAGCAATAAGGGACCGCCACGACTGCTCATCAACAACGTCGGCACCCGTCACCACTGGGATTCGAGCTCTCGAGCGCCGGCAGTGGGAGGTGGCAGCAACCTATTTCCGTAGAGGAATTGAACTGGGACCTGATACACCGTCGCTGCGGCATCGGCTGGGAACGGCTTTGTTCATGATGGGGAATCTTCACGATGCGGTAGCACAGTTCGAGACGGCGCTGCGGTTGTCGCCGGACTTCGCGAAAGCGCATTACAGCCTGGGGGTGATCGTTGCATCGAGCGGTGGGTACGCCGACGCGATCAAACGGTTCTCGGCGGCTGTGAGGTCCGAGCCGGATTACGTCGAGGCGCGTCTCGCCTTGGCCGATACGCTGCGCGGAACCGGACGGTCGGAAGAGGCGCTTCGTCACTATGAGTCTCTTCTCACGTTCGACCCTCGTGTCGCCGAGGCGCGCCTCGGATATGCCATGACACTCGTTGGTCTCAAGCGGTATCAGCAGGCTTATGAGAGTCTGCTCGAAAGCGCAAGACTCCACCCCGATCGGCTGGAATTCGCCCAGGCTCTGACCCGGTTGCTGGCGGCGGCTCCCGATGATCGGATACGCGATGGGCGACGGGCGATGGAGTTGACGCAACAGTTGCTCAAAGGACCTCGAAGCATCGAGTTGAGCGAAACGATGGCCATGACGTTGGCGGAGTTGGGTCAGTATCAGGAAGCCGTGGCATGGCAGCATGAAGCGATCGCGGCCGCCGCACGAACCGGGCATAGCGATGTCGCGCAACGCATGGCCGAGAACCTGAAGCTCTATGAAGCTCACAAACCCTGCCGCACACCTTGGAGAGACGGTGAGCTGCCGTGATCTTTAGGCCGTCACTTGTGCGTCCTCGTGATCCTGGCCAACGAACGCCGCGCGTACCGGGCGTTTGGATCGAACGGTCCGTCGAGCTTCACGTAATAGCGCTCCGCTCCAGGCAACGACGGACCGAAATACGGGCAATCAGATCCAGCCGCGAGACTGACCCTGAACCCGAGGTTCAGATATGGATACCAGTTTTGAACCCCAAGTCGGCCGCCCTGCAGCCCCTCGATGAAGTCCACGAGACCGAAGGGCAATGCTCTCACCTCCTACCCTGAACGAATCAAGGGCATGATTCCTAAGGTTGCTGCCAATGTTGCCGGGGCGCCAACTGTCCGCTCCCAGCCGACGCGAGAATCTTGCCACCTTGGTAGACAACTTCTCCACGGCGGATCGTGATAATCGGCCAGCCGGTGACCTCCCGCCCCGCAAAAATCGAGAACTTGCCGTTCCCCAGCTCGTCCTCATCGCGAATGGTTCGCTTCAGGTTGGGATCCCAGATTACGACATCACCATCCGACCCCACCGCGATCGTCCCCTTGCGTGGGTACAGGCCAAAGAGCTTGGCCGGGTTCGTCGAGGACAACGCGACCATCCTCTCGAGCGTAATGCGTCCCGTACGCACGCCCTCGGAGTACAGCAACGGCAATTGGACCTGGAGATAGTTCGCAGCAGCCCGGTGATTGATGATATTGAGCGACGGATCGAGCTTTTCCGAGCGTGTATAGCCGACGTGATCCGTATCGACGACGTCGCCGGCCCCTCCGGCAATGGCACTCCAAAGGTAGTTCGCATCACTTTTCTCGCGCAGCGGCGGCTCACCAATGTAAATCGCACCGTCGGGTTCGTCGAAACGTTCCTTTGTCAGGTGCAGGTACAGAAACCGCACTTCGGTGAAGATCGGCAAACCACGCACTCGGCCAGCCTCGGCCGCGCGCATCGCGCGCTCTGATGAGATGTGCACGATGTAAATCGGAGCACCCGTCGCTTCGCTGATCGCCACGGCGCGCTGCGTCGCAACTTCTTCTGCCACCACGGGCCGGCTCTCGGAAAAGTTTTGACCCTTGAGTGCACCACGCCCTTCGGCCATCATCCGCTCCTGTGTCGTTGTGATGATGCTGGCGTCTTCGCAGTGCAACATGGTGAGAAGGCCTGCCGCGCCCGCCGCGCGGATTAGCTTCACGTAGCTCGCCACATTCTGATCGAACGCCGGGCGCACGAGGAAGATTTTCAACGTAAAGCCGCGGTCGTACAACATCGCGACGTCCGAAGGGTTCAACTTATTCGGATCGCTCGCTGTAAAGTGAAGTATCACATCGGCGATCGCTTGTTTCTTGACTAGCTCAGTTGCTCCCGTCAGCGTCGTCTTCAGGTCGTCGGTGGCTGATTGGTTGATGAAATTGCCGATGGTCGTCTTGCCGCCGGCGAGCGCTGTCCGGGATCCGGTCGTGTAGTCATCGGCACCCTTCATGGTGGTAGCCGTCGGCGTTGGTGTTAAATGGACGTGTGGATCAACACCACCCGGGAGGACCAGCATGCCCTTCGCATCGATCACTCGGGCACCAGCCGCGGCGGCCAGGTTCCGCCCAATTTCAGCGATGGTGCCGTTGCGAATTCGTACGTCGCCTTCTGCCCGTCCGACAGCGGTAACGACGAGACCATCGCGAATGATGAGCTCCGCCGGTTGCTGCGCGGCCATGCCTGCCGCCAACACAAATGAGACGGCCGGGACAATTAGCCGTCCAAGACTCCTCGGCCCACGCGTCACGGTTGCCATCGTCTGCTCCTTCGGTTGATTGGCTGAGGTCGACATCAGTCGCGCCCGCCCCACGTTGTGGTCAATCGCACCACGTCGTGAATGTTCGAACGGGTCGTTACGCTCGCCCTCCGTAAGTAAGCATCGAGTCCGGTCTTTCCGTGAACAAGGCATTGATCCTTCGGGCGAGGCCCAGCCAATGCTGATGCTTCTCCGCCCTTGACTCCGTTCCTCCGGCCGATTTCCCTCCGTCCCGGTCGACGGTTACGCGGTCGGGACAGCGGTGCCGAGATTCGCTGGATCATCGCTACAGGCGTCGTCGCCTCTGTTCAATTACTCATGCCCGCCTGCTGTTTGACGTAGCGCGCAACTTCTTCAGCGGTGGCGAACCAGACGTTTGGCTTTGACTGGATGTACGAAATCAAGCTGTCGAGAAAGTCGATGCGCGAACGCATGCCGACAAACTGGGGATGCAGCGTTAGCAGAAACAGCGTACCCTCTTGGTACGCTTCATCGAAATCATCGCGGAACGTCTCGAAAATCAATTGAGGAGACGGCAGCGCAGCGGGCCCGAACCTGGGGGCCGTCAGCGTTGGAAAATCGTCCAGCATACGACTGACCGGCAGTTCGACGATGCCTGACGGCTGTCCGTCCAGGAGCACCTCGTACGGTTCGTCCATGGCCATCAGCGTGCTGTCGTAAAGGAAACGCATCTTCTTCAGAATCCCTATGGTGTGCAGGCTGAGCGCCATCGAAGGACCGCGGGCGCCGACGGGTTTCTTGCCAGACGCCTTCGCAAGATAATCACTCGCCCTGAGAAGGAGCGCCTCCTCCTCCGCGGCTACAGTCACTTGCAGTGGGTTCTCGTCGCTCCAGCCGAGCGTTCCAACCTCGTGGCGCTGGCGCTTGACGATCTCAGGAATCATCGTGGGATCGACGATCGCTGCGGTAGCGGGAATGAAGAAAGTCGCAGGAACGCGGTGGCGATCGAGCACATCGAGCACGCGAGGCAGCCCGCGCCGCGCTCCGAATTCGCCGCCCGTGAGCACGTCGACCGTCATGTCCGCGCGTGCGAAGTTGCTCGCGGAATTATTCAGCGTGAAGGTCAGGGCGACGGCGATGCGCGCACCGGCGGGCCAGCGGTTCGGCGTCAGTTTGCGTCCGGCGCGAACCGCGCGCGCGAATCGCAGTAGTTGGTCTTCTGGCCACAGCCGGCCGGGCTGCGTGTTCTCCTGCGTTGCGCCCTGTTGCGGCTGTTGGGCTGCAACGATCGCCAAGAGCATTGCCACCCACATGCTTGCAATGGAGACTCGGTATCCCATCATCGTCCTCACATGTGCTCCGGAGGGCTACTGGGACGAATCCGCTGCCTGCTTCACGTACCGAGCGACGTCGGCGGCAGTCGCGAACCAGACGCCGGGCTGGGACTTCATATAGAGCAGCAACGCTTCGAGGTACCGGATCCTCGAACGATGTCCGGTGACATGCGGGTGCAGAATGAGCATGACCAGCGTCCCCTCCCGATAGGCGACGTCGAAATCGTCCTTGAAGGTCTGCAGCATCAAGCGTGGGGATGGCAGTGATCCATTCGCTGGTAGAAACACGGCATCATCGAGGAGCCAGTTAGCCGGGAGCTCAACGATGCCTGTCGGACGCCCATCGAGTTCCAGCTCGTAAGGCTCATCGAGCGATGCGAGCGTGGTGTCATAGAGGAGGCCTGCGCGCTTCAGAAGCTCCAACGTGAACGGGCTCATATACATATACGGGCTACGGATGCCGGTCGGCCGCTTTCCGCTCGACTTTTCGAGCAAACCGACTGCCTGAGACATGAGCCGCCATTCCTCTTCTCGATCGTTCAACGCAATCGGGTTTTCGTGAATCCATCCGTGCAGTCCGACTTCGTGACGCCCACTCTTCATGATGTCGGCCATCATGTCCGGATGCAGGATTGCCGATACAGCCGGCACGTAGAACGTCGCCGGCAGGTTGTAATGATCCAGCAGCCGCAAGATACGAGGCATGCCGCTGAGCGGCGAGTACTCACCCTCGGAAATCGTTACCGGTGCGTTCGTCCCGCGAAGCAGCGGCAAAGTCAAATTGTCTGGATCAAAGGTTAGACAGACGGCAATCCGCGCCCCGTCAGGCCAGCTCTTTGGCGTCAGCGTCCGGCCGGCGCGTACGTGATGGCCCGCGGTGATCAGTTCCTGCTCGGTCCACTTCAAGCCGGGCTGCGGGCCCGCCGGCGGCTGTTGTGCGCGAACCGCGAGAGACCAGCACGAGGCGACTGCCGCGGCTATTACTACCGGTAGACGCATGTCATCCTCCTCGCAGTGCAACGTCAAGTTGACGGCCCGCTCGATGTTCACGACATCCGACTGTCAGCTGTACTCCAACAAGGATCGATCGTTCGTCTTCAGTTCACCGCCGTTCGCGCAGCTCGGTGGCAAGAGGTTCAATATGAAAACACTTCGTCTTGTAAATGCGGG
>QHWJ01000015.1 GCA_003222535.1 Acidobacteriota bacterium | reverse complement strand
CCAGAACGGGCGCGTACGGCTCCAACATGCGCGGCGTCATCCTCGCGCACGGCAACGAGGGCGAGGCCTCGAAGCAGGCCTTCCTGGGCCTGACGTCAGGTGGGCAGCAGGACATCGTCAACTTCCTGCGCATGCAGACGATCGAGGGCAAGGTCGGCGAAGGTAGCGGCGCCATCATCCTTCAAACGCATCGGCTGTACGGAGGCGCCTACAACGTTCCCCAAGGCAGTGCGTACACGGCCAGTTTCTCCGTCGATGCGAGCGGCAAGCCCACATGGGGCACCGGTTGGCTCAAGTACTATTACGGCCGCACCCGAATGAACTTCGTGAGCACCGGCATCACCGACG
>QHWJ01000014.1 GCA_003222535.1 Acidobacteriota bacterium | reverse complement strand
CCCACAACCGAACACGGGGGGTGGATTGAGCCTCTCCAGATAGTCACATTTCCCAGCAGCCGGCGGTGAAAGTCCGCCGGCTGCGAGCGCATGGAGGAAATCAGCCACCGAGACACCAAGACACAGAGAAAAGCTCAGAAAAATCTCTGTGTCTCAGTGTCTCAGTGGCCAATCTCGCAGGCCGCACGTCCTTTTGCCACGGCCTGTCTGGAGTCGGATTATTCGCGAGTGGAGGAGCCAACCCGGGCGTTGGCTCCTCCATTCACTTCCAGTTACTTTCCTCGCCCGCCGCGCATCCTGCCGTCAGATCGCAGGTCCGGGTACCTGCCGCGCCTCGAGAGATCAATCGCCAGCAGATAATCGTCCACGACCAGGCGCTCCGCGCCTGCGTCCAGTCGAAGCTGTCGATCGACCGCCCGTGCGGGCGCGTCCGGTTGCGCGCGCTGGTCGACTGGACCCTTCAACGTGAACGGCACGAACGTACGACGGAACACGGGCCGCAGTGCGCCGCCGCCGATTACGGTAGGGTGCTTTTCACGAAAAGCACGGTAGAGGGCTTTTCGCACCGAGCACGGTAGGGTGCTTCTCCCGTCGAGCACGGTGGGGTGCTCTTCACGCTGAGCACGGTAGAGTGCTTTTCACACCGAGCACGATGGAGTGCTTTTCACCCCGAGCACGATGGAGTGCTTTTTCACGCCCAGCACCGTTGGGCGCTTTTCACCCCCGAGCACGGTAGAGTGCTTTTCACACCGAGCACGGTTGAGGGTGCTCGGGACTGACGCTGCAGGGTGCTTTGAGACTTCGCTATAGGGTGCTTTTCACGCCGAGCACGTAAGAGTGCTCTTGACGGATTCACTGAAGGGACGTGAGTGCTTGACGCGCTGCACCAGACTTTCACCACGGGCTGCGGAGCGCACTGCGTCCCCGGCCGGATGAGCGGCCGGGGCGCGGGTGCATGGCCAGCGGCCACTACGTCTGTTGTGTCGAGCCTTGAAACTTCCGCCTCGAGAGGAAGCCAACAACGCTGGATCCCACGAGCACCAGAGTCGCCGGCTCGGGAGTGGAAAGCACCGGGCCGTCGTTGTTGTTGTTGAGGTCGTCGAAAATGCCGCCGTTGTCCTGGGGGTTCGTGAACAGCACCGTGTATGGCACGGTGTGTATGTCCACCGGGTTGTCGAGCGTAAATCCAAACCCGGCAAGGGAGCTGCCCGCTGGGATGTCCGACTCACCGGGGAGCAGGGAGAACCAATCGACAAACGTCGAACCGTAAATGCTGTCCCAGTCGGGATTGGGGTTGGTGATGCTCAAGACCTCGCCCGGGTAGAGGTCGAAGAGGACTTCATAAATGTCGAACCCCGGGCCCCAGTCGCCCGTGTTGGTCACGGTGTAGTCGTACTCGTATACTCCTGACGACGGATTGCTCTCAATGAAATCGAACGTCACCGGATTTGCCGACGCAGGGACGGACACGGCGCCGAACAGCACAACCAGAGCCGCCGGAATCCCGAGCTTCCACCCTCCCGAGCCACGCCTCACTTTGGTGTTCGCGATCCCTTCAACGATCATGTCATCTTCTCCTTTTCGCTTCCGCAACGGAAAAACCACGACACATAGTCCTTATGGGCCGCGCCACGTACTGCTCGCCATCAACCGCGAGCATCTGACGAGGTCAGTAGCAAAGCTGAGGCCGCCGCCCAGTGTTCGTTGTGATACATGAATCTGCCCGGAAATCCTCAGCGGGACTCGACGCCCCGTCCGTCGTTCAACGAACGAGGCCGATTAAGGAGGGAAAAAGGCGCCAGGACTGCTGTAAAGGAGGCCTTTTGTAGCGGAATCAGGCGATAAGTGCTCCAGGCTGAGGGCCAGCGGCGACCCTGAAAAGTCGCCCTGCACGTCGCCGGATCTCGCCCGCTCGGCGTCCTTTCAAGTTCACTCCGTCGGAGGTTTTCCCGCGCGTCGGGATTTCCGCGTGCGCACGGCGTCGTTTTTCTGATACTCGATTCCAGCAGGCCGCGTCAGCACCGAAGCTTCGCGTCAAACCGCCGAGTGACGCGAGCCGTCGGGTCCGCGAATCTTCGTTACCGCGAGGCGATGACGCTCTACACTCTACGCATGAACAGCGGGTTTCGCCGTGGTGTCGTCGTGCTGGCGCTCGTCGGCGCCGGCGTGGCAGCCGCCCCGCGGAACCCCGATCCGGCCGAAAGCCTCGCCAGAGTGCGCCTCGTCGTCACCACCAGGGCGCCGACCGCGGCCATCACCGTTGGCGGCGCCACGATCGCCAGCTATATCTCCTCGGTGCTCGACGGACCGCCGACAGTTTCAGCCAGCCGCACCGGACGCACGCTGCAGCTTTCCGGGAACGTGCCGGGCCAGTCGGCCGAAGCGCGCTTCGACATCATCCTCGCCGACGTCGCGCCCGGCGGCACGATCGCGTGGAACCTGACGGCCGGCTCGAGCGCCGGCGCCGAGATCGAGCTGTATTCGCTGAGCGACCTGGACCGCGCGACGCTGGTCGATCGTTTCATCTCGGACGGGACCGCCGCGCAATTCACGAGCTCGCCGGCTCTGCTCGACTCGATCGGCCGCATTCGCATAAGGCCGCTCCTGCCTCACCTGGTGCTCGCGCATTACTATCCGTGGTACACGTCCGACACGTGGCGTGATCCGCAGATGGCCGACCGGCCGCAGCGGCCGTACTCAACGGACGCTCAGTCGGACGTGAACACCGAGGCGGCTCAAGCGCTCGCGGCAGGCATTGACGCGTTCTCCGTCTCGTGGCAGGGACTCGAGGCCGACAACGGATTCAATGACCGGCGCATGCGAATCGTCCTGGAGGCCGGGCGTGTGTCAGGACTGCGGGTCTGCGCGTACACCGAAACGTATGTGGCCAATGCCGGCAACGACCCGGCCATGCCCACCGATCCGCAAACGGTGTTCGAGTGGCTCGCGGATCTCGTTGATCGGTACGGCAGCCATCCCGCGTACCTGCGCGTCGCCGGCCGGCCGGTTATTTTCATCTATCGCGCGCCGCTTCTCACGCCGTCGGAATGGACCGAGCTGATGGCCCGTTTGCGGCGTACCGGTCGAAACCCGCTCCTCGTCGGCGACTTCGTCCGTTCGCCCCTCATCGAGCCATTTGATGGCGAGTACCAGTATACGAACATCTTTTCCTCCGGCGCCGCGCTGGCCGACCTCAACGGCACCGAGAGCTTGCGCGTTCGGACGTACAACCTGCTGCGTCAGGGAGATCGCCGCCGTCTTTGGGTCGCGTCGGTCACTCCGGGGTTTGACGACAGGCGGCTGGCCGACCGCCAGACACCCCACGTGGTTGACCGCTCGAACGGTTCGGTTTACGACGAGCAATGGAGGACGGCCATCGACACCGGTGCGGACTGGGTGATCGTGACCAGCTGGAATGAATGGTTTGAGAACACCGAGATCGAGCCGGGCGAACGATACGGGACGACGTACTTGGAACGGACCCGGTTCTGGGCGGGCGCGTTCAAGGCTCCAACGCGAGACGCGCCCATTCACGAGCGTTAGGCCGTGGTGAGGCAGCGGAGCATCCAGAGGTAGCGGCAAAACACGGAGACACGGAGAAACGGAGGAAAACGGAGCGCGGTTCGACGAACCGCTCTTCTCCGTGCGTCTCCGTTACTCCGCTTCTCCGTGTTTGGCCGTTCGCTCCGTCGTTCTAACCTAACAGCCGGCCGTTACGCGGCCTGGACCTGTTTCGTCTCCGGCGCCGCCTTCACCTCGACCCGATGCGGCTTCGCGCTCTCCTTCAGCGGCAGAACGAGCTCCAGCATGCCGTGGCGATGGTCCCGGAGATGGGCTCGTGTTGTTCACCGATGGGGTGACCGAAGCCGGACCCTCGCCCGACGAATTCTTCGACGTGTCTGGTGTGGAGGCGACGGTGCGAGCTCTGTGGACCCGCGACGCGGAGGCTGTCGGCCGCGGCCTGCTCGACGAGGCGGTACGACGCGGGGGAGGCGTCCTGTCGGACGACGCCACGGTGGTCGTCATGAAATTCGATTAATCATCGGGTCCTGCCCCAGCCGAGTTTCGTGCCCTGAAACTCTCCGGCGCGCTCGTCCGTCACATGCTGACGAAGCGCTCCGACACAGGGGGCGCAATCAACATGCTGCCGAAGGGAGCGGGCCTTCGGACGCTGCTCACCGCGCGGCCCACCCTCCCCTTTCCGAAGCAGCAGCAAAAAACACAAGGAGGTACGCCATGCGAGTCCTGAAATCTTTCTGGATTGGGTTGCTGATCTGCGCCGTTCTGAGCTCGACCTCTTTCGCCGCCATGACGCGGGAGAACGGTCACGCCCTCTCTGACGCGCAGATCAAGGCGAGCGTCGAGCGCAAGCTGTCCGGCCTCGAGCTGGCCTCGTCTCCGGTGAACGTCTCCGTCCAGAATGGCGTGGTGACGCTGTCGGGCACGGTGCCGAGCCTCTGGCTGAAGCAGGAGGCCATCAACCGCGCTCGGAAGGTGGACGACGTGAAGACGGTCGTGGCAAATCTCGCCGTGATGCGCGGCGAGAACGATCAGATGATCGCGGACGAAGTCGCGAAGCGGATTCGGCAGTACGTGTTTTTCACGATCTATGACGACGTCAATGGGTCGGTCCATGACGGCGTCGTGACGTTGACCGGAAAGGTGACGATGCCGTACAAGGCGTCGGAAATCGGCGACCTCGTCGCCCGCGTCCCCGGCGTGCGAGAGGTCGACAACACGATCTCGACGCTTCCAGTCTCGCCGTTCGACGATCAGCTGCGAATCGCCATCGCGAGCCAGATCTATCGGGATCCCCTGTTCTGGAACTATGCGATTCAGGTGAATCCGCCGATTCACATGGTCGTGGAGAACGGCCACGTGACGCTGACCGGCGTGGTCAATTCAGAAGTAGAGCGCCGGAAGGCGGAAAGCGTTGCGCGCACGACGTTCGGCGTGTTCAGCGTGGACAACAAGCTCCAGCTCGATAGCGAGATGCGTTCGACCTGGTAGTGCGACCGGGTAGGGCGACCCGTTCAGGTCCCGAAGTAGGGCGACCCTTTCAGGGTCGCCCCAACCTGAACGCCGGCGATGGGACGACATGCGGCGGCCGGATCCTCGGCCGCCGTATTCGTTTTCGGCCTTGTAACGAAGCTTCGCCTGGAACGAAACCTTACGCGGCGACCTCGTCTGTTTCGTTCGCACGGGGTCAGCTCCGCTGGTGGAGGCCTCAAACTGCCGAGTGACGATCCGTCGGCGAGCGAATCTTCGTTACTAGGGCTTGCAGCCGGCGCGCCCGTGCCGCATGATGGCCCGCGCCCCGCCCGGTTCGGGCAACGATCGAAGAACACGGCAGACACCTGGAGGGACCGTGAACATCCACCGACGTCACGTCGCACACACCGGGATCGTTCTGTTCGTGCTGGCCGGCAACATGCTCGGCCAGCAGGCCAATCTGGGATACGACGATACGCCGATGCAGCCGAACGGCCGCTGGCACATTCACGACGGGAAACGGCCGCAGCCGCCGCTCGTCCGACCGGCACCGATGAAGGTCAGCCCCGTCCCCGCTCCTGCCGATGCGACCCAGCTCCTGGGCGATCGCGACGATTTGAGCGCATGGCAGATGATGGATGGCTCACCCGCCACCTGGGTGATGAAGAACGGCACCCTCGAGACCGGCAAGGGTGTCATTCGAACCAGGGCGGAGCTCGCCGACTTCCAGCTGCACGTGGAGTTCGCCACGCCGAGCGAGATAAAAGGCGACGGCCAGGGACGCGGGAACAGCGGCGTGTTTCTGCTCGGGAAGTTCGAGATCCAGGTCCTCGACAGCCATCAGAATCCGACGTATCCAGATGGGCAGGCGGCCGCGATGTACGGTCAGTACCCACCTCTTGTGAATGCCTCTCGCCCACCCGGGGAATGGCAGACCTACGACATTGTCTTTACGGCGCCGCGATTCACACCGGCGGGAGCGCTGGACAAACCCGCGATCGTCACGGTCCTCCACAACGGTGTCGTCGTGCACAACGCCACGCCATTCTGGGGCCCGACGGCCCACAGGAAGATCGAACCGTACACGCGGGAGACGGCGAGGGGGCCGATCGCCCTGCAGGATCACGGAAATCCCGTTCGATATCGCAATCTGTGGGTCAGAGCCGTGAAGGAATACGACAAGCCCTAGAACACATATCGCAGGCTCAGCTGCACGTCGCGCCGCTCGTCGCGCTTGGTCGTGATGCGGCCGAAGTTGGCGTTGCTCGGATCGCTCGATGCGACGTTGTTCCAGTTGGGATGGTTGATGAAGTTGAACATCTCCGCCCGGAACTGCAGCCTCTGGCTGCCCGCCACCCGGAAGTTCTTGAAGAACGCCATGTCCCACTGCTGCTCGCCGGGGTTGTAGGCCAGGTCCCGCGGCGCGTTGCCGAACGTGCCCGCCGCCGGCGCGGCGAACGCAGCCGGATTGATCCAGTAGTTCTGATCGTTGCCGGACCCCGCCGAGAAGGAGCGGTTCGCGCCGGCCAGCGGATCGCCGACCAGATTGAACGGCTGGTTGAAGTTGCCGTCGCCGACGCCGGCGATGTCGTTCGTCCGCGTGACCGAGAACGGCGTGCCGGTTCGGAAGAAACTCGCGCCCGAGACCTGCCAGCCGCCGAGCGCGTTCTTCAGCGCCGTGCTCTGGTCCTTCCAGAACGGCAGATCGTAGATGTAGTAGACGTTCAGCACGTGGCGCCGGTCGAAGCTGGACGGACCCCAGAATCCGGTGTCGTCGTACGTGTTCCACACGACGTCGCGCTTCGTGCTGCCGTTGTCGAGCGACTTCGAGAGCGTGTACGCCGCGCCGATCTTCAGCCCGTTCGCATACCGCCGGTCCGCACTGAGCTGCAAGCTGTTGTACTTCGACTCGCCCGCATTTTCCGCAAGGCGGATCGCGCCATATCCCAGGTACGGCCTGAGCGCCGCGATGTTCACGCCAGGGTTCGCTTGCAGCGTGCCGGGCAGGAGCTGGTTGATGTTGCGCTCCCGCTGCAGACATCGCCCAAGCCGTCCGACGTAGGTGACGTCGAGGACGAACCCGAACGGCATCTCCCGCTGCACGCCGGTCGCCCACATGTACGACGTCGGATGCTTGAACTCGACGTCCTGCGCGGTCATCGAGAAGGGCAGGTTCGCGGCACCGCCGGCGCCCGGGTTGTCCGCGCTGCCGTTGCTCACGCTGACCTGCGGCTGAAAGGGCGGGTTTCCGCCGAGCAGCGACGAGTCGTTGAGCGTGACCCGGTTGTGGAAGACGCCCGCGCTGGCGCGGAGGATTGTCTTCTCGTTCATCGAGTAGGCGAGGCCGAGCCGGGGCTCAAACGCGTTGGCGTAGGTCTTGGAGAAGCCGACCGGCTGGTTCTGGAACAGCGCCAGCACTGCCGGATCCCTGGCGACCGCCAGGTTCTGCCCGTCGCCTTCGAAGCCGCTCCCCGGCAGCACGATGCCGTCGTACCGGTTGCCTCCGGTGATCCGCCCGGTCGCCGGATCGATGATCGCCGCGGTGGCCCGGTTGTAGAACTGCGGCTCGAAGTTCGCGATGTTGTTGGTCGTCGAATGATACGGCGGCCAGTACACCCAGCGGACGCCGCCTTCAATCGTGAGGTTGCTGGCCGGCTTCCAGGAGTCCTGGACGAACACGTCGGTGGCGACGGACCGCCACTGGGTGAACGCGCGCTGGCCGATCTCGGCGTAGTTGCTGAACAGCCCCATGGCGACGTTGGCCACCGCGAGGCCGGTGCCACCGGACCGGTTGTCGAGGAATTCGAACCGGCCGTTCTGATTGTTCGTGCTGCCTGGAATCGCCTGCACGTTGATCTGATCGAAATCGTCCTCGCCCGAGTACTCGACGACCGCGCCCGCTTTGAAGGTGTGGCGTCCTTTCACCAGCGTGGCGGCATCCGAGATCGTGTGAATCGGACCCTGCGATGAGGACGGATACGGCCCGCCGTCGATCTCCGTGAAGTTCGCAATCGAGATCGTCGGGATCTTGTCCGCGATTTCCTTGTTGGCCGGGAAAATATACGGATAGTTGATCCCGGTGCGGCTGCGTTTGTAGAGATCGTTCCCGGTGAACACGTTGATGAACACCTGGTCGAGCGAATGGGTGTAGGTGACCTCGTTGATCAGGTTGTTGCGGATCGTGCTGGTCCAGCTCACCGTCTGCGTCGAGTTCGGACGGTCCCAGTCGGTCCGGGCGAAGGGAAATCCGGCAGGGGGCCCCACCGGCCGGAACGGGTCGATGGCCGTCCAGTTGTACTTCGAATACCGGAACGTCACCTGATTGCTGTTGTTCAGCCGGTAGTCGAACCGGATGTTGTCCTTACGCTGATCCTGCGGGTTCTCGCTGCTGAAGATCGCGTTGTTCGTGCCCTGCTGGTATCCCGGCGTCGCCAGGGGAAACACGTTGAGCATCGCAAGTCCGTTCGCCGAGAGCTGGCTCGCGGGAATGATGTTGCCCGGAAAGGGCTGTCCGGTGAGCGGATTGTTGATCGTGATCGCCCGCCCGAAGTAGCTGTTGGCGGGGTTCAACAGCTCGCTGAAGTCGCCGATCCGCATCGCCGCGCTGGGCACCGTCGCGCTGTTGGTCACGACCGCGAAGTAGTTCACCCACTCCTGGGCAGCGAAGAAGAACAGGCGGTTCGTGAAGATCGATCCTGGCACCGGTCCGCCGAGCGCGAAGCCGTACTGCTTGTAATTGAAGGGCGCCGGCCCGCTGTTCTCCGTCGCATTCGGGCTCCGGTTGCGGGCCCATGTGTTCGCCTGCAGCTTGTCGTCACGCAGGAAGTACGAGCCGCTGCCGCTGTAGTGGCTGCTGCCGCTCTTGGTGACGAAGCGAATCTGACCGCCGCTCACGCGTCCGTACTCGGGCATGTAGTTCGCCGTCAGGATCTGGACTTCCTGGATCGCGTCGACGTTCTGGATCCCGACAATCGCGTTGGCAGACCGCGTGCGGATCGCCGTCGCGCCGTCAATCGTGATGTTGTTCTCGTCGGTCCGGCTGCCGTTGATGTTGAACCCGCCGTTGCCGAGATCCGAGAACCCTCGCGAGTTGAAGTTGCCGCCCACGACGCCCGCCTTCAGGCTGACGACGCCGATCGGGTTGCGGCCCGAGAAGGACAGCTGCTCGATGTCCTTCGCCTCCACCGTCTTTCTCAGCGCGACGTCGGTCTGCAGCGGCGGGGAGACGGCCGTGACGAAGACCTCCTCGCTGAGCACGCCGGTCTGCAGCGCGAAGTCGAGCGTGATCGCGCCGTTCGCGTCGAGCGGCACGTTCTGGCGGCTGATCTTCTTGAAGCCCTGCAGCTCGACGAGGAGGTCGTACTGGCCGGGCAGCAGGTTCGGGAAGGTGTAGAACCCGGTGCCGTCGGTGATGGTGCTGCGCAGCTGCTGCGTCTGGGTGTTCGTCGCGGTGACCGTGACGCCCGGAATCACGCCGCCCTGCTCGTCCTTGATGGTGCCCGAGATGGCGCCGCGGTCGAACTGTGCGATCGCGGGCGCCGCGCTCGCCAGCAACAACACGAGAGCCCACACCGCCCTCCGGCACCAGACCTGTCGTCGATGCTCCCTTCCGCGCACCATGGCATCCTCCTTGGTCATCACGTGCAAATGCCTGGAGAAACCGTTGCGGACCGCGGGTCCCCCCGGCCGGCGGGACGGATGATAGCAGACGCCGACCGGTCAAACCACCGGGGACGCAGTGGAAAAATCGTGTGAAACACCCCACGAAAAGCACGAAATCAGGATCCCAGATACTTCTTCGCCTGCTGCAGCTCCGGGCGTTGGGTATCCGATTCCTTCGCGACTTCGAGCAGCATCTTGTAGTACGCCGTCGCCCTGGCGCGATCGCCGGCCGCGGCGGCCGCGCTCGCGCCGCCATAGAGGCCGCGGAACCGGTTCGGTTCCTTCTTCATCGTCGCCTCGAAGGCGGCGAGCGCCTCCCTGGGTTTGCCGGCCTCGAAGAGCATGTAACCGAACAGCTCGCGCGCGGGCGCCAGCGGGCCGGGGGAGATGGCGGACTTGTCGGTCGCATCTTCGGCGTCGGCGGCGGCGCCGAGCTGCGCAATCGCTTCGTCCTTGCGGCCTTCGGCAAAGGTCTGCCAGGCAAGCGCGACGCGGCGCTGAATGTCGACCTGCTCGGTCCAGTACGCATCCTTCGCGTCCCGCAGCTTGTCACGAAGCGCCGCGAGCCGATCGATGTCGGCGGTCGCCGCCGCTGGGTTGCCGCTGCGTGCCGCGCCTAGGGCGCGAGCGAAATGCGTGATGGCTTCGGTGAACGGCGTGTTCGCGGGACGCGCGGGCAACGCAGCCGCTTCGGCCCAGGCGCCGCGCTCGAGCGCATAACGTGCCGGAATCGCCGCCACCGCGAACGCACCGGCGCCCGCGGCGCCGGCCGCCGCGCCTTCCGCGCCGCCCACGACCGCGATGGCATGATCGACGACGGCTCTGGCCGCCTTGTCCTGCGCGATCTGCAGATACGCGTAGGTCTGATAGTCGAGCGCGTGCAGCTCTTCACCCGCGCCGCCGCTGCTTTTCACAGCCGCCGCCGCCGAGCGCCGGTTCGTCTCGATGGATTCTTTCCAGTAGCCGAGCCGCGTGAACGTGTGCGACGGCATATGCAGCGCGTGCGGAATCGCGGGCGCGAGCGACGCATACTTCCGCGCGGCGACCAGCGCTTTCTCCGCCAGCGGCGGCGCGTCGTACGCGTGGATGATGTAGTGCGCCAGCCCCGGATGGGTCGGCATCTGCCGGAAGAGCGGCTCCAGGATGCCCGCAGCCTTCAGGTTCTTCGCGTAGGTCTTGTCGGCCGGCGACGCGGTCTGGGCGACGGCGAGCGCGTAGAAGATCCGTGCCTCGGTGTCGGAAGGATTGTCGCGCGAGACCTGCTCCATGGCGGTCTCGTATGCGCCGATCCGGGCCGCGTGGCTGCCGGGATCACCTGAGCTGACCAGCTGGCCCACGGCCTGGATGTACCCCCGCTCACGAGGCGTCGGCGATCCCGTCGTCGGGGCCTTGTCGATCGAGGCCTTCGTCAGCTCTATGGTGCGCCCCTGTTTGAGCCCGCCGAAGGGATTGCCCCAGTTGCTGAGCGCAATGCCCCAGTGCGCCATCGCGCAGTCGGGGTCGCGCGCGAGGATGCCTTCAAACATCTTGATGGCTTCGGGGAACCAGAACGAGTGCAGCAGCGCGACGCCTTTGTTGAAGTCGTCCTTCACCACGGCCGCGCACGAGGTCTGGAACTTCACGCTCGCGCTGCCGATCGCATCCGGCGGCGCCGCGCCGTGCTGGTCGTGCTGCGCGAATGCGCCCGGCGCGCACGCGATCACGAAGGCGGCGATCAGGAG
>QHWJ01000013.1 GCA_003222535.1 Acidobacteriota bacterium | reverse complement strand
AAGGTCGGCTCGCAGTTCGCGGGCAGCGCGGGCCGGCGGGTGCGGTCACCGATCCGCCTGATGGACCGGCCTGGAGGTCTACGATACGATCGATCGGCGCACCAGCGTGAGCGATCCCGCTCGCCGGCATGATCGGCCGCAGCTTCGATCCGAACGGCAACCTGCCGTCGGTGACCGATCCGCAGAGTCATGCCATCACCTACACGTACGACTCGATGGATCGGCCGCGGACGTCGAACGATCCGCTGACGCATCAGGACAGCTCCACCTTCGACGCCGGCCATCGGCTAACCCAGGTCGTGGTCAACGTGCCGTTGGCGACGTTCAGCCACGGCAGGAGCAGCAGCGCCGCGAACGTCGCGACCATCAACGCGCCGCCGGCCTTGTGCACCCATTTGCCCAAGCCCGCTTCGCGGGCCCGGTCGCGCGTGTTCCTCTGCGTGCTTTGCGGCCTTTGCGTTGATTCGTTGTCTTCTTCGTGTCTTTCGTGTCTTTCGTGTCTTTCGTGTCTTCGTGTCTTCGTGTTTTCGTGGCCTTCGTGGTAAAGCTCTTCTCTACTGAGCGACGGTTTACAAATGCGATTCGACGACCGGAATCGATCTTCAGGAAAACGCTGACGATCCAGCGCACGGCGCGCGATGAGAGGACGATCCTGCGCACCCACGTGATGTCGCGCTACCGCCAGGGTCGCATGGCAGACGAGCCGGTCGCGCCCGGGCGCCTGCGCGACGTGGTGCGGGACGAGTTCGCCATTGATCTGCCGAGCGGTCCGTTCGTCTTCGAAGCGCAGACTTCGCGGTAAGCGGTGCGTCGGCCCACGGCACGGGACAATTTGGAATTCGGAATTTGGAATTTGGAATTTGGAATTCGTACGCATTCTTACCTCCAAATTCCAGATTCCGAATTACGGCGTCAGCGTTCAGGTTCAACTGAAATCGTTGTTATTGCTCCGAAAATCGGTCCTAGAGGTCGTGGCGGACCCCACCCGGTTTCAAAATGACTTTCGTTCGTCGACGATCGCCTGAACGCACGGCTCGGTGTAAGATTCGCGCGGGAGCCATCGGATGAAACGTGCGAGCCGGGCGATTCTGGCGGGCGGTATCGTGTGCCTGGCGCTCGCGGCGAACATCGGCGTCGCCGCGCAACCGCCTTCGAGTGCGTCAGGCCGTCCTGAGCCGGTCGATCGGCGAGGCTCACCGGCCCCGGTACGGCCCGCTCCCGTCAGCTCGCACGCGACGAAGCCCTCGCCGCCGCTTGACCTCAACGCGGTCGTCCGTCGCTACTGCGTCACCTGCCACAACGAGACGCGCAAGACCGGCGGCCTGTCGCTCGCGACATTCGACGTCGCGGACGCCGGGCGGAACGCGGACGTGACGGAGAAGATGATCCGCAAGCTGCAGGCGGGCCTGATGCCACCGCCCGCGGCGGCGCGTCCCGATGCCGCGGCGCACGCCGCGCTCATCGCGGCGCTCGAAACAAACGTGGATGCCGCCTCGCTGGCGAACCCGAACCCGGGCATTCGCACGTTCCAGCGGCTCAATCGTCCGGAGTATGCGCGCGCCATTCGCGACCTCCTCGCGCTGGACGTCAACGCGGGCAGCTGGCTGCCGCTCGACCAGAAGAGCGCGAACTTCGACAACATCGCGGACGCCCAGGCGCTCTCGCCGACGCTCCTCGAGGCGTACCTCAACGCCGCGGCGGCCATCAGCAGCATGGCCTTCGGCGATCGCAACGCCCCCGCCGTCGATCACACGTACACCGTTCCGGGTTACGTCTCCCAGCATCCGTGGGACCACGTCGACGGCGCGCCGCACGGGACGCGCGGCGGCATCGTCGTCGACCATGTCTTTCCCGCCGACGCCGAGTACGTCTTCGAGATCGCGCTGAGCTCCGGATCCAACTCGCGGTTCGAGGACATCGACCTCTCCATCGACGGCGAGCGGATCGCGCTGCTGGAATACGAGAGCGGACCCGCGGGCGGTGCGGACGGACGCGGGGCCCGGCTGATTCGGACCGAGCCGATCCTCGTCCGCGCGGGTCAGCAGCGCGTGGCCGCCGCGTTCGTCAGGCGCCTCGATGGCCCGTACGAGGACCTGATTCGTCCGCACGATTGGTCGTTCGCGGGCGGCGGTTCCGGCGGCCCCGGCATCACGACGCTGCCGCACCTCAAGGATCTGATCATCAAGGGACCTTACAAGACGACGGGCATCTCTGAGACGCCGAGCCGCCAGAAGATCTTCACCTGCCGGCCGACGTCTCCCGGCGAGGAGCAGCCGTGCGCGCGACAGATCCTCGCGCGGCTCGCTGGCGAAGCGTACCGGCGCTCGCTGGCGCCCGGCGAGATCGATCGCTTGATGCCGTTCTACGAGAAGGGCGCGGCCCGGGGCGGACCGGGTGGGGCTGGTGAGCCAGGTGGTTTCGAAGGCGGCCTTCGGACCGCGCTCGAAGCGATCCTGGCGAGCCCGTACTTCATCTTCCGGCTCGAAAAGGAGCCGGACACCGCGAGACCCGGGGGGATCTACCGTGTTGCCGACGTCGACCTCGCGTCCCGCCTCTCGTTCTTCCTCTGGGGCACGCTTCCAGATCAGGAACTGCTGGCGCTGGCGAACGCGGGCAAGCTCTCCGTTCCTGCGACGATTGAGAAGCAGTCGCGCCGGATGCTGGCGGACCCGCGAGCCGATGCCCTCGGCACCAGATTCGCCGCGCAATGGCTGCGGCTCCAGGACATCGACAAGGTGCACCCCGACCCGAACTTCTACCCGAATTACGACGACAACCTCGCTGGCGACATGCGCCGCGAAACGGAGCTGCTTTTCAACAGCCTCGTGCGCGAAGACCGGAGCCTGCTCGATCTGTTTCGCGCGACGTTCACGTACGTGAACGAGCGTCTCGCTCAGCACTATGGGTTCCCGGGCGTGTCAGGCGCCGACTTCCGCCGCGTGGAGTACCCCGACGACACGAGGCGCGGCATCCTGGGACACGGCAGCGTGCTCGTGCAGACGTCGCTGGCGAACCGCACCTCCCCGGTCCTGCGGGGCAAGTGGGTGATGGAAGTGCTGATGGGCACGCCGCCGCCCCCGCCGCCGCCGGACGTGCCGGCGTTGGAACAGACGGCCGACGCCAAAGACGGCAGGATGCTGACGACGCGCGAGCGGATGGAAATGCATCGCTCGAATCCGACCTGCAACGCCTGCCACCGGTTCATGGACCCGATCGGCCTGGCGCTCGACAACTTCGACGTCACCGGGAAATGGCGCACCCGCGAGAACGGCGTGCCGCTCGATACCAGAGGCGATTTCTATGACGGGACTCCGGTGACGACGCCGGCCGAGCTGACGCGCGCGCTGATGAAGCGGCCGGTGCCATTGGTCAGAACGTTCACCGAGAATCTGCTGGCCTACGCGCTGGGGCGGCGCGCCGAGTATTTCGATCAGCCGGCGATCCGCGCGATCGCGAAAGCAGCAGAAGCGAACGACTACCGCATGTCGTCGTTCATCCTTGGCGTGATCAAGAGCGACGCGTTTCAAATGAAGCGGGCGGAGACGACGGCGTCACAATAGTACGGCACCTCTAAAGAGGCGCCCTACAGGCATACGGGCACCTCTAAAGAGGCGCCCTACGTTACAGGCCGGGCACGCGTGACACGTAGGGCACTCGACACGTAGGGCACGGGACACGTAGGGCACCTCTTTAGAGGTGCCGTAAACCATAGAGAGGAGACGAGACGTGGACTTCATCACGGGAAAGCATATGCCCCGCCGGACGTTCCTCCGCGGCGTGGGGGCGACGGTGGCGTTGCCGTTCCTGGACGCGATGGTTTCCGCCGGAAGGGCCGGCGTCAAAGCGGCCGCACCCGACCGGACGCGGCTCATCTGCATCGAGGAGGTGCACGGCCTGGCCGGCTGCAACAAGTTCGGCGCGAGCAAGTACCTCTTCGCACCCGAGACCGCCGGCCGCGACTTCACGCTGGTCCCCGACAACCCACTGAGCGCGCTCGAGCCCTATCGCGACTACCTCACGATCGTCAGCAACACCGACGTGCGGATGGCGGAGGCCATCGCGCTGCCGGAAATCGGCGGAGACCACTTCCGTTCGAGCGCCGTCTTCCTGACGCAATCGCACCCGAAGCAGACCAACGGCTCCGACCTCTGGGCGGGGACGTCGATGGATCAGATGTACGCGAAGCGCTTCGGCCAGGGCACACCCGTGCCGTCGATGCAGTTCTGCATCGAGAACCTGGATCAGGCGGGAGGCTGCACCTACAACTACTCGTGTGCGTACACCGACACGATCAGCTGGGCGTCGCCGAACGAACCCCTGCCGATGATCCGCGACCCGCGGGTCGCCTTCGACATGCTGTTTGGAGCGGGCGGCACGGCCGAAGATCGGGCGGCGCGACGGGAGACCCGCCGCAGCATCCTCGACTGGATTGGTGGCGAGGTCGAGCGCGTGCGCAGGCAGCTGGGGAGCGGCGACCGGACGCGTCTCGATCGGTACCTGGACAACGTGCGCGAGCTCGAGCGCCGGATCCAGGCGGTCGAAGCGCACAACAGAAGCGGCGAGACCAGGGAGCTGCCCGACGCTCCGGCCGGTGTCCCCGATTCGTTCACCGAGCACATGAAGCTGATGTTCGACGTGCAGCTGCTGGCGCTTCAAACGGACATGACCCGCATCATCTCGTTCAAGACCGGTCGCGACGCCCAGAACCGCGTGTTCCCTGAATGCGCCTCGAACCAGCCGTTCCACCCGGCCTCGCACCATGGGAATCGCGAGGAACGGATCATGGAGTTCAACAAGATCTGCAGATTCCGCGTCGGCCAGCTCCCGTACTTCCTCGAGAAGATGAAGAACACGATGGACGGGGACGCCAGCCTGCTGGACAAGACGATGATCATCTGGGGATCGCCGATGGCCGACCCCAACATTCACAACCATCGGCGGTGCCCGCTGATGCTGCTCGGCCACGCGAACGGCCACCTGAAGGGCCATCTGCACCTGAAGGCCGCGGACGGCACGCCGATGGCGAACGTGATGCTCGCCCTGCTGCACCAGCTCGGGCTCGACGACCTGCAGGCCTTCGGCGACAGCACGGGTGAGCTCTCGCTGTCGATGCCGGCGCTCTAGCATCACCGCTCGTCCTGAGCTTGTCGAAGGACGAGCTCGTGGTTCGACAAGCTCACCACGAGCGTTTAGAGAAGAAGAAGGATGAGCCGCTCGCTCAGGACAGGCTTGTCGAAGGACGAGCCCGTGGTTCGAGAAGCTCACCACGAGCGTCAGATCGACGACACGCGCACCACAACGCGGAGACTGTATGAAGATTCGCCTGATTGTTGCCGGCGCATTCGCGCTGTACCTATCGGCACTGGTCGTCGCCGCGCCTTCGAGCTCACCCGTGGCCGATGCGGCCAGGCGGGGAGATCGGGACGCCGTGCGCACCCTGCTCAAGCAGGGCGCCGACGTGAGCGGCGCCCACGGCGACGGCATGACCGCGCTGCATTGGGCGGCCGAGCGTGGCGACACCGCGATGACGGAGATGCTCGTCTACGCCGGCGCAAATGTCGCGGCGGTCACGCGCATCGGTCAGTACACGGCGCTGCACCTCGGGAGCCAGGCGGGAAGCGCACCGGTGGTCCAGGCCTTGTTGAAGGCCGGCGCCAATGTGGCGGCGCGCACGACGAACACCGGGGTCACCGCGCTGCACCTCGCTGCGGCATCGGGCAACGCCGATGTGGTCACGATGCTGCTGGACCGCGGCGCCGATGTCAACGCCAGAGAGTCCGAATGGGGACAGACGCCGCTGATATTCGCGGCGGCGCAGAACCGGGTGGACGCGCTTCGCGTGCTGCTGGCGCGTGGAGCCGACGCGAGCATCACGACGAAGACGATCGACATCGCCCACCAGCTCGCATTGGACAAAGCCGCCACGGACCGCCAGCGCAAGGTCCTGGAGGCGTCCGTGCCCAAAGGGCAGCAACCGACCGCAAGCCAGGCGCAGGCCGCGATGCACGCGGCGCGCGAGCTCCTCGCGTCGGGAACGATTCCTCCCGCAGAAAAGAAAGAGGCCGAGGGAGGGGACGCCGTCAACGCCGCGAATAATTTCGACCCCGAAGAGATCAACCCCCCGGTCGCCAGCAAGGGTGGACTGACCGCGCTGCTCCACGCCGCAAGACAAGGCCACATCGAGGCGGCGCGAGCCCTTCTCGATGGCGGCGCGTCGATCGACGAGGTCGGCGCGGGCGATGCCACGAGCCCGCTGCTGATGGCGGTGATCAACGGTCAATTCGATATGGCCCTGTTCCTCATCGCGCGCCGGGCGAATCCCAACCTCGCGGCCGGCGGCAACGGCGTCACGCCGCTCTGGGCCGCCGTCAACACGCAGTGGCAGCCGAGAACACGATTCCCGCAACCGCAGGAGATGGAGCAGCAGAAAGCGACGTACCTCGATGTCATGAAAGCGCTGCTCGACTCCGGAGCAGATCCGAACGCGCGGCTCCTGTCGCATCCCTGGTACCTCGTGTACAGCGGCTGCGGCAATCGGAACTGCGGGCTCGCGGATACCTCGGGCTCGACCGCCTTCTGGCGCGCCGCCTACGCAACCGACCTCGAGGCCATGCGCCTGCTCATCGCGCATGGCGCGGATCCGAATATCGCGACCATCGCGCCGCAGCAGGCGGTGCGTCGCGGGCCGCAGGGCCCGCCGAACATTGCGCCCGTCCCCGGCGCCGGTGGAGCGGTGGCACCGGTACCCGCGGCCAATCAAGCACGCTTCTCAGCGCCGGCAGTACCTCACGGTGGACCGGGCGCGTTCGCGATTCACGCCGCCTCGGGCGTTGAATACGGCGAAGGCTTCGCCGGCAACGCCCATCGGCACGCGCCGGACGCATGGCTCACGGTGGTGAAGTACCTGGTCGAGGAGCTTGGCGCGGATGTGAACGCGAGGGACAACGACGGCTACACGCCGCTCCACCACGCCGCAGCCAGGGGAGACAACGAGATGATCATGTATCTCATCTCCAAGGGCGCCGATGTGACCGCCGTGGCCCGCAGCGGACAGACGACGGCCGATATGGCCAACGGACCTGTCCAGCGTGTGTCGCCGTTCCCGGTGACGGTCGCGCTCCTCGAGAAGCTCGGCTCGAAGAACAGCCACAAGTGTGTGACGTGCTGACCCAGCGCTGCCCGGCGGCCGACGGCAGATCTGAAGAGCCTGTGAAAAAGCCGGAAGGCCTGCGCTCTGAGAGGCCGGCGTCAATTCCGCAACGTGTCATACGGACACGCGCGAAGATCGTCACGCTCGCCGCCGGCCTGGCCTCGTTCGCCCCGGCCGCAGATGCGGCAGCACAGAGCCACACGCTGGTGGTTCTCAGTCACAGGAGAGCACACATGGAAGACATCATCGCCGGCTTGCTGAAACAGTTCGAGGATGGGAAGATGACGCGG
>QHWJ01000327.1 GCA_003222535.1 Acidobacteriota bacterium | reverse complement strand
TGCCCGTCGCTCTCGACCATCACTGCCCCGTCCTGGTCGGTTCGGAACACCTCGGCGCCGACCGATCGATAGCGATCGAGCACTTCAGGGACCGGATGTCCGAAATGGTTGCTGCGCCCGGCGCTGACGACCGCGATCTGCGGCCGCAGAGCGTTCAGGAACGCCGGCGTGCTCGAGGTGAGGCTGCCGTGATGCGGGACCTTGATGATGCGCAGCCGTGCCGGCGGAATCGCTGACGCGACGGTCCGTTCGACGGCCTTCCCGATATCGCCGGTGAGAACCACGGAGACCTCGCGCCATCGCAGCTCGAGAACGATGGAGTCGTCGTTGCGGACCTTCTGCCGCTCCCAGTCTTCGACCGTCGGGTGCCGCGCGACGATCTCGACGTCACCCGAGACGAGGCGATCGCCCGCATGCACGTTCGCCCAGCGTGCGCCCGCGGCCTGGGTGGCGAGGCGCAACGCCGTCAGCGGCTCGAACCGCGGCACGGGGATGCCTTCCCACACCTCCCGCGGCCGGAACTCACGCAGGATCGATCCGGCGCCGCCGATGTGATCGGGATCGCCGTGCGTCAGCGCGACGTAGTCGAGCCGGCGGAATCCGGCGTCGCGGACGACCGGCGCGACGACGCGATCGCCGATGTCGAAGGACGAGGAGGATGCGAGGCCGCCGGCGTCGACGAGCAGCGTCGACCCGCGCGGAAAGACGACGAAGGCCGAGTCGCCCTGGCCCACGTCGATGAACGTGACGTGCAGCATCCCGTCGCCGCGCCGGGCGATGAGTGTACGCGGATCAACGAGGATCCACAGGGCAGCGCCGACCGCGAGGAGCGCCGACGCACGTCTCCCAAACACCGTCGAGGAGCGCCGCAACGTCCACCACAGCGCCGCGGCGCCATAGTAGATAGAGACCGCGATCCAGGACGGCGGCGCGACGCGGTAGGTCAGCCCCGGTGCAAAGCCGACCAGATCGGCCGACCGCACCAGCCCGGCGGCACCCAGATGCGCCGCCCACCCCGCAACCGCCGCGAGGCGCGGCGACACGATCGCCGCGGGCACGACGGCCATGCCGGCAATCTGCGCGACGCCCATCAGCGGAATCGCGAGAAAGTTCAACCCGAGCCCCGCGAACGTCACGCACGAGAATGCCAGCGCCCCGACGGGAAACTTCGCTAAAGCTACGGCGGACCGCCGTAGCGCGAAGCGCGGAGGCTGGTCGACAAGCTCACCACGAGCGAAGCGGGAGGCGACGGTCGGCATGACGAGGAGGATCGCGAGGGTGGCGCCGAACGTGAGGACGAATGCGGGATCGGCGATCGAAAGCGGATCGGCCGCGACCAGCGCCGCGGCGACGACGGCCAATGCGTTGAGCGGCGGGCTTCGCTGATCGAACGCGCGCGCGCCGAAGTACACGGTCGCCATCAGCGTCGCGCGATCGACTGACGCGCCGCCGCCGACCAGCTCGCCGTACGCGACAAGCGCGACGATCGCGGCGAGCATCGCCGTCCGCCCCAGCCATCCGGCCAGTCGAAATGCGCCCAGCAGCAGGCCGGCAAGAATCGCGATGTTGCCGCCGGAGATCGCGATCACGTGATACGTGCCCGCTTCCTGCAGCCGCCGTTGGACGGCGTCGCCGAGCCCGGCGCGATCGCCGATGACGATCGCCGCCACGATCGCGGCCGACTGCGGGCTCCAGCCTCCGACGGCGTCGTCGATCGCGCGGCGCGCAAAGGCTCGCGCCTCGCCCATCCTCTCGTCGAACCAGTCGGCGCGCGCCAACACGTCCACGAGCTCGCCGCTCTTCACCGTCCCCACCAGCGCGTCTCCCCGTCGCGCGAGCGCCCGCTCGTAATCCGGGACGCCGGGATCGAGGTACCGTGACGGGCGCCGCAGCTGCACCGCGAGGCGCACGCGTCGCCCGGTGCGCCACTCGTGCACGCGGCCAGCAGCCAACGAGCCCACGACGGTGACGAGGATGCCGCCCGACGCTCGGCTGAAGCCTTCGCGCTCCTTCCGCTCCCGCCCTTCCTGCCCGTCCTGCCCCTCCCGCCCCGCCTGACCTATCTGACCTATCTGACCTACGCGACCTACCTGACCTGCGAGCCCATCGACGTTCACGCTGAGCGAAACGCCGCTCGCTGTCGCGGCGGCGTCCGCGCGAAGCACTCCTTCGACGACTACGAACGCCTCATCGTCTTCAGGAAGCCGGCGGCCTTCGGCGGCGGCCTGCGCACGCGCCTCGCGCGCCCGCTCCTCGAAGGCGACACGCAGCGACGGCCGCCATGCACGCTGCCAGGCGTCGGCGGCCAGGAGCGCGCCGCCCACGAAAAACGCCGCGACGATGACTGCGGCGAGCCGCCGGCTGCGCGCGGTCCACCACGCCCACCACGCAAACGCGGCGCACGCAATCAGAAGCGCGCTGGCGAGATCGCGAGGGAGGTCGGGAACGAGGAGACCAAACACCGCGCCGCCGAGAATGCCGACCGCTGGAACAGCCGCGATGTTCCGCATGGCGCGCCTGGGTGCAAAAGCTCGACCGGTGCGCCATCACAAAGGACACAAAGGAAACAAAGGACACAAAGGTCAGACGCGAAAGGGGTTCTCCCTCTGTGTCCTTTGAAACCCTCTGTGTCCTTGGCTTTGTTCGTGAGCGAGCGAGCGCAGAATCTAAGCGAGCTCAGGCCTTCTCGGTCGCAATTCCTGCGTAGTAATCCTGCAGCGCCCGGACCCCGAGGCCCTGCTGCCGCAGCGCGCGGATCGCACTGACCGCAGCCGCGGCCCCGGTGAGCGTGGTGATGCACGGCACTTCGTGCATCATCGCGGCACGGCGGACGATGCGGTCGTCGAAGAACGACTCGCGGCCCAGCGGCGTATTGATGACAAGATCCACCTTGCGGTTGACGATCTCGTCGGCGATGTTCGGCCGGCCCTCGTTCACCTTGAAGACCACGCCCACGTCGAGCCCATACGCGCGCAGATACGCGGCCGTGCCGCGGGACGCGATGAGATGGAACCCGAGCTCCGCGAGATCACGCGCGATCGGCAGGAGGTTGGCTTTGTCGTCGTTGTTCACGCTGACGAACGCGGTGCCGCGCTCCGGCAGCCGCTGCCCGACCGCGAGCTGGGCTTTCGCGAACGCCACGCCGAAGCTCGTCGACCCGCCCATCACCTCGCCGGTCGACTTCATCTCGGGGCCGAGAATCGTGTCGACGCCCGGGAAGCGCACGAACGGAAACACCGGGCTCTTCACGAAGACCGCGGCGACCTGGAGATCCTTCCTGAGCCCCAGCTCCGCCAGCGTACGCCCCGCCATCACCTTCGCGGCGATTTTCGCGAGCGAGACGCCCGCGGCCTTCGACAGATACGGCACCGTGCGCGACGCGCGCGGATTCACTTCGAGCACGTAGACGACATCGTCCTTGATGGCGTACTGCACGTTCATCAGGCCGACGACCTTGAGGGCCCGCGCGATGCGCCGCGTGTAGTCGCGGATGGTCGCGAGATGGCGCTCGGGGCAGATGAACGGCGGCACGACGCACGAGCTGTCGCCGGAGTGAATGCCCGCCTCCTCGATGTGCTCCATGATGCCGCCGATGACGACGGCGCCGGTCGCGTCGGCGACGGCGTCGACGTCGAATTCGAAGGCGTCTTCGAGGAACTTATCGACGAGCACCGGGTGCTCCGGTGACGCGTCGACGGCGTGCGTCATGTATCGATCGAGCGTGTTGACGTCGTACACGATCGCCATCCCGCGCCCGCCGAGGACATACGACGGCCGGACGACGACCGGGAAGCCGATCGACGCCGCGGCGGCACGCGCTTCCTGGCGCGAGGTCGCCGTGCCGCTCGCCGGTTGCGTGATCTCCATGCCCGACAGCAGCGCGGCGAACCGCTTGCGATCCTCGGCGAGGTCGATTGAGTCCGGCGACGTCCCGAGAATCCTGACCCCTGCGTGCTGAAGCGCGAGCGCCAGCTTGAGCGGCGTCTGTCCCCCGAACTGCACGAGGCACGACACCTCGCCGCCCGCCGCCTGCTCCGTCTCGATGACGGCCATCACGTCCTCGAAGGTGAGCGGCTGGAAGTACAGCCGATCGGCCGTGTCGTAGTCGGTCGAAACGGTTTCCGGATTGCAGTTGATCATCACCGTCTCGAGGCCTTCTTCGCGCAGGGCGAACGCCGCGTGACAGCAGCAGTAGTCGAACTCTATCCCCTGGCCGATGCGGTTGGGTCCGCTGCCGAGGATGACCACCTTGTTCCGGCTGTTGGGATTCGCCTCGCAGACCTGCTCGTACGAGCTGTACAAGTACGGCGTGAACGACTCGAACTCGGCCGCGCACGTGTCCACGCGCTTATAGACCGCCTTCAGGTTGAACTGGAGGCGCCGTTCGCGGACCGCGGCCTCCTTCACGTTCACCGCCAGCGCGAGCTCCTGGTCGCCGAAGCCGGCGCGCTTGAGCCGGCGCAGATCGTCCGCCTCGAGGCCGTCGAGGCCCTTCTCGGCCGCCGCGGCCCGCATCGCGGCAATCTCGGCGAACTGCCTCAGGAACCACGGGTCGATTTTCGTGAGCTCGTGAATCTGCCCGGTGGTCCAGCCGCGCCCGATCGCGCGGAACAGATCCCACATCCGCCGATCGGTGGGAATCGCCAGCCGCTTCCTGAGCGCCGCGTCGTCTTCGTCGTCCATGTTCGACGGCGCGAACAGCAGGCCGCCGCGGCCCAGCTCGAGCGACTGCACGCCTTTCATGAAGGCTTCCTTGAACGTGCGGCCGATCGCCATCGCCTCGCCGACCGACTTCATCTGCGTCGTCAGGGTGCGGTCCGCCTGGGGGAACTTCTCGAAATTCCAGCGCGGAATCTTGACGACGACGTAGTCGATGGTCGGTTCGAAGGACGCGGGCGTGAGGCGCGTGATGTCGTTCCTGATTTCGTCGAGGTAGTACCCGAGCGCGAGCTTGGCGGCGATCTTGGCGATCGGGAACCCGGTGGCCTTCGACGCGAGCGCCGACGACCGCGACACGCGCGGGTTCATCTCGATCACGGTCATGCGGCCGTTCGCGGGATTCACGGCGAACTGGATGTTCGATCCCCCGGTCTCGACGCCGACGCGCCGGATGATGCGCCGCGCCGCGTCGCGCATCCGCTGGTACTCCTTGTCGGTGAGCGTGAGGATCGGCGCAACCGTGACGCTGTCGCCGGTGTGCACGCCCATCGGGTCGATGTTCTCGATCGAGCAGATGACGACGAAGTTGTCGGCGGCGTCGCGCATCACCTCGAGCTCGTACTCTTTCCAGCCGATCACCGATTCCTCGATGAGCACTTCGTGCACCGGGCTGAGCTCGAGGCCGCGTTCGGCCAGGTCGCGGAACTCTTCGATGTTGTAGGCAATGCCGCCGCCGACGCCGCCGAGGGTGAACGACGGGCGGATGACCAGCGGGAAGCCGAGCGTCCGCGCCACATCGACCGCTTCCTTCAGGTTGCGCGCGAGGCCGCTTTGCGGGACGTCGAGACCGATTTCGCGCATCGCGTCCTTGAACAGCTGCCGGTCCTCGGCCACCTTGATTGCCTGAATCGACGCGCCAATCAGCTCGACCTCGTATGCATCGAGCACGCCGGCAGCCGCCAGGTCCACGGCCAGGTTCAGTGCCGTCTGGCCGCCGACGGTCGGGAGCAGTGCATCGGGGCGTTCCCGCTCGATGATCGCCGCGAGGATTTCGGTGGTGAGCGGCTCGACGTAGGTGCGGTCGGCCAGCTCCGGGTCGGTCATGATCGTCGCCGGGTTGCTGTTGACGAGCACGACTTCGAGCCCTTCGGCCCGCAGCGCTTTGCACGCCTGGCTGCCGGAGTAGTCGAACTCGCACGCCTGCCCGATGACGATCGGGCCGGAGCCGATGATGAGGACCCGGTTGAGGTCAGCGCGACGCGGCATCTTTTAAAGGGACTGGGGACTTGGGGCCTGGGGACTGAGGACCGCAGAGACTAGCCGTTGTGGCAGCCCCCTCAGTCCGTAGTTTCCGGTCCCCGGTCCCTAGTCCCCTAGTCCCCTAGTCCCCTAGTCCCCTCAATGAGACGCAAGAAGTCATCGAACAGATAATCCGCGTCATGTGGCCCGGGCGATGCCTCCGGATGATACTGCACGCAGAACACCGGATGCGTCTTGTGACGCAGTCCTTCCACCGTTCCGTCGTACAGATTCACGTGCGTCACCTCGACGTCGGCGGGCAGCGACGCCGGATCGACGGCGAAGCCGTGATTCTGCGACGTGATCTCGACCTTGCCGGTCGTGAGCTGCTTGACCGGATGATTCGCGCCGCGGTGGCCGAACTTCAGCTTGAACGTGGTGCCGCCCATCGCGAGGCCCAGAATCTGATGACCGAGACAGATCCCGAACACCGGCACGTCGGAGGCGACGAGGGCCTTCGCGTTGTCGATCGCGTAGCTCAACGGCGCGGGATCGCCGGGGCCGTTGCTCAGGAACACGCCGTCGGGACCGGTCGCGAGCAGCTCTGACGCCGGCGTCGCCGCCGGGTAGACGCGGACATCGCAGCCGTGCGCGCTCAGCCGGCGCAGGATGTTCCGCTTCATCCCGAAGTCGTAGGCGGCAATCTTCATCCGCCGCTCGGACCGGCGGGCGGGAACGACGCCGAATTCGCCGGGGTCCTCCTCCGGCCAGTCGAAGACCCGCTCCGACGTGACGCCGCTGACGAGATCCGAGCCTTCCATTTTCGGAATCGCCCGTGCGCGCTCGACGAGGGCATTCGGGTCCAGCGAGCTGCCGGTGACAATCACGCCGCGCATCACGCCGCCTGAGCGAAGACGCCGCGTCAGCTCGCGCGTATCGATGTCGGAGATGGCGACGATATGGTTGGCGACGAGGTAGTCGCGGAGCGTCATCTCCGAGCGCCAGTTGCTCGCCATCGGCGACTCGTCGCGGATGATGAAGCCGGCCACCTGCGGCGCGCGCGACTCGACATCCCCGACCGACACGCCGTAGTTGCCGATCTCCGGGCACGTCATCGTGACGATCTGTCCGGCATAGGACGGATCGGTCAGCACTTCCTGATAGCCGGTCATGGCGGTGTTGAATACCACCTCGCCGCCCGCGACCCCTTCCGCGCCCGCGGCGGCGCCCCGGAAAAACGTGCCGTCTTCCAACGCCAGGATTGCTTCCACTTTAGTCCTTGGTCCTTTGTTCCTGGTTCTTAGTCCGTTCTTAGTCCCTGGTCACTCGTCCCTGTCCCTGGTCCTCGGACCCAGGGCGGACCCAGGACCAAGGGCGGACCCAGGACCAAGGACGGACCCAGGACCAAGGACGGACCCAGGACCAGGGACGGACCCAGGACCAGGGACGGACCCAGGACCAGGGACGGACCCAGGACCAGGGACGGACCAGGCACCAAGCACCAAGGACCAGGTTCATCGCTCCAACGACGCCGTCACCCTGTTCCGTTCGGTGGCGACGATGCGGACCGACGACGACCAGCGGCGGTAGCCGTCGCGCTCGAGGCGAATCGCATGCTCGCCCGCGCGCACCGTTGGCAGCGCGAGCGGCGTCGCACCCACGAGCTCGCCGTCCATGAATACTCTGGCGCCGGCGGGCCGTGAGTCGACCATGAGCGCGCCAGTGACCCGTTGGTCGGTGCCGGGCGGCGCCGGCACGCCCGTCGTCGTCGGCCCATTGCGCGAGGCCGCATCGCCGGGCCGCTCGAGCGCGACGATCATCGAATGCGCCAGCCGCGACGGCGTGATCGCGACGCGGCGTTCCTCCGCGGCATAACCGTCGCGGGCGATCCGGACGCGATGGGCACCGGGCGCGAGATTCCGGACGGCAACAGGCGTCTGTCCGTACTCGCGGTCGTCCACGAAAACAGTCGCCCCCGATGGCGTCGACCGCACGAGCAGGCGGCCAGCGTCTTCAGGCAAACCGCCAACACTCGTGGGGTCCGCCTTCAGGCGGACCGAGTCGGGCTGCCGTTGCGGGTCCGGCTGAAGCCGGACACCACGATCGGAGGACGCCGCTTTCGCCGGCGCCGCCACCGCGCTTTCCGTGAACTCGCGTCCGGCGACTGCAGGCGGCGTCTGAGCGGTGGCGCCGGCCGCGACGCTGGCTCCGGGTCGCGTGTGCGTGCCGACGCCGTACCCGCCGGCAAATCCAATCATGAGCCCCACGATGAGCGTGAACACGGCCGGCCACATGCTTGTCCGCGATCGGGAGTGCACATCGACGATCGCGGCTCGGACCTCGACGTCGTCGAAGCTCTCGTCCTCCGCCTGGGCAATGGAAAGCGCGAGATCATCCACGGCTGCCGCATCTTCTTCCGCACTCCTGAAAAGCCCGCCGCCGTAAGCATCCTGCTCTGATGATCGACGGCGCGGCTCGCCGGCGGCTTGCGACGGCGGCCGCGCGACGTTCGAAGGCGGCTCGGTGGACTTCGCCTCGCGTGCCGGCCCGTCGAGCAGCGGCAGCCGCGGCTCGGCGGCCGTGGTTCGGCTCTTCGTCGACGGACGCCTGTCGGCCACCGTTTGCGGACGGGCGAGCGTGATCGAGGGAAATGCGAGCTCGAGCGCCTCGGCGAATTCGATCGCGGTGGGGAACCGCTCGGCCGGATCCTCGGCCAGCGCCCGCGCGAACGTCGCACGCAGCGCGGACAAATCGCCGCCATCGATCGCTGTCAAGCTCTCGACCGCCCGGGCGCCCGTGCCGCTGACGCGGCGCGCCCAAAGCAATTCGTGCATCAGCGCCGCCAGGCTGAACACGTCCGCGCGGCGATCCCATTCCCCGCCGGCCGAGCGCTCCGGCGCGGTATAGGGCCGCCGGACGGGAGGCTGCACTCCGACGCGCTCGAGCGCACGCGCCACACCAATGCCGGTCAGCTGCGTGACGTCGGACGAGAGCAGCACGTCACGTGGATGCAGCGACCCGTGGGCGATGTTCGCGGCGGCGGCGACGTCGAGCGCACCGCCGATCCGTGCCGCGACGCGCAGCGCATCGGCCGCCGGCGCCGGCCCGCATTCTCGGACCGCGAGGTCGAGCGATTCGGCCGCAACGTAATCCTGGACGAGATACGCGCAGACGTCGTGGATGCCGGTTTCGAGCGGCGCGGCGAGAGCCGGGTGCGTCAGGCCGGCAGAAATGATCCGGTCGAGCTCAGCCACCAACCGGTGGACACGCTCGGGCGGCAGATCGAGCTTGAACAGCTTGACGGCAACCAGATGCTCGCGGCGCGAATCATACGCGCGAAACACCGGCCCGAGCGTCCCCGCTCCAATCTGATGAAGAACCCGAAACGGCCCGAACGCGTCAGGAGGCGAGGCGCCGGCAGCTTCCGTGTGCAGTGAAGGACTCCTCTGGAGGCGCATTATCGTAACACCGAACCTGTCTGAATCAGATTCGGGCGACTGGCAAACGACATGGCTGATGGAGGGCGACCCTTTCAGGCTCGCCTGGCGACCCTGAAAGGGTCGCCCTACGAAAAGGATCCTGAACGGCTGAACAATGAACGTTGAGCCCTGGACGCTGAAACCTGGAACCGGGGATCCCTTGTGTGCGTCTTAGTGCTGTCACATCAAGCGAATAGCGCGTCCTGCGCTTGACAGTCCGCGCAACGCTTTGAGACAGTAAGGCTTCCCGTGCACGTCAACTCAGCCGCACAACCCTCCACATCTTCTGACGGGCCTTCCGTGCGGATTCCGGTCGACGTCCGGAGGTTTCCCTGGATTCGCCGGCTCGCCGCTGACTACGCGTACGACTTCCGCGCCGTCGCGCCGTTTTTTTCGGGTGATCCGGCCGATCGCGCGGCGTGGGCCGACGCGATCGCGCGCTCTCAGGCGCACACCCGCCGGCGGGACGAGATCGCCGCGGTCATTGCGGCCCAGCAGGCGCAACGTCAGGCGCCGCCGCGCGCGCGTGAAGCGGGCCGATCCCTCGCCGATCCGCGCACCGTCGCGGTTGTCACTGGTCAGCAGGCCGGGCTCTTCGGCGGTCCGCTGTTCACGCTGTTCAAGGCCCTGACCGCGATCAAGCTCGCCGACAAGGTATCGCGCGATCACCGCGTCCCCGCTGCGGCCATCTTCTGGATCGATGCCGAGGACCACGACTGGGAAGAGGTCCGATCGTGTACGGTGCTCGACGAAACGCTCACGCCGCGCACCGTGTCCTTGCCCGCGCGGCCGGGCGCGGATCCGGCGCCCGTCGCCACCATTCGCGTCGACACCTCCATCGCCGACGTCCTCGCGGAAATCGAACGTCTCCTGCCGGCGACCGAATTCCGATCGTCGGTCGTCGCCGGACTGCGCCGCGCCTACACGCCGGGCAGCGGCATGGCCGACGCGTTCGGCCGATGGCTCGAGGAGTTGCTCGGGAACCGCGGGCTGATCGTGTACGACTCGTCGGATCCCGCGTCGAAGCCGCTCGTCAGCCAGGTGTTCGCGCGCGAGTTGTCGATGCCGGGGCAGACGGTCAAGATCGCCGCCCTCGCCGGATCCGATCTCACGGCGCGCGGGTACCACGCGCAGGTGCACGCGCAGGACGACAGCCTGGCGCTGTTTCACCTGAACCAGGACGACGGCGGTCGCCGCGCCATCCGCCAGCAGGATGGCCGCTTCCTCGTCGGCGACCAGCAGTACCCGGCGGCGGCACTCGTCGCGCAGGCCACGGAGCGTCCGGCCGGGTTCAGCCCCAACGTGCTGCTGCGGCCGATCGTGCAGGACACGCTCTTCCCGACGATCTGTTACGTGGCGGGCCCGAACGAGCTGGCCTACCTCGGCCAGCTGCGCGGCGTCTACGAGCACTTCGGCGTGCCGATGCCGCTCTTTTATCCGCGGGCGACGGCGACGGTCCTGGATTCCGCCGCGCTGCGCTTCCTGACGAAGTACAAGCTGCCGCTCGAAGCGCTTCAGGCGCAGGACGAGGCGGCGCTGAACGATCTCCTGAAGACGCAGGTCCCGCAGGCGGTCGAAGACGCGTTCGCCGAAGCCGCGCAGACCATCGAGACCCACATGGCGCGCTTCATCCAGACGATTCCCGCGCTGGATCCGACGCTCGAAGGCGCCGCTCGCTCGACGCTCGAGCGCATGCAGCGCGACCTCCAGACCCTTCACGGCAAGATGATTCAAGCGGCAAAACGCCGCGACGAAACACTGCGCCGTCAATTCATCCATGCACGCGCGCTCGCCTTCCCCGGCGGCCACGCGCAGGAACGGACGATCGGGTTCGTCTCCTTCCTGAATCAGTACGGTCCGGCGCTCGTCGAGCGTCTGGATGAAGAGCTGCCGCTCGACCTGGGACGGCACTGGATCGTCACGATCTAAGATCGACATTGAACGGCTGCAGGACGAGCCTTGCAAGCTCACGTGCAGGCGACCCTGAAAGGGTCGCCCTACACTCGGAGGCAGGTGCAGGCCGACCCTATTCGCAGGAAGATGTAGGTCGACCCTGTCAGGGTGAAGTCGACCTGGGGCTAATCAGGCAACGTGGCGAAGACCCGTTCTCGAATCGCACGGCTCAGAATTCAAATGGGGGCGGCGGGGCGGAAACGCTGGGTGCGACTGGCCGCTCTGGCGCTCGCCGTCCCGATGGTCGTCCTGTGTTTCGTGGCCGGCTATTACTACGTCCGCTTCGCGCACCTGATCGACGAGCGTCTGCACGGCGAGCGCGCCACGGTGTTTCCGCGGGTGTTCGCACGACCGCTGGAGCTGCGTCGCGGACAGGGAATGACGGATCGGCAATTGATTGATCGCCTCAACGAGCTCGGGTATGCGCAGCGCGCGCGTCCGGAAAAGCCCGGCGAGTTCGCGGTCGGCGCCGGCGCGGTCGCCATCATGCCGCGCGCCCCGGAGCTCAGGGGCCAGGTGGTCCGTGTCGTCTTCCAGCGGCCGGCGGTCCCGGATGTCAGGAATGCCGGGAAAGCCGCGGAAAGGCGTCCAGCGCCGCGTCCTCCCGATCGCGTGCTGCGGCTCGAGCTGGGCACCAGGGTGAGCGAGCGGCTGACGCTCGACGCGCCGGTGCTGACGGCGCTCGGCGGTGGCGAGCGCGAAAAGCGACGGCCGGTGGCGCTGGCCGCCGTTCCGCAGCAGATGACGCAGGCGGTCCTCGCCATCGAGGATCGCCGCTTCTACGATCACCCCGGCATCGACCCGATCGGCATCGTCGGCGCCATCCTCTCGAATATTCGCGGCAGGCGGGCGTATACAGCCGGCGCCAGCACGATCACGCAGCAGGTCGCGCGCAACGTGTTTCTGCCGAAGATGTTTCCCGGGATGACGCTGAAGGACGCGCGGGAGAAATCGTGGAGGCGCAAGCTGCTCGAAATGTGGGTGTCGGTCATCATCACGACGCGCGCGTCGAAGGACGCGATTCTCGAGATGTACCTGAACGACATGGCGCTCGGCCAGCGCGGGTCGTTCGGCATCGTCGGCGTCCCGGAAGCGTCGCGGCTGTTCTTCGGCAAGGACGTCAGCAACGTCACGCTCGCCGAAGCGGCGACGATCGCCGGAGTGTTTCAGTCGCCGTCGGCGCTGTCGCCTTTCAACAACGCGGAGCGATGCAGGGATCGGCGAAACATCGTGCTGCAGGCCATGGTCGACACCGGCTACGTCGCGCAGGACGTCGCCGATCGCGCCGCGCACGAGCCGCTCGTCGTCGTCCAGCGCGCGCTCGAATCCGAAGCGCCCCACTTCGTCGATTTCGTCGGCCAGACGCTCATCGACCGCTATCCCGGCTTGACGACGACCACGACCCAGGCGGTCGACGTCTACACCACGCTCGATCTGCATCTCCAGCGCCTCGCGCAGGACGCGGTCCGCGCGGGCCTGACGAGCGTCGACCAGCTGCTCTCGCGCCGCCGGCGCCGCGGAAAGGCGGAAGCGGCGCTCATCGCCGTGGATCCGCGGACGGGAGAGATCGTCGCGCTGGTCGGCGGCCGTTCGTACAACCAGTCGCAATACGATCGCGTGATTCTGTCGCGGCGCCAGCCGGGGTCGGTCTTCAAGCCTTTCGTTTACCTGACGGCGTTCGAGGAGGCGGCCGACCATGGACGCACCGACGTCACGCCGGCGTCGATCGTGGCCGACGAGCCCGAGACCTTCGAGTTCGACGATCAGGAGTGGACGCCGGAGAACTACGAGAACAAGTACGACGGCCCGATCACCTTGCGCCGCGCGCTGGCCCACTCGCGCAATCTGGCGACCATTCACGTGGCGCAGGCCGCGGGGTACGACCGCGTCGCCGCGTTCTGGAAGAAGCTGGGCGTCGGCAATCCGCCGAAAGCGTATCCGTCGATCGCCCTCGGCGTCTTCGAAGCCACGCCGTACGAGATCGCCACGGCCTACACACTGTTCGCGAACGCCGGCACCATCCGGCCGCTCAGGCACATCACGCGAATCACGTCCGGCGGGAAGGACATCCTGAAGAAGGACGCCGCCGGGCCGCGCAGCGTCGCGCGTCCCGAGACGACGTTCCTCGTGACGAACATGATGCGGAGCGTGCTGAACGAGGGGACCGCGGCAGGCGCCCGCGCGCTCGGCTTCACGCTCGACGCCGCGGGGAAGACGGGGACGACGAACGACCTGCGTGACGCCTGGTTCGTCGGCTTCACGCCCGAGTTGCTGACGGTGGTGTGGGTCGGCTTCGACGACAATCAGCCGGTCGGCCTCAGCGGCGCCCAGGCGGCGCTGCCGATCTGGACGCAGTTCATGAAAACGGCCCTCGCCGGGCGCGCCAGCGTCCCGTTCGACGTCCCTGGAGGCATCACGTTTGTCGATATCGACCCGGAGACCGGCAAGCTGACAAGTCCCCTTTGTCCGCGGACGTTCAACGAAGCATTCCTGAGCGGCACGGAGCCCACGAAATACTGCGAGCTGCACCGGTGACCGTTAGGTCACGTAGGTCCCCAGTAGGTCGCGTAGGTCGCGTAGGTCGGGTAGGTCTGCTCCACCCGACCCACCTGCCCCACCCGACCCACGTGACCCACATGACCTCTATAATTGTGATTACATGAACAGAGAAGTCTTCGCCGCCGTCGCCGACGCGCTCGAGCGCGGGGAGCCGGCGGCGCTCGTCACGATTGTTTCAACGACCGGATCGACGCCGCAGCGCGTGGGCGCCAAGATGCTCGTATTCGGCGACGGGCGGATCGTCGGCACCATCGGCGGCGGCTGCTACGAGAACGACGCATTCGGGAAAGCGCGCGAGGCGATCGCGAGTCGCACGCCACAGGTCGTGCACTACGAGCTGTCGGACGACTTCGCGCAGGAGACTGGTCTCATCTGCGGCGGACAAATGGACGTCTACATCGAGCCGATCGAGCCGTCGCCGGAGCTGTACATCATCGGCGGCGGCCATGTCGGATTCCACCTCGCGCGCGTCGCGCACGAAGTCGGATTCCGCGTTCATGTCATCGACGACCGCGAGAAGTTCGCGAACGCCGAGCGCTTCCCGACGGCCGCGGAAGTGATCGTCGACGACATCCCCTCGTGGATCGCTCGCGTCAGCCTCCCCGCGCACGCTTACGCCGTCATCGTCACGCGTGGCCACACCAACGACCTCGAGGCGCTGCGCGCACTCGCGCCCCGGGAGCTGCGCTATCTCGGCCTGATCGGCAGCCGCGCGAAGGTCGCGCGCATCTACGACGCGCTGGTGGCCGACCGGATCCCCGCTGTCGCCTTGAAGCGCGTCCACGCGCCGATCGGCCTCGACATCGGCGCGGTGACGCCGCAGGAAATCGCCGTCAGCATCCTGGCCGAGCTCATTGCCGTGAAACATGGCAAGGGCCACCCGACGTCGATGAAGTGGACTCCCACAAGTCTGAAGTCTGAAGTCTGAAGTCTGAAGTCTGGGGGCTGTGACTTTCATACTTCAGACTTCCTACTTCAGACTTTCTTTTTTCTTTTTTCCCTCATGTCTCTCCTGATCCGCGGCGGTCAGATCGTGACGCTCAACGACCGCCACGACATCATCGACGGCGACGTCTCGATCAAGGACGGCCGCATCGCCGCCATCGGATCGGACATCGCCGAGCGCCACGACCGCGTGGTCGACGCGCGCGGCGGCTACGTGCTGCCGGGCCTCATCCAGACGCACATTCATCTCTGCCAGACGCTGTTTCGCGGATTCGCCGACGATCTGCCGCTGATGGACTGGCTGCGGACGCGAATCTGGCCCATGGAGGCGGCGCACACGCCGACGACCCTGCGTGCCGCTGCGCGGCTGGCGGCCACCGAGCTCCTGTCGAGCGGTACCACCGCCGTCCTGACGATGGAGACGGTGCATGACACGGATGTGGTGTTCGAAGCGGTGGCTGAGAGTGGTCTCCGCGCAACGATCGGCAAGTGCATGATGGACTCCGACGCGGAGGTCCCGAGGCGCCTGAGGGAAGCGACGCGGTCGTCGCTCGACGAAAGCGTCGCGATCCGCAAGCACTGGCACGGCGCGGAGAACGGTCGCCTGCACGCCGCGTTTGCGCCGCGGTTCGCCGTGTCATGCTCCCGAGAGCTGCTCGAAGCGGTCGGAAGCCTGTCGGACGAGCAGCACGCGCTCGTGCACACGCACGCCTCGGAATCCCGCGAGGAAATCGCCATCGTCAGGAAGATCTCGGGCGGCATGACGAACTTCGAGTACCTCGCCAGCGTCCACCTCGCGTCGCCGCACCTGTGCGCCGCGCACTGCGTCTGGGTGGACGATCGCGAGCAGGAGCTGATCGGGGACCACGACATCAAGGTGATGCACTGCCCCGGCTCGAACCTCAAGCTCGGCTCCGGGATCGCGCCGGTGCCGGAGATGCGCGCGCGCGGCATCACGGTGTCGCTCGGCGCCGACGGCGCCGCGTGCAACAACCGGCTCGACATGTTCGAGGAAATGCGGCTCGCGGCCGTTCTCCAGGCGATGCGAAAGCGGCCCGGCGTCCTGCCGGCGCGCGACGTGCTGTGGATGGCGACGCGTTCCGGCGCGCGCACGCTGGGCCTCGAGCACGAGATCGGATCGCTCGAGGTGGGCAAGCGCGCGGACGTCATCATCGTCGAGCGCGATCGGCCGCACCTCGCCCCCGGATCGGAGGTCTATTCGACGCTGGTCTACGCCGCGAGGGGGAGCGACGTCAGGACCACGATCGTCGACGGCGAGCTGCTCGTCGACGATTTCCTGCCGGTCCGCGTGGACCGCACCGAGATCGCCGTCGAGGCGCGCGCCGCCGCCGTCGACCTCGCCCGCCGCGCGGAACTGACGAGCTAATCGGCGGGGCTGACGGTTTCATACACTCGCTCGTCCTGAGCTTGTCCTGAGCTTGTCCTGAGCTTGTCGAAGGACGAGCGGTGTGGCTCGTGGTTCGACAGGCTCACCACGAGCGGATGTCCACATATCGACTCGCCACGCGCGGATGGCCACAGATCGACGGGCGCTCACCACGAGTAGATGTCCACACATCGACCGGCTCACCACGAGCGGATGTCCACAGATCGACCGGCTCACCACGAGCGGATGTCCACAGATCGACGGGCGCTCACCACGAGTAGATGTCCACACATCGGCCGGCTCACCACGAGCGAATGTCCAGGTATCTCGCACTCACCAGGCCGACCGGACCGCGATCGCGTTATAATGACTTGGCAGTCGATCGCAGCGATTGCCAACCCTAAATGACACAAGCCACCGCAGATAGGTCGAGGCGGGTGCTGGCCGCTCTCGTGCGCGAGTACATCGCGTCGGGCGAGCCGATCGCGTCATCCTTGCTGGTCACTGCCGCCGGCCTGGGTCTGTCCTCGGCCACCGTCCGCAGCATCCTCGCGCGTCTCGAAGAGGAGGGATACCTCCAGCAGCCGCACACCTCTGCCGGGCGGATCCCGACCGATCGGGGCTATCGCTTCTACGTCGACCTCCTGCTCGATTCGAAGCGGCCGCGGCGCGCCACGATTTCGGTCGAAGCGCGGCTCCGCCGCGGGAGCCCGGATCGGCTGCTCGATTCACTGCTGCCCCAGGTGTCGCACATGCTGTCGCAGGCGTCGCGCAGCGTCGGGTTCGCGATCCGGCCGGCGCACGAAGCCGCCGTGTTCGACCGCGTCGAGTTCGTGCCGCTGAGCGCGACGCGCGTGCTGGTCGTCATCGTGGCCAGCGGCGGGCACGTGATTCAGAAAGTCATCGATGTCGGCGAACCGATCGATGCCGACGAATTGCGCGCGGCGGCGAACTACCTCAACGCGGAATTCTCCGGCCTGCCGCTCCACCGCGCGCGCGAGGCGGTCCTCCAGCGCATGAACGAGGAACGCCTGCTGTGCAACGCGCTGATCGCCCGGGCCATGCGTCTCGCGACTTCGACGTTTTCCGATCTGCCGGACGACCGTACGATTCATGTCGAAGGCGCGTCGGCGCTCCTCGACGATGCGACCGGCCTGACGATGCAGACGCTGCAGGCCCTGCTCCAGATGATCGACGAAAAGCAGAAGCTCCTCCGATTGCTGAACGAATACATCGACGGTCCGGGGCTGACCGTCGTCATCGGGGCCGAGCACCTCGAGCCCAATCTGCGCCCCTTCAGCCTGGTCCTGTCGACCTACGACGATGGCTCCGGCATCGGGACCGTCGGCGTGATTGGACCGACCCGCATGCGCTACTCGCGCGCCATCGCCGCCGTCGACGATGCGGCGCAGGCGGTGTCACGCATGTTGCGCGATCCAAACTGATGTCGCCAGGATATCCCTATGGCTGATGAACCCATGACCGACGCGCCGGACGCGCCCGCCGATCCCATTTCGTCCGAGATCACCGACCTCCAGCACGAGCGGGACGACTACAAGGATCGCTGGCTGCGAAAGACGGCCGAGTTCGACAACTACCGCAAGCGCATCGAGCGTGAGCGCCGCGAGCAGGGCGATCAGGCCGTCGTCGACCTGCTGCAGGAGCTGCTGCTCGTCGTCGACGACTTCGACCGCGCGCTGACCGTGGATGCCGGCGAAGAGGGCGGGGCGTACCGGAAAGGCGTCGAGCTCATCCACGGCAAGCTGAACGATCTGCTGCGCAAATACGGCGTGAAGCCGTTCGACACGCTGGGCTGCGACTTCGATCCGAATATCCATCAGGCGGTGATGCATGAGGTCAGCCCGGAGCATCGCGAGGGCGAGGTGATCGGAGAGCTGCAGAAGGGCTACATGATGAACGACCGCCTGCTGCGGCCGGCGATGGTGAAGGTGGCAAAGGCGTGAGCAAACGCGATTACTACGAAATCCTCGGCGTCGCGCGCACGGCGACCGACATCGAAATCAAAAGCGCTTACCGGAAGCTCGCGATGCAATACCACCCGGATCGCAATCCGGGCGACCAGCTCGCGGAAGAAAAGTTCAAGGAGGCGTCCGAGGCGTATGCCGTCGTCGCGGACGCGCAGAAGCGCAGCCTGTACGACCGCTTCGGGCACGCCGGCGTCAGCTCCGCGCCGGGCGGCGGCGCGGGCTTCGATCCGTCCGTGTTCGCCGAATTCGGCGACTTCGCCGATATCCTCGGCAACATGTTCGGGTTCGGCGACGTGTTTGGCGGCGGCGGACGCCGGCGCGGCGGGCCTCGGCGCGGCGCCGACCTGCGGTACGACCTCGAGATCTCTTTCGAAGAATCGGCTCGCGGCGCCGAGACGACGGTTCAGATTCCGCGCCAGGAGAACTGCGGGACGTGCAACGGCTCGGGCGCGGCCAAGGGATCGTCGGCGAGCACGTGCCCGCAGTGCAAGGGTCACGGCCAGGTCCGTTTCCAGCAGGGCTTCTTCACGGTCGCGCGTACGTGCCCGCAATGCGGCGGCGCCGGACAGATCATCACGAAGCCCTGCCAGACCTGTCGCGGCGCGGGACGCGTGACGCGCGAGCGAAAAATCACCGTCAAGATTCCCGGTGGGATCGCAACCGGGCAGCAGCTCCGCCTTCAGGGCGAAGGCGAAGCCGGCTCCGCCGGCGGTCCGGCCGGTCATCTTTACGTCGTCGTCCACGTGCACGAGCACGAGTTTTTCCGGCGCGACGGGATCAACCTGTTCTGCGAGATCCCCGTCAACTTCACGACGGTGGCGCTTGGCGGCGACATCCAGGTGCCGACGCTCGACGGGCCCGAAACCGTGAAGGTCCCCGAGGGAACGCAGACCGGCACCACGCTCAGGTTGAAAGGCAAGGGCATGCCGGATGTCAACGGGCGCGGGCGAGGCGACCTGTTCGCGACCGTGCAGGTCCAGACACCGAAGAAGCTGACCCGCGATCAGCGGCAACTCATCGAGCAGCTCGCCAGGGCGCTCCCGAAGGAAGAGTTCGAGCCGCGTCCGCATATAGCGAACGACGCGCAGGACGAGCGCAATCTGTTCGATCGCGTCAAAGACATGTTTGGCTAATTGGTGAGTTGGTGAGTTCGTAAATTGGTGAGTTGAAGCAGTACCCAGCAATCAACGTAGGCCACGTCGCCGATCCCGACGTCCTCGCCGCCGCGGTCGACGGATTCTCACCGACGGCGATTGAATCGCGCGAGTCAGATATTCGCGTGTTCTTCTCCACGCCGGAGGACCGTGACACGGCCTGCGCCGCACTTGCCGCGAGCTTCGACGTCACCGCCCTCGACGTCCCTGACGAAGACTGGGCCCGCCGCTCGCAGGAAGGTCTCGAGCCGATTACCATCGGCCGCATCATCGTCGCGACTCCCTGGGCAGCCCTCAGGCTTCAGCCGTCAGCCATCCGCGAGCCATCAGCCATCAGCCGTGAGCCATCAGCCATTCTTATCGTCATAGCCCCGTCCATGGGATTCGGGACTGGGCACCACGCAACTACCCGCTTGTGTCTGGCCGCGTTGCAGGCGATCGACCTGACGGATCAGGTGGTACTGGATGTCGGCACGGGTTCCGGCGTGCTCGCAATCGCGGCGGAGCGACTGGGCGCGAGGCGCGCGAGCGGGATCGACAACGACAAGGATGCGATTCAGTCGGCGCGCGAGAACCTCGATGTCAATCCCGCCGTCCGCCGTGTGACGTTCGCCCTCGGCGATTTGACGGCCTGGCCTGAGCAGCGTGGCAGGATCGCCCCCCACGAGACAGATGGAGCGCGAGGCTTTCCGCCTTCGCTCAAGCTACGGCGGACCGCCGAAGCCTTGGCGGAGGCTGGTCAGCCGAGCGAGACCGGCTCACCTGAAAGGCTCGCCCTCCAAACTCATTCAGCGCAGGCCGACGTCGCGACCGCGAATCTCACCGGCGCGCTGCTTGTTCGGTCTGCGAGGGCGCTCCTCGCGAAGGTCCGCAGGGGCGGTACCCTGATTCTCAGCGGGCTGCTCGCGGACGAACGGGACGAGGTCTGCCGCGCCTTCGCGCCAGCGACTGTGGTCTGGGAGCAGGAAGAGGACGGCTGGGTCGGTCTGGCCATGAAAAAACCATGACACTCAACCTCGGAGGCCCGCTTCGGGTCTAATGGGTCGCGTGGGTCGCGTGGGTCGCGTGGGTCGCGTGGGTCGCGTGGGTCGCGTGGGTCGCGTGGGTCGCGTAGGTCGCGTAGGTCGCGTAGGTCACGTGGGTCGCGTCTGTCAGGCAGGTCCGACCCCGAGCGCGAAGGCTTCCAGCCGAGCGTCAAGTCGGGTAGATCGGGGATTATCACAATGATTCGCGTCTTGTCCGTGTCCGTCCTCATCGCCTCGCTCGGCGTCGGAGTGCTTGCGCAACAGACCGCGGGTCAGCGTCCCGGTCCGGGTTCGCAGCAGCCGGCTCGCGATACGCCGGCGCTTCCGAAGGACACGCCCCCAGTGCCCACCGGACGCATCACCGGCCGCGTCGTGGCGGCCGACACGGGGCGGCCGGTCAAGCGCGCCCGCGTGTTCGTCACGGCGGCCGAGCTTTCGGGCGGGCGCGGCATGATGACCGACGACGCCGGTGTCTTCGATCTCACGGAGCTGCCGGCTGGACGATACAACCTCACCGTGTCGAAGTCGGGGTTCGTGTCGCTGTCGTATGGACAGCGGCGTCCGCTCCAGGCCGGCACGCCCCTGCAGCTCGCCGACGGCCAGCAGTTGACCGGCATTCAGTTCCAGCTGCCTCGCGGCAGCGTCGTCAGCGGACATGTTCTGGACGAAGATGGCGACGCGATGCCGGGCGTCATCGTCCGCGTCATGCGCTATCAGTATCAGCAGGGCGAGCGCCGCCTGACGCCGTCTGGTACCGGGCAGACCGACGACAAGGGGCAGTACCGGGTCTGGGGCTTGTTGCCCGGGGATTACTACGTCAGCGCGGTCGCGCGCGGGGGGAACTTCGCCGGGCCGTTCGGCGGACGCTTTGCCGGGCCCGGCGGACCGGGCGGGTTCGGCGGCGGCGGGCGCGGGCCAGGAGGCGGCGGGCCCAACGGTCCACCGACAGGTGGCGGGAACGATCAGGAGCAGATCAACTACGCGCCGACCTACTATCCCGGCGTCGCCTCGGTGAACGAAGCGAAGGCGATCACCGTCGGGCTCAGCCAGGAGGTGCTCGACATCAGCTTCAGCATGCAGCTCGTGCGGATGTCGCGCCTCAGCGGGCATGTCACCAACCCTGACGGCACGCCGGTCACGAGCGGCAATGTGAATCTGATGTCGGACGCCGCGGTCGGGCGCGCCAACCAGATCGGCACCAATATCGGCGGCCGCATCCAGTGGGACGGCGCGTTCGCGATCAACAGCGTGCCGCCGGGCCGCTACATTCTCCGCGCGAGAGGCGACGATTCGGAGACGCCGCAGTTCGCCGCACAGCCGGTGAGCTTGAACGGCGAGGACGTCGCGGACTTTACCGTCATTCTGTCAGCCGGCGCGACCGTGAGCGGGACGCTCACGTTCCTGCCCGGCCAGTCGCCCGTGCCGAACCTGACGCAGTTCCGGATTCTTGCGCCGTCGACCGACCGCTCCGATTTTGGTCCGCAACCGAACGCGCGGGCCGATAAAGAAGGGCACTTCACGCTGAGCGGCGTGTCAGCGGGCGCCCACCTCATTCGATCGGGCGGCAACGCGCGTGGCTGGATCCTCAAATCGGTGGTCGTCGGCGGCCGCGACGTGACCGACACGCCGATTCAGCTGCGCAGCGGCGAGAATCTCGCGAACGTCACCGTCGTCTTCACCGATCAGCAGAACGAGCTCAACGGCACGGTCACCAACGAGTCGGGTTCGCCGATGCCCGACTACACCGTCCTCGCCTTCCCCACCGACTCGTCGCTGTGGCGGCCGCAGGCGCGGCAGATCATGACCGCGCGGCCCGATCAGACCGGCAAGTACAGGATCCGCGGCCTGCCGCCCGGTCAGTACTATGTGGTGACGGTCGATCCGGCGGAGCAGGGCGAGTGGTTCGAGCCGACGTATCTCGACGAACACCGCGCGGGCGCTGCGCGCCTCACCCTCGGCGACGGCGACGTCAAGACTCAGGACTTCAAAGTCAGTGTGAAGTAAGAGGTCAAGACTCAGGACTTCAAAGTAAGTCTGAAGTCTGGTCTGAAGTCTGAAGTCTGAGAGGCTCCACAGACTTCAGACTTCAGACTTCCTACTTCAGACTTGCCTGGTTCACAAATCCCCCCACAGAAACTGCAGGACGCTGATCGCTGCGACCGGGACGGCGTCCGCGCGAAGGGTGCGTTCGCCGAGCGTCACGAGGCGCATACCGTGCGCAGCCGCGGCCGAGCACTCCGGCTCGGTCCACCCGCCTTCCGGGCCGACGAAGAGCGTGGCGTCGTTCGGCGTCGGCAGCTGTTGAATCACCGAGACCCGCTCGGCGCCGGCTGACGCGCCCGGTTCCACCAGCATCAACCGCAGGGCCGCGACCGGCTCGTCGAGCATGGTCTCGAGCGTCAGCGGCATCCGTATTTCGGGCAGCACCGCGCGTCGCGACTGCTTCGCCGACGCGAGGGCCACGCGCCGCCAGCGATCCAGGCGCGCACCTTTCATCAGGGCCGCAACCGTCGTTTCGGTCCGCTTCGTCACGATCGGCTGAATCGCCGAGATGCCGAGCATCACCGCGTCCCGGATGACGTCGTCCATCTTGTCCGCCTTGAGCACCGCCTGGGCGAGCGTCAACCCGACTCGGGACTCCGCAGCCGGCTCCACGCGCGACACGAGCTGCACGCGCACGTCGCGGCGAATCGCGCTCGCCACGCGCGCGAGGAATTCCTGACCGCGCCCGTCGAACACCGCGACGGTGTCTCCGACGCCGAGCCGCAGCACGCGCGTCAGGTGCTCCGCCTCCTCGCGCGGCAGCAGGACGGTCTCGTCGCCGGAATCCAAAGAGGGCGCGAAGAATCGGTGCACAGCGCGAGAGGCGCGCGGGTCATTCGGCGGGGCCGGCCTGCAACGCAGGCCGACGAGCACGTCCGGGATCGAACCGAGAGACGAACCAGCGGGAATTGTTTGCGGCTCGTATCTCGGTTCGATCCCGGCCGTGCCGCCGCTTCGGGGCGCCCGCCGAATCGATCCGGCGCGCTGTGCTCTGCGGGCTTTGCGAGCTCTGCGTTGAACGCCTTCCTCTGTGGCTCGGTGACTCTGAGTGTTTTCTTTTTCGTGACCTTCGCGTCTTTCGTGTTTTCGTGGTGAAGCATTCTGGACTGATATACTTCGCGCGCATGTTCTTCCGCGGACAAATCCTGGGCAAATACAAGATTCTGTCCACGATCGGCAGCGGCGGCTTCGGCACCGTCTACCTCGCGGAAGACACCTGGATCGACAAGAAGGTCGCGCTCAAGGTCCCGCACAAGCAGAGCGTCGACTTCGGCGAGCTGCTGCGTGAGCCGAGGCTGCTCGCGAGCCTCAATCATCCGAACATTGTCACGATCCTGACTGCGGAGAAGCAGGAGCACGTCTTCTTCATCGTGATGGAGTTCGTGCCCGGCGAGACGCTCGAGACGGTGATCTCGCGCGAAGGCGCGCTCGGTGTGGCGCGCGCGCTCGACTACGGCTGTCAGATCAGCAACGCCGTCGACCACGCGCACCGCCAGGGTGTGCTCCACCGCGACCTCCGGCCTTCCAATATGATCGTCGCCGAGAGCGGGATGCTCAAGGTGGCCGATTTCGGAACGTCGCGCTTTCTCGAGATTGCCGCGCACGGCACGACGGTCATCGGCAGCCCGCCATACATGGCGCCCGAGCAGTTTCACGGCAAGGCGGTGTTCGCTTCCGACATCTACTCGCTCGGCGTCACCATGTATCAGATGCTGACCGGCGTGCTGCCGTACGACGCGCCGTCGCCCGACGACATGGATCGCCTGATGAGCGGCGATCTCGTCACCGACCCTCGTCTCAAGAACCCCCGGATCCCGAAGGCCATCAACGATATCGTCATGAAGGCGATGGCGCCCGAGATTCATGCGCGTTACCAGCGCGCCGGCGATCTCCTGCACGACGTGATCGCCGCGCGGACGAGCGGCCCGCGCCGGACGCCCACGACCGATGCGCGGGCGGACCGGGTCGATCGCGCCGCCGAGGACATCCACGTCCGCCTCAAGGCACGCGAGGCGCCGCAGCCACGCTTCTGCTGGCACTGCCGGAAGCCACTCCACGCCCGATCCGATCGCTGCCCCTTCTGTGGAGAGGCCCAGTAACGCCACAGCGCAGTGGGTGAGTTGGTGAATTGGTGAGTTGGTGAGTTGAGTCGGCAATTCATTCACCCACTTGCCAAGTCACCGAGTCACCAAGTCACCAAATCGCGAGCTCACCAATTGAACTAGAATCATTCGAGGAGTGTGGAGATGGCGTTTCCGGGCACGGGCAGGATCTGGATGAACGGCAGGCTGGTGGACTGGAAGGATGCGACGATCCACGTCGCCTCGCACGTGATCCACTACGGCAGCGCCGTCTTCGAAGGCGCACGTTGCTACGCCACGCCGAAAGGCTCCGCCTGTTTCCGCCTCGATGCCCACATGCGGCGTCTCCAGGAGTCCTCGAAGATCTATCGCATGGAGTATCCGCTCGACCTGGCCGGCTGGCAGCACGCCGTGCTCGACACGATCCGCGCGAACCAGATGCAGGCCTGCTACATCCGGCCGATTGTGTATCGCGGCTACGAATCGCTGGGGGTGAACCCGTTCACCTGTCCTGTGGACGCCGCGATCATGCTGTGGAACTGGGACGCCTACATGGGCAAGGAGGCGCTCGAGGAAGGGTGCGATGTCCAGATCGCGTCGTGGTCGCGCATGGCGCCGAACACGCTGCCCGCCATGGCGAAGAGCGCCGCGAACTACGCGAACTCCGCGCTGATCAAGATGGAGGCGATCACCGACGGCTACACCGAAGGCATCGCGCTCGACGTCCACGGCAACGTCAGCGAAGGCAGCGGGCAGAACATCTTCCTCGTGCGCGACGGCGCCTTGTACACGCCGTCCATCGGCTCGTCGATCCTCGGCGGCATCACCCGCGACACGGTGACGACGCTCGCGCGCGATCTCGGCTACACCGTCACCGAGACGGTACTGCCGCGCGAGCTGCTTTACATCGCCGACGAGGTCTTCGTGGTCGGCACCGCCGCCGAGGTGACACCGATCCGATCGATCGACAAGATCGCGATCGGCCCCGGCCGCCGCGGCCCCGTCACCGAAGCGCTGCAGCGCGCTTTCTTCGACGTGATCAACGGCGACGTGCCCGACACGCACGGCTGGCTCACATACGTGTACTCCGAGGAGGCGTCGCTTCGCTCGCCGCAGAGGACAGTGACCGGAGCCAGGGGCTAGGGACTGGGGACTAGAGGGACTGGGGACTCCCCGAGTCCCCAGGTCCCCACAGAAGATATGCATGTCAACGATCTCCTGAAAACTGCCGTGGAGAGCGGCGCCTCCGACCTGCACCTGAAGGTCGGCAGCCTGCCGATGATGCGCGTGCGCGGCGTGCTGACGCCAGCGAGCGACATGAAGAAGCTCGATCACGAGGATGTCGTCGCGATGAGCGCCGCGGTGATGTCGACCACACAGCGCCAGCGGTTCAAGGAAACCCAGGAAGTCGACCTCGCCTACAGCGTGCCGGGCCTCGGCCGCTTCCGCTGCAACATCTTCCAGCAGCGCGGCACGGTCGGCCTCGTCCTGCGCATCATCCCGATGACGATCCGGACGGTCGACGAGCTGGGGCTGCCCGAGGTCCTCAAGAAGATCGCGGAGGAAGAGCGCGGGCTCGTCCTGGTCACCGGCACGACGGGCAGCGGCAAGAGCACCACGCTCGCCGCGCTGATCGATCACATCAACAAGACGCGCTCGGCGCACGTGATGACCGTCGAAGATCCGATCGAGTTCCTGCACCGCGACAACCAGTCGATCGTCAACCAGCGCGAAGTGGCGGTGGACACGCGGTCGTTCGCGCAGGCGCTGCGCAGCGCGCTGAGGCAGGATCCCGACGTCATCCTGGTCGGCGAGATGCGCGACTTCGAGACGATCGAAACCGGCCTGCTCGCGGCCGAGACCGGCCACCTCGTGTTCTCCACCCTGCACACGCTCGACGCGACCGAGACGATCAACCGCATCATCGCGGTGTTTCCGCCGCACCAGCAGAAGCAGATCCGCCTGCAGCTGGCGAGTGTCCTGAAGGCGGTCGTCTCGCAGCGCCTCATGCCGAGGATCGACGGCAAGGGGCGCGCGCCGGCCGTCGAGATCATGATCAGCACCGCCTTCATCCGCGACTGCATCGTCGACAAAGAGAAGGCGCACCTGATCCACGGCGCCATCGCGGCGGGCACGTCGCAGTACGGGATGCAGACGTTCGACCAGTCGATCTTCGGCCTGTTCGAGAAGAAACTGGTGTCCTACGAGGAAGCGCTCCGCTGGGCGAGCAACATCGACGAGTTCAAGCTGCGTGTCCAGGGCATCTCGTCGACGTCCGAGATGAGCCGGAATCAGATGGCCAGGACCCTGGTCGGCGCGCCCGAGATCACCCGTTTCGGCTCGTAACACCTCCACTATAATCCGCCTGATCTTCTCGTAGCCCGATCGACGGAGCGCGAAGGCTTCAGCCGAGCGACTCTCGTCGCGCGATATGAGCAACGCGTACATCGACGGACTGAAAATGCTCTCGCGCCGCGAGCTGTCCGAAGCGCAAGTGCGCCAGCGGCTGGCACGAAAGGATCACCCAGCCGACGACATCGACGCGGCCATCACGCGGCTCCGGGAGGAGCGCGCCATCGACGACGTGCGCGTCGCCGAGACCATCGCGCGAACGGAAACCTCCATTCACCGCCGCGGGAAGATCCGCGTGCGGATGCAGATCGAGCGCGCCGGCATCGCAAAGGAGATTTCGTCCCGCGTCGTCGACGAGGTCTTCGACCACATCGAAGACGAGGCGCACATCGAGGCATCGCTGAAGAAACGCCTGCGCGGCCGCGAGACCATCGCGGACGATCGCGAGCTCCACCGGCTGTTTCGCTATCTCGCCGGCCAGGGGTTCGAGTCCGATTGCATCATGAGAGCGCTGGCCGCGCGAAAGCGGCGCGAATGAGCACGGCGCCGTGACGCCCTCCTTTGGTCGACCGTCGGCGTCGCGCAGATCGCAGATCGCGGATCCGATCGCGGCCGGAGCCGCTGAGACGACGGCCTGGCGCATCGCGAGCGGCGGGATGTCCCCGGGCCCCGCCCAGCGCCCATCCGAATGCCGACTTCCGCGGTCCCGCAGCGCCGCTGAACGCGTCACGCCGTATAGAATGAAACGATGACGGCGAACGAGATCCGGGCGTCTTTCCTGAAATACTTCGAGAAGAACGGCCACCGCGTGGTGCCCAGCTCTCCCCTCGTGCCGGCGGACGACCCGACGCTGCTCTTCACCAACGCCGGGATGAATCAGTTCAAGGACCTGTTTCTGGGGCGCGAGAAGCGCGAGTACACGCGCGCGACCACGTCGCAGAAGGTGATGCGCGTGAGCGGCAAGCACAACGACCTGGACAACGTCGGACCGTCTTTCCGCCACCATACGTTCTTCGAGATGCTCGGGAACTTCTCGTTCGGCGACTACTTCAAGAAGGACGCGCTGCCCTTCGCGTGGACGCTGCTCACCGACGGCTGGAGGATGCCGGCCGAGAAGCTCGTCGTGTCGATCTTCAAAGGCGAGAACGGCATCCCGCGCGATGCCGAGGCGTACGACACCTGGCGGAGGCTGGGCGTGCCGGCAGACCGGATCCTCGAGCTCGGCTCGGACGACAACTTCTGGCAGATGGGCGACACGGGACCGTGCGGCCGCTGCTCGGAGATCTATTTCGTGCGCGGCACCGGAACCGATCCCGAAATCGAAATCTGGAACAACGTGTTCATGGAGTTCGAGCGCGGCGCCGACGGCACGCTGACGCCGTTGCCGGCGCCGTCGATCGACACCGGCATGGGCCTCGAACGCATCACGGCCGTGCTCCAGGACAAGGACTCCAACTACGACACGGATGTCTTCACGCCGATTCTGGCCGAGATCGCCCGGCTCTCCGGCCACGTGCACACCGGCGGGATGAGCCCGCCGGATGTTTCGATGCGGGTGGTCGCCGACCACGTCCGCGCAACGACGCTTCTGATTGCCGACGGCGTGATCCCGTCGAACGAGTGGCGCGGGTACGTGCTCCGGAAAATCATGCGGCGCGCAATGCGGCACGGCAAGCATCTCGGCTTCACGGAGCCGTTCATGCACGGCCTGGTCCGGATCCTCGATCGCGAGATGGGCGACGCGTACCCCGAGGTCCGCCGCAATCGCGGGATGATCGAGAAAACGATTCTGTCGGAAGAGAACCGGTTCGAGGCGGTGCTGACCGAAGGCCTCCCCCGTCTCGAAGCGGAGATCGCGAAGGTGGTCGGAACCAGGTCGAAGGTGCTGTCCGGCGCGGCGGCGTTTCAGCTCTACGACACGTTCGGCGTGCCGTACGACTTCATCGAGGACACGGCGGCGACGCAGGGCGTGACCGTCGATCGCGCCGCCTTCGATGTCGCGATGGAAGCGCAGCGCGGCAAGGCACGGGCGGGAAGCGCGTTCGGCAAAGAGAGCGCGAAGTTCGCCTTGTCGCTCGAGGACGAGTCCGGCAAGGAGATCCTCAAAGCCAAAGACGAATTCGTCGGCTATGACACGACGCGCGCGGCGTCTCGGATCCTCGCGGCCTGGAACGGGAACGGCGACCCGGTCGAGGAGCTCGACGCGGGACAACTCGGTTACGTCGCCCTCGCCGAGACGCCCTTCTACCTCGAAGCAGGCGGTCAGGTGTCGGATGTCGGCCGCATGGTCAACGAGGCGACGAAGGCGTCGGCGACCGTGGAAGGCTTGACCCGAATCCGGCCGGGGCTGCCACGCGCGCACCGGATCCGCGTGACCTCAGGTCAGCTTCGCGTCCGGGACATCGTCACCGCCGAAGTGGACGCCGGCGTCCGCGACGCGACACGCCGGAACCACACGGCGACGCATCTGCTCCATGCGGCGCTTCGAGAGGTGCTCGGCCCGCATGTCAAGCAGGCCGGGTCGCTCGTGGCGCCGGATCGCCTGCGGTTCGACTTCGTGCATTTCCAGCCGGTGACCCGCGACGAGGTCGATCGGATCGAGCGCATCGTCAACGAGCAGGTCTGCCGCAATACGACGGTGACGACCGAGGTGCGGTCCACCGAGGAGGCGATCGAGGCGGGCGCGATGGCGCTGTTCGGCGAAAAGTACGGCGACAAGGTTCGTGTTGTGAGTGTCCCCGGCTTCAGTATGGAATTGTGCGGTGGCACGCACGTCGCCGCGACCGGCAACATCGGGTTCTTTGTCATCGTCGCCGAAGGCGGCGTGGCGGCGGGCGTCCGGCGCATCGAGGCGGTGACCGGATCGGGGGCCGTCGCGTGGGCGCAGCATCAGCGCGCGGCGTTATCGTCCATCCTCGAGGCGCTGCACGTCAGCGAGCCTCAGGCCGTGGAGTCCGTCGAAAAGCTGCAGGCCGAGGTCAGGCGGCTCGCGCGCGAGGTCACGCAGCTCAAGACAAAAGCCGCGTTAGGCGGTGGCGCGGACGGCGGAGGGCCTGGCGCCGACGACACCATGGTGGTCGCCGGAGTGAGGCTGGCGCGGCGGAAGGTCAGCGACCTCGACAAGGACGCGCTGCGAGGGCTCGCGGACTCACTCAAGGCGAAGATCAAGAGCGGTGTCGTCGTCATCGCGTCGGAGCACGACGGCAAAGTGCAGATCGTCGTGTCGGTGACGGCGGATCTGACCGGACGCATCAAGGCCGGCCAGATCGTGAAAGAGATCGCGCCGATCGTCGGCGGCGGCGGCGGCGGACGGCCGGACTTCGCGGAGGCGGGCGGCAAGCAGCCCGAGAAGATCGACGAGATGCTCAAGGCCACCGAGGCCGTGATGGTCAAGCTCCTGACGTAGCCAGCCCTGCAGCGGCGAGCCTTTCCGGCCGATAGATCCTCCATAGGTTGTTCCCTGAAGTGTCGGGGTGTAAACTGTTGACTTTGCTCGACATGCTCATCCGTATCGCTACGGGCTCCGCCAAGCTGCTGCGCGGCAGGGGGTTTGCGGTGGCCGTGGGTGCCGCGCTGTTCTTCGGCGTGGCCGCGCCGGCTTCGGGTCAGATCTATACATGGAGGGACGCCAACGGCAACCTCGTCTTGTCGAACCGCCCCCAGCCGGGCAGCTCGGCGGTCCGGTCTTACGCTGTCCCGAAGGCCGACAACGTCCGGGCGACGCGGTACGTCACCGCCGAACGGGGTCATGCGTTCGACGACATCATCAGTGTGCATTCCCGGCTGAACGGCGTGCGGGCGGACCTGGTTCGCGCCGTCATGCAGGTCGAGTCGGCGTTCAACCCCTACGCACGGTCGCCGAAAGGCGCGCTCGGGCTGATGCAGCTGATGCCGGCGACGGCCCGGGAATACGGCGTGACCAATCCGTTCAACCCGTCCGAAAACGTCCGCGCCGGCGTCGCGTATCTGCGCCACCTGCTCGACCGGTATGAGGACAACGAGATGTTGGCGCTCGCCGCGTACAACGCGGGACCGGGCGCCGTGGACAAACACGGTCAGAGCGTGCCACCCTACCGCGAAACGCGGAACTACGTCGCGCAGATCAACCAGATGGCCGCCAGGCCACCCCAGATGCAGGCCAACTCGATCTACAAGGTGACGGAGACGATCGACGGCCGTCCCATCGTGCGCTACACGGACAAAAAGCCGTCGACCGGCGCCTACGAAATCGCGCGCACCAGATAATTCACTGTTCGTCGCGCTCGACCGCCATCAGATCCAGCTGTTCGTAAGCAGGACCGAGCGCCTCGGTGGCGAGCAGCACCTCCAGCGCGATAGTTACCGTGCAGACCGCCGCGGCCGGCACCAGCACTGCCGGCCCCAGAAACCGTCCCAGCGCATACCAGATGATGGCGCCCGCAAGCGCACCGGGAAGGGCCATGACGACGAGCGACAGCCAGGTGCCGCCGAGCATGATGAGGCGCTGCCCCATGGCGTCGAGGCCGCGCGGCCGCTGATTGCCGAGCGGCACCCAGGCGGGAAACACGAGCGCGACGGCGTTCTGAATCGTGAGCTGTGCGAAGACGAGCGCGGGAGCCACGATTGCGATGGCGCCGCCGCCCCCCAGGCGCCAGCCCAGGCCCACCTTTGGCATCACGGTGCCGGACAGCGTCATCGCGACGGCGATCATCGTCCAGGCGATCGCGGTGAGGAAAACGCCGGGCCAGAGCAGCTCGCCGCGCACGACCGCGGACGACTTCACCGGCCACGTCTTGAGCAGCTCGAGATGACGCAGATCCTGACGCATGTCCACGCGGAGGATCTGCGGCGCCATCAGGATCGCAAACAGCGCGGCGGCGATGGCAAAAGCGCCCAGCGTTGCCGCGGGGCCCTCACGTCCGACCGAGGTGGCCGCGAGGGTCAGGACGAACAGGATCGCCACGAACCGGGCAAGGCCGCGCTTGTCCACGACGCGCAGCGTCTGCATCGCCGCCTTCCATGCGAACGCCGCTTCGGGACGCCCGGTGGGGGCCAGCGTCCAGCCGGCCGAGCGCGTGCGATAGCTGACGGCCAGCTGCCCTTGCGGCTGCCGCTTGCGGCGTTGGGCGGCCTCGGCCGCGGCGTCCTGAAACGCTTCGTCGCTCTTCAACACCCATGCGGTGCTGAGCGCGAGCACGACGGCGGACCCCGCGAGCGCCGCGAGGTAGGCGCCCGCCGGCGCCGAAGACAGAAACAGGGGGCTCGTGATCGCCGCGAACGGCCACAAGACGATGCGCGGCAACGGCTGGAGCGAGACTTCGCTGAGGAGTTGGAGGGCCCTGCGGACGCTCGACGGCGGCGCCGCGAGGAATGCGCGCGCGATCGCGGACGCCACGATCGCGATTGCCGCCGTCAGCACGGCCACCGGCAGCCACGCGACGCGACGAGTCCTGGCGCTCGCGGATCGCAGCCGCGCGCGCGCCAGCGACACGCCGGTGAAGTAGACCTTCCCGGTGACCAGCAGGAACCACATCGCGACGCCCATGCGCAGCCGTCCGAATCCGTACGGGGACGGGACCGCGATGCCGAGGATGATCGCGCCGAACAACAGACCGATCTGCGATCGCAGCATCCGGTGGATCAGCAACTGCCGGCGGGAGACGGGGGCGGGAAACAGAAACTCGACTTCGGCGTCCGAGAAATCGAGCAGGCCGCTGTCGAAGGGCGCGAGCCAGCTCACCACCGTCACGACGAGGAGCGAGATGCCCGCGAGCGCCGGCCCGGCCGCCACGAGCGCCGGACCGGCGGCGAGGGCGGGATCGCCGGTGCCTCGGGCCCGCGCGGAGTCGCGCGCGGCGGACGAGCGTGCACTGCGCAGCCGGCCGAAGAACGAAAAATACATATACGCGGCACCGACGATGGCGCCGATGAAATAGCGCGGCTCGCGCAGCCGCCGCAGCCGCGCGCGCGCCCGGTTCCTGGCGCTGCACACGATGATGTAGAGGCTCGCGGCGAACATGGTCACATCTGCCCCGAAGGATCGCGCTGTCCGGTCACGCGCAGGAAAATCTGCTCCAGGTTCGAGCCGGCTTCCGCGAGATCAGCGCGCGCGCGCAGCTCCTCGACTGTCCCGTCCGCGATCTTGTTGCCGCGATCCATGATGATGACGCGCGTACAGATCTCCTCGACCAGGTGCAGCAGGTGCGAGGAGAGCAGAATCGCTGCGCCGGCCCGCCCGCGCGCGACGATCGTCTCGCGCATGCGGCGGATGCCGAGCGGATCCAGCCCCGTGAGCGGCTCGTCGAACAGCAGCGTGGTGGCCTCGCGCACGAGGCCGCACGCAATGATCACCTTCTGTCGCATCCCGCGCGACAGCTCTCCCGGGAGCGACTGCTCCTTGCCCTTCAGCTCGAGCTCCTCGATCAGCACCGCGGACCTCCTGGCGAAGTCGGTCACGCCGTACAGCCGGGCGACCAGCCGCAGGTGCTCGTCGACCGTGAGATATTCGAACAAGTGCGGCTCGTCCGGCATGAACGCCAGCCGGCGCTTGGCTTCGAGCGGGTCCTCGATGATGTCGTGTCCGTCGATGCGGACGCGGCCGGACGTCGGCCGCAGAATACCCGCCAGCGACCGCAGCGTGGTGGTCTTCCCCGCGCCGTTGGGACCGATGAGGCCGACGATCTCGCCGGAGGCCACGTCGAACGACAGATCGTTGACGGCGGTGAAATCTCCGCCGGACGTCGCATAGGTGCGGCTGAAGTGTTCGACGGCAATGGCCATTGTGCTAAGATTAGGGGTTTTCGGAGGTGATTGATCACGTGGCCACGCACGCATCTGCGCTCAAGGCGCATCGTCAGAGTCTAAAGAACCGCGAGCACAACCGCCAGTTCCGTTCGCGCCTGCGCGGCGCCCTCAAGACCGTCCGCACGGCGATCGACGGCAGCGACCCGGGTGCCGCGAAGACCGCGCTGAAAGAGACCATCTCGCTCATCGACAAGATGGCGAGCAAAGGGATTATTCACAGGAACGCCGCCAGCCGCTACAAGTCGCGCCTCACCACGCGTCTGGCAGCCCGCGCGTAACGGCGTCGCTCGGCTGAAGTCTTCGCGCTCCCAAACGCTGGCGCTCGGCTAAAGCCTTCGTGCTACGTATAAAGGTATAAAGCTGAATCGCCAGCGCGCATCCGCCCGAGTCTCGGAGCGCGAAGGCTTCAGCCGAGCGTGCTACGAGCGTCCTACCAGCGCCGCGCCGCGGTCCTCTTCCCCGCACACAACTCGACGACGAGACGCTCGAGCAGCACCCGCGCGTCGCCGGCGGACCGCTTCAGGTCGACGTCGGTGCGGAAAACCGCTTCGATCGCCGGGCGCAGGTCGCCCGGAGCGAGCGCGGGAAACTTCGACCGCACCATCCATCCGATCTGACCGAGGACCTTCTCGGGCGCCGCACCCGAGTCCAGCATCAGCGCGAGCTGCCGCAGCGCCTCGCCCGCCTGTCCCGCCTCGATCGCGTTGGTCATTGCCCAGTCGTCCTGCAGGGCCTCCGGTCCGGCCACCGCCCGCACGTCCTCGACGGTAATGCGCTTCTGCCCAAGCGCATAGAGCAAGAGCCGATCGATCTCCCCGCGAAGCCGATTCACGTCGCCGTTCTTCCTGTCGTCACGCGCGCGCTGCGGAAAGCCCGCGCGGACGGCCATCGCCCGGGCGCCGGCCGGGTCGATGTCGACCCCCTTCGCGCCCAGCCTGGTGCGCACCCAGCGCTCGGCGGCTGCGACATCTTCCGGTGATCCGCAGTCGACGATCGTCGCCTGCTTCTGCAGGAGCCTGAACATGCGGCTGCGCTTGTCGAGAGCGGTCACCACGAGCACCAGCGTGGTCTGCGCTTCCGGATGCTTGACGATCGCTTCAAGCTCCTCGAGCGCCCGGGTCGCCGCTTCGCTGTCACGCTTCGGCGCGAGCAGCGTCTCCGCCTGCAGAACGGTGACGACACGCCGCGGCACCATCATCGGCAGCGTCCGGACCGCGGCGATGATCGACGCGACGCCGTCCTCCAGCCGGTCGCCGGTGGTCCAGTCGCCAGCGTGGATGCGGTCGACGTTGAAGGCGCGGAGCTCTTCGTCGACCAGCCCCGCGAGCTCCGCCGCGAGCGCCGACTTCTCGATTTCGTCCTCGCCCTGGAGGAGATAAATCGGCTCGGGCGTGCCTGAGTGGATTTGCTTCCGAAGGGCGGCTGGCGTCAGTGTTGACATGATCGTATTGCGGAATGCGGATTGCGGATTGCGGATTGAGATTGCGGATTCAGGTCCGCATTCCGCAATCCGCATTCCGCATTTCTAGAACGCTTCGAGGATGGCGCTGACGATGGTCCGGGCGAACTCGGTGCTCATGCGCTCGAACGCGTTGACGTCCTGCTGAAAGAACGCCGCGGGGTCGATGGCGGTTGTCGCGGCCGTCGCTTCGTACTCCTGCCGGAACATCACGCTGGCGTTCTCCCAGAGGACGGTGTTCTCGCGCAGGTCGCGCAGCTCGATCTTCGCGGTCATCGTGATCGCGTACCGGGTCGCAAGCTGCTGCGGATTGAAGCTCGCGGGCGTGATCGACACGGCGGTCACCTCGCCGGTCAGCAGCGCATCGACACCGCTGTTCTGCGGCAGGATCTGGTATTTCCCTCGACCGATGAGCTCTGCGCGCACTTTCTGCGTCAGCATCGTCTCGAGGTTGAAGACCGTCGTGCGGTTGAGAAAGGTCGGCACCCCGATCGTGCGGATGGAGGCGGGAAGGAAAGAACCGTGGCCCGCCAAGGCATAGCCGCAGCCTTCGGCTGCGGCACAAAGGACGCAAAGGAGACAAAGGACACCAAGGGAGGCATCCCAAGCTTTCGTTCGGATCAACATTTTGACGTTGTCCTATTGCACAACAAGACTCACCAGCGGGCCCTTCCCCACCACCACCTTGCGGATCGTCTTCCCCGTTGTGTACGTGCGCACCGTGGCGTCGGCCAGGGCGATCTCGCTCAGCTGGTCCTCGGATGCGTCCGCCGGCGCTTTCACCCGGGCGCGCAACTTCCCGTTGATCTGCACCGGCACGACGACCTGGTCGGCTCGCGCGACCTTGGGATCGAACGACGGCCACTTCGCCGCGGCGAGCCCGCCGGCGTGCCCAAGCATGTGCCACAGCTCCTCCGCCGTGTGCGGCGCGAAAGGTGAAATCATCAACACGAGCGCGTCGATCGCCTCCCGCAGGACCGCGATCGTCTGCGTCCGCTCCATCACGCCGACCTGGGCCTCGACGCGCGTGGGGGCGCCGCGCGCCGTCCCATCGCTGAAGGAGTACAACTCGTTGACGAGCTCCATCAGCGACGACACCGCCGTGTTCAGATGCATGCGGTCCTCGATGTCGGTCGTGACGCGTCGGATCGTCTCGTGGGCCTTGCGGCGGACCGCCCGTTCGGTGTCGGTGCAGTCGTCACCGCATTCGGGTATCGCCTCGCCGCCGATGGTCTCCGCCCAGTGATCGACCAGGCGCCACACGCGGACGAGAAAACGGAAGCTGCCCTCGAGGCCGGCGTCGCTCCACTCGATCTCCTTCTCCGGCGGCGCGACGAACATCACGTAGAGCCGCAGTGCGTCGGCGCCGTACTTCGCCAGCATGTCGTCGGGATCGACGACGTTGCCCTTGGACTTCGACATGACGGCGCCGTTGTTGAGCACCATGCCCTGCGTCAGCAGGCGCGTGAACGGCTCGTCGAAGTCGACCAGCCCGATATCGCGCAACACGCGCGTGAAGAAGCGCGAGTACAGCAGATGGAGAATGGCATGCTCGACGCCGCCGACGTAGAAATCGACCGGCATCCAGTACGCGGCCGCCGCGGGATCGAACGGCCGTTCGGTGTTCCCCGGATCGCAGAACCGGAGGAAATACCACGACGAGTCGACGAACGTGTCCATCGTGTCGGTTTCGCGCTTCGCCGGACCGCCGCACGCCGGGCATTTCACGTTGACCCACTCGGACGCCTGCGCCAGCGGCGAGTCGCCCAGGCCGGTGAAGGTCGCGATCTTCGGCAGCTCGACCGGCAGATCTGTGTACGGGACCGGCACCACGCCGTCCTTCTCGCAGTGCACGACCGGAATGGGCGTGCCCCAGTAGCGCTGCCGCGAGATGCCCCAGTCCTTCAGCCGGTACTGCACTTCGCCGGTGCCGATGCCCCGCTTCCCAGCGTCGGCAATCATCCGCGTGATCACGGCCGGCGCCTCCTGACCCGTGTAGTCGCCGGAATCGACGAGGCGTCCATAGTTCGTCGAGGCTTCAGTCATCGTCTCGACCGTGACCGCTTCGTTGCCGGCCTGGACGGCGACGCGGATGGGGAGCGTGTATTTGCGCGCGAACTCGAAATCGCGTTGATCGTGCGCCGGCACGGCCATGATCGCGCCGGTGCCGTACTCGGCCAGGACGAAGTTCGCGATCCAGATCGGCACCTCCTCGCCGGTGAAGGGGTTGAGCGCGCTGCGCCCGGTGTCGAAGCCTTCCTTGCCGTCGCGCCTGGCCTCCCGATCGAGCGCGCGGAAGCTTGCGACCCGCTCGCGAAAGGCGGCGTCGGCACTCTCCTTCACGAACCGATCGACGATCGGATGCTCCGGCGCCAGGAGCACGAACGTCGCGCCGTAAATCGTGTCGATGCGCGTCGTGAAGACCTCGATCGCCGCATCGGTGCCGGCGACGGGGAACGTCACCCGGGCGCCTTCCGATCGCCCGATCCAGTTTCGCTGCATCACGACGACCTTCTCGGGCCAGCCGGTCAGCGACTCGAGCCCCTCGAGGAGCTCGTCGGCGTACTGCGTGATGCGGAAGAACCACTGCTCAAGATCCCGGGCGACGACGATGGTGCCGCAGCGCCAGCAGGCGCCGTCGATCACCTGCTCGTTGGCGAGCACGGTGTTGCAGCTCGGGCACCAGTTGACGGTCGAGCGCTTGCGATACGCCAGACCGCGCTCGAGCATCTTCAGGAAGATCCACTGGTTGAACTTGTAGTACTCCGGCAGGCACGTGGCGATCTCGCGCTCCCACGCGTAGCTGATCCCCAGGCGCTGCAGCTGCCCCTTCATGTGGGCGATGTTCTCGAGCGTCGACGTCTCGGGATGCGTGCCGGTCTTGATCGCCGCGTTCTCCGCCGGCAGCCCGAACGCGTCCCAGCCGAACGGATGCAGCACGTTGAAGCCGCGCATCCACTTCGCGCGCGCCATCACGTCGCCGATGATGTAATTGCGGAGGTGGCCGACGTGCGCATAGCCGGACGGATAGGCGAACATTTCCAGGCAGTAGAACTTGGTCCGCGACGCGTCTTCGTCGACCTCGAACGTCTTCGACGACGCCCACTGCTGCTGCCACTTCTTATCGAGTTGTTGCGGTCTGAAGTCGGTCATGGGGACGTGGGCCTATTCTAGCGCGGGGGCCCCGGCCTCCACCGAGCGCGCTGCAGCCCATCGGGGGCCCGTTTGGCGGCGTTGATCCTCGGGGCGCCTCGCCCGTCTCGGTGCGACGCCAGACTTTCACCAGGGGCTGCTGGCCAGCGGTACGTGATATCCTGCAGCCCGACTTTCCCCTCGGAGCAAAGCATGGTCCTGACCAGATCCGAGCTCATTGCCTCTCTGGCACCGCTTCAAACGGAGCTGTCATGAAAATCCTGCCCGCCAGCTTGTGTGCGCTGTTGCTCGCGACGTTGGTTCCCGATCGAGCTCTCCAGGCCAGCGCCTCATGCGGGGCCCTCTCAACGCTGGCGCTGCCGAACACGACGATCACGCTTGCGCAAGCGGTCGAGGCCGGGCCTTTCACGCCACCGGCTCAAGGGAACGCTGCGGAAACCTCTCGCGCGCTGCCGGCGTTCTGCCGCGTCGCCGCGACGCTGAAGCCGTCGCGCGACTCCGATATCAGGATCGAGGTCTGGATGCCAACGTCCGGCTGGAACGGGAAGCTCCAGGCCGTCGGCAACGGCGCGTTCAGTGGTGCGATCGCTTATCCGGCGATGATGGCGGCCCTTGGCAGGGGCTATGCCACGAGCTCCACAGACACCGGCCATGTCGGCGGCAGCGCAAGCTTTGCGCTCGGACACCCGGAGAAACTGATCGATTTCGGGTGGCGCGCCGTCCACGAGATGACCACGACGTCAAAGAAAATCATCGCAGCCTACTACGACACCGCCCCGAAATTCTCGTACTGGAACGGCTGCTCCGCCGGCGGACGACAGGCGATGAAGGAAGCGCAGCGCTTCCCGCCGGATTTCGACGGCATCATCGCGGGCGCGCCGGGTCTCGATTGGACCGGGCGTGCGGCGCAGGCGGTGCGCGTCGCGAAGGCATTGGAGAAGACCGAGTCGGCGCGCCTGTCACAGACCCAGACGCAACTGCTCCACCGGGCGGTGGTTCAGGCGTGCGATGCCCTGGACGGCCTGAAGGATGGCCTGATCCAGGACCCGGCGCGGTGCAAGTTTGATCCGGCCGTCCTGCAATGCCAGGGCTCCGATGAGGCCGCGTGTCTGACAACGGCGCAGGTCGAGACGGCGCGGTTGATGTACTCGTCTACCGCAAACACCAGGACCAAACGGGAGATCGCGGGCCTCGCGCCAGGAAGTGAGCTGGGATGGACCCCGATGGGATGGAGCGCATCGGCTCGAGCGACCGGGCTCGACCAGTTCCGCTTCATCGTCTTCAACGATCCGGCTTGGGATGTCCAGAAGTTCAACTTCGAGACAGACATCGCGCGGGCAGACGATACGGACGACAACACCCTCAACGCACTCGATCCGAACCTGAAGCCCTTCATCGATCGCGGCGGCAAGCTGGTTCAGTATCACGGCTGGAGCGATCCACAGATCTCGCCTGGAAACAGCACGCAGTATTACACGCGCGTGCTGGAGGTGCTCGGCGGCGCGGCCAGGATCCGGAATTCCTACCGGCTGTTCATGGCGCCGGGCATGGCGCACTGCGGCGGTGGAGAAGGGCCGAGCTCATTCGACATGGTCAGTGCACTCGAGCAGTGGGTCGAACACGGCAAGGCACCCGATCGGATTCTTGCGTCACACTCGACCAACGGCGTCGTCGACCGCACACGGCCGCTTTGTCCATATCCGCAGATCGCTGTCTATAAAGGCATGGGAAGCACGGACGAGGCAGCGAACTTCGAGTGCAAGGCACCGTAGCGGCGATGAGGCATTGCCCAGGCGGCTAGTTGGTTCCAGCTCTGAGACTTGCCTTGTACGTCTTGCTGAAGCCGTTACGGCCGTTGGTCACGGTGAACGATCCATCCGTCTGTGCCGACACCTTGATCCAGTAGGCCGTTCCATTGTGGAGAGGCGCCGCAGGCGCGCCCGGTCCGGGCTGCGGAGGTGCCATCGGAGCCACCGGCATTGCCGCCAACGGCTCGTCGAGCACGTTGGCGATGAACATTCCCGGTACGGTGTACTCCTGCCCGCTGAGCTCCGAGAAGTGCATCTGCCACAGATCCTCGAGACCGGGGGATGAATGCAGCGTCATCATCACCTCGGGTTGTCCGCCTTTGCGAGTGCCGTTGTTCATGATCGCAACGCGGGGCCGGAGGGCGTGAACGAGCACGTGCGAATTCGATGAATCCACTCCGTGATGCAAACCCAGGAGCACATCAACGGTGCCGACGCGGTTGTTCGGGCACATCAGCTCGAATTCCTTGTTCTTCGTGAGATCGCCCAGATGAATCGTGCGGAAGCTTCCGAACCTCACGTAGGTTCCGACCGACATCGGGTCCTCGGCATTGTTCTCTCCCGGCTTGAAGCCCGCACAATAGGGATTCACCCCGCCGGCTCCGGGCAATCCCGCCTTGATCGTCTCACCGGCTGACGTCACCACGAGCACATCCAGGCCTGACACGGATATCTTGCCGCCCGGTTTTGCTACCGTGTGCTTTCCTTTCGCGTAGAGCTGCGGATACGTCTTCTGCAGAAAATCATCAGCGGCGGCGGCAGGCTGAACGTTCGGGCCGTGGTCGATGAACTGTCGGATCGGGATGCGCGCCGCGAGCTCGGCCATGCCACCGAAATGATCGCCGTGCCAGTGCGTGGTAATCAGATTGTCGATCTGGCTGAGGCCCGCATCTTTGACGGCGGCCATTATGCGGTCCGCATCCCTGACCGCGGCTGCACCGGCATTCCCCGAATCGATGAGCATCGATTCGCCTGACGGCGAGACAAAGAGCGTGGCGTTTCCGCCTTCCACGTCGACGACGTAGACGTCCAACGTCTTCGCCGTTCGTGTCTGCTCGGCTGGAAACATCGCGGAAAGCGCAAGAGCCAATGAAAGTGCTATTGATGCGCGCATGAAAAATGTTCCTTGCGGCGAGACCACGGTTCAGCGAACTGGCGCGATCCTATGTGTGGCTGGAGGGCGTGTCAACTGACGTCGTTCGTGGCCGTTCGTCGATGAGTCACGGCGCGCCCACAGGCCCGGGGTGCCACTTCTGGCCGTGCTGTCTTCTGTCCCGCCGGTTGCTTTTCAACTTCGGCGACGACTACCAGCTCGCCACCTACACACAGCGCGCCGCGTATTGTCAGAAGCTGGATCGCGAATCCGATCGCATCACCGTGGAGGAGATCGGCCGGACGTCCGAGGGGCGGCCGCACCTGATGGCGATCGTCACGTCGCCCGAGAACCACCGGAACCTGGCGCACTACAAGGAAATCTCGCGGCGCCTCGCCTCCGTCGACGGCCTCAGCGACGCGCAGGCGCGCGCGCTGGCGAAGGAAGGAAAGGCCCTGCTCTGGATCGACGGCGGCCTGCACGCCAGCGAAGTCCTCGGCGCCCAGCAGCTCGGCGAGATGGTCTATAGGTGACCTTCTGCAGGAGCGACGGTTGATCTGGGACTGCACGCCCCCCTTACGACGCGTCCCCGGCCGCTGGGCCGACGCAGGTACGCCGGCCCAGGCGCGGCGAATCGACGCACACGCTACAGAGTCGCGATCCGGGCCGCGACGACTGTCCCGGCAAACTCCCCAACGACATTGCCAGCCCGATCGCGGAGCGCCGATTGAAACGTGCCGCTCCAGCGATCCAGCGCCGCGTCGTAGCGAATCGTTCCGACGACATGTCCGACGAGCGGGGCCGAGTGGCTGGGGCTCTGGTCGTCCGCAACGAAAAAGTCGAATGCGAACCGGTACTTCCGTTCGCCTGTCTCGGTCCACGCGCCCACACCCGTGCTGTCGAAGAAGTCGTCGTCGACCGACGTGAGCGCGCCGCCCCGATGGAAGGCGTGCAGAGCCGAGAAGCCTGAACCGACGGGAACGAACGGCAGCGACGATCTGGTGAACGTCCAGGTCGCCGTCCAGGCGCCTTCGATCCGGTGCCCCTCCGGCGAGTCGGCGCGAACCGTGTTCATGGCTACTGCGGTGAGCGCGACGAGAGCGGAGATGAGTGCCAGGCGCTTCATGAGATCCTCCTCACGGCAAATGGAAAGCTCCACTGCTTTCGAGCGCAGCTTGCACGCGCGGCCGACACGGGGGCCAGTGTCTTACGGTATGTATCGTCCTGTTACTGCCGGCGGGACAACCATTTAGCGGCTGCTGGCGGGACGACTCGATTTCGGATCGCCGCGAAGCGCGGGTCGGGCCTGAACGGGTCGAAGATGGAGTCGACGTCGATCAACAGCAGGAGCGGATCGCGAGCCTCGACCGCGCGATTGAGCCACTTGAACGCCTGATCGGCGTCCCCGAGGGCCATGTGGATGAGGGCGATGCTCGAGGCTGACACGTATCGCTCGCGCGACGCTCGCTCCAGGCCGCCGACGAGCGCGCGCGCGTCGTGCTGGCGGGCGCCGCGCGCATAGGCGAATCCCAGCGCGCCGAAGATCTGCTGGGTAGCAAATTGCGAGCGCGCCCTCTCCAGGACGTCGATGGCCTCCAAAAAGCGGCCCGACTGAATGTAAGTGACGCCCAGGTTGTACAACGTTTCGTTGAAGTTCGGGTCGAGGCCAAGTGTCTGCTTCAATTCGGATTCGGCGCGAGCCGTCTGGTGCGTCAGGTAGTACGTTCAGCCAACGTCGCTCTGGAGGACGAGCGAGAGCGGGTCGAGCGCGCGGGCTTTCTGGAGCTCGCGCATGCTGTCGTCGACGCGTCCATCGAGCAGGAGGATGTGTGAATAGAAATGGTGAGCGTCGACGTACCCCGGATTCAGTTCCAGGGCGCGTCTCATCTCGCGTCCGGCTCCGTCGCGATCCCACTCGAGCAGGTACTTGACGAGCCCCGACGCGCTGTGGCCCTCGGCGAGGCTGTCGTCGAGGGCGATGCTTCTCGATGCCGCCGCCTCGGCCCTCGGCATCGCGTCACGCGGCGCGATGACCCCGTAGAGCGCCAGGAGCGAATAACAGTTGGCGAGGCCGGCATACGCCGGCGAGAAGTTGCGGTCCGCGGCGATCGCCTGGTCGAACAACGAAATCGCCTTTTCGAAACCGACGTCGGTCCAGCGGTTCCACGCGTACCGGCCCTTCAAGTACAGGTCGTACGCCTGTACGCTTTCGGTCGCGGGCCGTACGAGTGGACGCGGCCGACCCTCGACGAGCGCCGCGCGAAGCGTCCGCGCGACCGACTGAGCGATCTCGTTCTGCGTCGTGAAGATCTGATCGATCGACCGGTCGTACGTGCCCGACCACAAGTGATAGCCGCTGGTCGTCTCGATGAGCTGCGCCGTCACGCGCAGCGACGACCCGTCGCGGCGGACGCTCCCTTCGAGGACCGCGCCCACATTCAGCTGTTTCCCGATGCGTCGGACGTCCTGCGGCTTTCCCTTGAACTGAAACGTCGACGTGCGGGCCACGACGCGCAGCGCCGGGAGCTGGCTGAGCGCGTTGATGATCTCCTCGCTCAGGCCGTCGCTGTAGTACTCGGTCTCCGGCTGCGGGCTCATGTTCACGAACGGCAGGACGGCGACCGATGACGTTGGCGTCGGCTGGTGCGTGTACCAGTACGCGCCGACTCCGACGAGCGCGACCAGCGCGGCCGCTGCAGACCAGGGCACGCGGCGACGAGTGACGGCAGGAATCGCGCGCGGCGGGTCCACGGGCGGCGGCCCGACGCGTGCCCCGGGCCTGAACACCGGCGTGTAGCCGCCTTTGGGGATCTCGATGACGACCTCATCGTCCTTGCCTGCGGTGGCGTAGTATTCGATCAATTTCGATCGCAGGCGCGCCATGTACACGCGCGCTGTGGGGTCGGTGGCCGGATCGTACGACAGACCGCGATCGAAGACGTTCACGCCGAGGGTGTGTTCCTTCAGCGAATTGCTGCGACCGGCCAGCGTCTCGTCGACCGCGAAACGGAAAAGCCGCTTGAGCCGCTCGGCCTGGGCGAACAGCGGATGGGCGCAGATGCGTTCGAGCTCGGCGCGGACGGCGCCCGCCTCAGGCTGATCGGTCGTCTGGTCGTCCATGGTGTCGTTCGAGCGAGCCGATTATCGCGCGCCGGCCGGTCCATAGTACGGGCACAGTATCTCCTGTGCCTACCAAAAAGACCGTTCATATCAGCCATCGACCATCAGCCATGACGAGCACTCAACCGATGCGTCCGTGGCACGCGTCGTCGCGTCAGCCGATCGATCTCGCGCTGCAACCGCTCTAAAGTGTCCAGAAAGCCGCCTGAACCGGCCGCACCGCAGCTACCGCCGCGTCTCCGCGCGTCGACGCGATTCCGGACGCCGGCCAGTTCGCCTCGGAGGGCGGTCCGCTCAACGCCCCGATCGCGGCGTCGAGCGACGCCGCGAACGCGTGCAGGTCGTAACCACCTTCCACAGCCGCAACGATCCGGCCGAAGCAGCATGCCTCCGCTACTGCCCTCAGCTCCAGCGTCATCGCCGCGAACGCCGGCGTCGTGAGTCGCATGCCGCCCAGCGGATCGCGCTCGTGCGCATCGAACCCGGCCGAGACGATCAGCAGATCCGGCTCGAACTGACGCAGTACCGGCAGCACGATATGGGCGAAGACCGTCTGATAGTCCTCGTCGGACGCGCCGACCTCGATCGGGACGTTGACCGTGAATCCTCGTCCGGCCACCCGGCCAACTTCGCCGGCGGCGCCGGTGCCCGGGTAGTACGGAAACTGATGCGTCGAAATGTACAGGACGTGTGGATCGGCCTCGAAGGTGTGCTGCGTGCCGTTGCCGTGATGGACGTCGTAGTCGACGATCGCGACCTTGCCGGCGCCCTGTGCGCGCGCATGCGCCGCCGCCACGGCGACGTTGTTGTACAGGCAGAAGCCCATCGCGCGATCGCGCTCGGCGTGGTGGCCCGGCGGCCGCACGAGCGCCACCGCGCTCGAGCGCGATGCGCCCATCACGCGCTCGACGGCATCGACGGCGGCGCCGGCGGCGAGCAGCGCAATCTCGCAGGACTCCGGCGACGTGTAGGTGTCGGCATCGAGCGCCGTGGCGCGTCCGGCGGTCTCTGCGATCCGCCGCAGGTAGTCGACGTCGTGGACGCGCGCGAGCTGCTCGACCGTCGCCGCGCGGGGCGCGACGATCTCGATGCCGCGCGCCCGCCAGCGATTGGCGATGGCGTCCATGGCCTCTGCGCGCTCGGGGCGTTCCGGATGGCCGGGAGGCGTCTGGTGTTCAGCGAACCGCTCGGAGTGAATCAGGATGACAGACACGCGACTGCATTCTATTTCCCCGCGCCCACGCTGCGCCATTCCCGAGGTGGTGAATCACGGGTGTACTTCTCCATGATCTGAGGTATGCGATTCGGTCGTCCGCAAAGCAGCCTGGCGTCACGGCAACGGCGATCTTCACCATCGCCCTCTGAGCGCCTGCAGCGGATCCACCCTCGCCGCCCGACGGGCCGGGACGAGGCATGCGGCAATGGTGACGACGAGGAGGAGGGCCGACACTGCCCCAAAGCTGACCGCGTCGTGTGGGTCCACGCCGTAGAGAAACGCCGACAAGTAACGCGATCCCGCGAACGATGTCCAGAGCCCGACGGCGATCCCGATGACCGCAATGACCGCCGCCTGACCGAGCACGAGCCAGACGATGTCGCGCGCCTGCGCACCGAGCGCCGTGCGCACGCCGATCTCACGCGTGCGCAGCGCAACGCTGTACGACAGGACGCCGAAGAGTCCGACGCCGGCAATCAGCAGCGCGAACACGGCGAAGCCCACGAGCACGGCGGCATAGAGCCGGGGTCTTGCCAGGCTCGTCATCACGCGATCCTCCATCGTCATCACCGAATCGAGCGCCATCGCCGGCGCTTCTTCCCGCACGAGGGTGCGGAGCGTCGGCACGTAGGACGCAGGATCGGCCGCCGTCCGGATCACGAGAATGGGATCGAAGTTCCTGATTCCAACAGGTGCGATCTGCGTGAACGACGCAAAGAGCTCTGGCTGGAGAGCCGCGTCGACGTTGTCTTGACGCATGTCGTCCACGACGCCGACGACTTCCCAGTCCGTGCGGTCGTCGCGAAAACGGATTCCGGCCCGTCCTCGCCGCTGCGGGATGTGAAAGCCGATCGGGTGATCGCCGAGGTACTTTCTCGCAAACGACTGGTTGACGACGATCGCGGGCGGCGTCACCGCTGTGTCCGTGACCGAAAGCGTTCGACCGGCGACCAGACGAAGGCGCATCGCCGCGAAGTAGTCCGGGCTGACAATGCGCTGGGTCGCCTGCACATCCATCTCGACGCCGGGGTTTCGGGGCGACCGCATCGTGAACGCGGCAAAGCCGCCGGCAGAGACGAACGGCAACGCCGTGCTGTACGCCGCGTGGGTGACTCCGGGCACGACGTGGAGACGCTCGATCAACCTGTCGAGCAGCTGCAGGCGCCGCTCGGCCGCGTAGCCGGTCGGAAGCGGCAATCGCGCCGTGAGCACGTTGACCGGATCGTAGCCGCGGTCGGCTCGCATCAGGGCGACGAAGCTGCGCGTGAGCAGCGCGGCGCCGATGAGCAGCATGCATGCCACCGCGACCTGGCCGGCCATGATGCACGCTCGCGTGCGCGCGATGGACAGGCGCAGGGTGCCGCCGACCGGCGCAACGCCGTCTTCGGCAAGCGTTTCGACCAGGTTCAACCTTCGCATATGCCACGCCGGGATCATCCCGCACGCGACGCTCGTGACCAGCGAGAGTGCCAGGGCGAATGCCGCGACGTCCATGTCAATCGTCACCGCGTCCATCCGTGGGAAGTCGACGGGCAGCACTGACGGCAGGATGTGCAGCAGCGCCACGGCGAACCCGAACCCTGCGGCGCCGCCGGACAGGCCGACGATCGCGTTCTCGACGAGCAGCTGCCGAATCAGACGGGACTGCCCGGCGCCGAGGGACGCGCGCACCGCCAGCTCGCGGCGTCTCGTCGTTGCGCGCGCGAGCTGCAGGCTTGCGACGTTCGCCGTCGCCGTCACGAGGAGCAGAGCCACCGCGGCGAGCAGCACGAGAATCGCGGGGCGGACGTCGGCCGTCAGCGCCTCGCGCGCAGGTGTCATCTGCACGTCGATTGGCCCCTTCGCGCCAAACAACGCCATCGCGACAAGGGCCGAATCGGGGGCTGCTCGTGCTCGTGCCGTGGCCTCGGCGGCTGCCTGTGCCAGGGTCGCGCCCGTGCGCAGCCGTGCCATCGCGGAAAAAATCACGCCAACCTGCGCGCCCTGCTCTCCGACCACGCCGGGCACCGTCCACGCGGTCCACAGGCGCGCCTCGCGATCGGGAAACTCGAATGCGCGCGGCATCACGCCGACGATCGTGTACGGTTGATCGTCGAGTTGAACGGCCTCTCCGACGACCTCCGGACGTCCGCCGAACTGCTCCCGCCACAGTCCGTACGAGAGCAGTGCGACGCCCGGCGCGCCGCGCGCTCCTTCGTCCGCCGCAAACAGCCTGCCGACAAGCGGACGCGCGCCGAGCATCGCGAAGGCGCTCGGCGTCAGCGGAACTGCCGGCACGCGGCTCGGTTCGCCGCGACCGCGCACCGTCATGGTCCTGGTCTGCCGCGTCCACCCGGCCAGCGCGTCGATCGTCCCCGGATGATCGGCCCACGCGACAAACGTACCGTTCATCACCGTCCCGCGGACGCGACCGGCCCGACCGTCGCGCGTTTCCGTGACTCGCACGAGCCTGTCGGCCTCCGGCCATGGCAACGGCTTGAGCAGCACGCCGTTGACGACGCTCCACAATGTCGTCGTCGCGCCGATGCCGAGCGCCATCGTGAGGATCGCCAGGGCAGCGAATCCAGGCCCGCGCCTCAGCAGGCGAATGGCGTAACGCACGTCCTGGATGATGCCGGCGAGCCTGACGCGCTCTGCAGACGGCGCCACGACAGCCGGCGCGCGCTTCGGCCGCCTCCGTAACGACTCGGCGTCGCGCGTCCACGTGTGGATGAGCGCATCGACGCGCCGCCCGGCCTCCGCGGCATCGCAGCCATCGGCTCGCGCCGACTCGTACGCGATCTCGGCATGCGCGTTCAGCTCCTCGATGATGTCGTCGCCGGGGTCATGCCCGCCGGCGGCGAAAGACGCGCGAAGGAGCGATTTCCACTCAGGCATGGCTGATCCGTGCCACGCGGTCGAGGGCCAGGAAGAACGTTTCCCAGATGGTCCGCTGCTCGAAGAGCATCTTGCGACCGGCGGGGGTGAGCCGGTAATAGCGGCGGCGCCGCTGGCCGGCGCGTTCTACCCAGCGGCCTTCGATCAGCCCCTTGTCTTCGAGGCGATAGAGCGTGGGGTACAGCGACGCGGTGTGAAAGGTGATGGTGCCGCCGGACCGTTTGTCGATCAGGCGGCTGATGTCGTAACCGTGGCGCTGGCGCTCGTCGAGCAGTGCCAGGATGAGCACCTCCGTGCTGCCCCGCTTCAGCTCACGCTCGAGCGACGTCGTGGCCATATGTGGCGTGACTATATATCAGACTGTGCTTGGAGC
>QHWJ01000012.1 GCA_003222535.1 Acidobacteriota bacterium | reverse complement strand
CGAGCGTCACCGTGCCTGGTGGTGCCACCAGCGCAACGTTCCCGGTCACGACGACGTCGGTGACTGCCGATACCACAGTGATCATCTCCGGAGTGCTCCGTCTGAGCGCCTCGACGTCGCTGACCGTGAAAGCGCCGGCGACTCCACCGGCAACGCCCGCCGCGCCGACGCTCCTGTCGCCTGCCAACGATGCGACGCCGGCCCAGCCGGTGACCTTTAACTGGAGCGACGTGACCGCGGCCACGTCGTACGAGATCCAGGTGGACGACTCGAGCTCGTTCACCGCTCCCCTTGTCGTCGATCAAACTGTGACGCCTTCGCAATTCACGATTGGCGGGTTCGCCGGCGTGCGGCACTGGTGGCGCGTGCGCGGCATCAACTCAGCCGGAACCGCAGGGGCGTGGTCGGCCGCTCGCCGCTTCCAACCGAATGCCGCCCCGGCGGCAGCCGCGCTGTCGGCGATTGGCCTCAGCCCGGCGAGCGTCGTCGGGGGGGCCGCGGCGCAAGGGACGGCGACGTTGACGAGCGCCGCGCCGGCTGGCGGAGCCGTGGTGACGCTGTCGAACGGCAACGCCGCGGTGGCCACCGTGCCGGCCAGCGTCGCGGTCGCCGCCGGTGCGACGAGCGCAACATTCAACGTGACGACGACGGCGGTAGGCGCGTCGACGCCGGTCACGATCACGGGCGCGTTCGGCGGCGCCACGAGAACGGCGACGCTCACCGTTACCCCGCCACCACCGCCGGCCTCGTTGTCGGCGGTCTCCGTGAGTCCGGCGAGCGTGCCGGGAGGCACGTCCGCACAGGCGACCGTGACGTTGACATCCGCGGCGCCCGCCGGGTTCAGCGTAACGCTCACGAGCAACAATACCGCTGCGACGGTCCCGGCAAACGTGACGGTCGCGGCCGGCGCGACGAGCGCGACCGCGGCCATTGCGACAACGTCGGTGACGGCGTCGACGGTGGCGACCATCACGGCGACCGCCGCGGGCGTCACGCGCACGGCGGCACTGACGGTGGCGTCGCGGCGGCACGGGGTCGGCGCCGTTCACCACCGGCACATCGATCACGCTCACGATCTCGAACGGGCGCGACGGGATCTGGTCCGGAGCATGTTCGAGCGCCGGGAACAAAACGAAGTCATGCACGTTTACGCTGGCCGGCGACGCATCGGTCACCGCCAATGTGCAATGAAGCCGCACGCCCGGAAGGAGAACCCGAGGAATGCATCGGGTCACGATAGCGATGTCCTCGCGGAAGCGCGTGGCGTTGATCGCGCATGACAACTGCAATTTGTCGTCCCCCACGTATTGATTTGGACAAGCCACTGAGACATGAGACACAGAGGCGCTCGACGCGCTCGGCCTGCACCGCAGGCCGAGCCGTGAGGCGCGCCAACCGCAAACGAACGACCGAGCCACGGTCCAGTGGTCGTTCGTTTGCAGTTGGCACGCCTCGCCCGCCGCTGCGCGGCGCCGCGTCGAGCGCGCTACCTGAAACGTGTTCTTCTCCGTGTCTTTGTGTCTCTGTAGCCAAATATGTGGTCGTATTTCTGAAAATGGACACTCGGCTCGCAACTGCGCAGAGTCGCAGAGTTGCAGAGGCGCAGCGCCAGCTCGAGATGCTGTTTTTTGACTTGACTCCTTGTCCGCTCCTCTCTATCGTCGCCATGTAATCGGTTGCATCCGTCGTAGGAGGAAAAATGCTTCGAAGGGGGCTCTCTGCAGGCGCCGGCCTGCTGCTCGCGCTGATACTGGCTTCATCCCCAGCGCTGGCGCAGATCACGACCGGGACCGTGTCGGGCAACGTGAAGGACGCGCAGGGTGGAGTGATCCCTGGGGCGACCGTTGTGCTGATCAGCGAAACGCGCGGGACGAAGTCGGCGCCCGCCGTCACCAACGAAACCGGCAATTACGTGTTTCCCAACGTCACGCCGGATACCTACACCGTGGAAGTCACGCTGGAAGCATTCAAGACCGTGAAGCGCGCCGGCATCGCCGTGAGCGGCGGCGATCGTGTCGGGATTCCGCCGCTCACGCTCGAACCGGGTGCTCTCGCCGAAACCGTGACGGTCGTCGCAGAATCCCCGATGGTGCAGACGCAAAGTGGCGAGCGGTCGTACGCGGTCACGAGCAAGCAGATCGAGAACCTGCCGATCTCCCGCAACAATTTCACCAGCCTGACGGCCTTCACCCCGGGCGTGGTGGGCACGGGCGCATCGGCCGGGGGAACCCGTCTCGGTGGCCTTGGACAGAACAACATCATGATGGACGGCATCTCGGCGATGGACACCGGCAACAACGGCCAGATGCTGAACATGAACGTCGACTCGATCGGCGAAGTGAAGATCCTGACCCAGGGCTACCAGGCCGAGTACGGCCGGTCGAGCGGTCTGCAGATCACGGCGGTCACCAAGAGCGGCTCGAACCGGTTCAGAGGTTCCGGTTACGACATCCAGACCAACTCGGACTGGGACGAGAACAGCTGGGTCAATGCGAAGAACGGCGATCCGAAGCCGAAGACCAGCACGAAGACGCTGGGCTATACGATCGGCGGCCCCGTGGGCAAGCCGGGCGGATCGAACAAGCTGTTCTTCTTCTACTCTCACGAGTATCGTCCGGTGACCGCGGCCATCAACAACGGCAACCCCATCCGGATTCGGGTGCCGACGGCGCTCGAGCGCGCCGGCGACTTCTCGCAGACGCGCGACAACACGGGCGCGTTGTTCAACTTGATCAAGGATCCGAGCTCGACGGCCGCCTGCACGGCGGCCAACACGGCCGGCTGCTTCCAGGCCGGCGGCGTCCTCGGCAAGATCCCGGCGGACCGCCTGTATCCAATAGGCCTCGCTCTCCTGAGCCGGTACCCGCTCCCCAACGTCACGCAGTTGCCCGGCGCGAACTACAACTACGAGGTCGCGGCGCCCACGACCGACAATCTGACCCAGCAGCCGGCCGTTCGCGTCGACTATCAGCTGTCGTCGAAGCTGCGGTTCACGGGAAAATACTCCGGCCAGCGTGCGCGGCGTCTGATCACGCCGGGCACGATTCAGGGATTCAACGACGTCCAGAATCCGTACCCCTACATTACAAACTATGGCGTGACGGTGGATTACACGATGAACTCGTCGACGTTCATCGAGGGCACGTACGGCTTCATCCGAAACCAGCTCGCGGGAGGCGGCTCGATCGGAGCCACCCTCACGGGTGGAATCCTCACCAACGCGTCGGCCAACCTGTCGAGCCTGCCGGGCTTTCCGCTGCTCTACCCGAATGCGGGCGTGGTCGATCCGCGCTACTACGCGTTCACAACGCTGAACGATCTCAATCCAAGCTGGTTCGACGGTAGCAAGATCACCCTGCCGCCGGCGTTCGGGTGGGGCACCAGAATCGTGCCCACGCAGACAGCCACTGCCGGTGTGGGGGACCTGCCCGGACCGCCCAACCAGCTCTTTCCAGGATTTCTGAACATCAACCGCACCCAGGATGTCGCCGTCAGCCTGACGAAGGTCTGGGGCGGTCACACGAGCAAGGCGGGCTTCTATAACAACCATAGCTTCAAGGCCCAGAACACCGGCGCGGGCGGCGTGCCGAACCTCGGATTTCAGGGCTATGTCAACTTCGGGAACGACACGAACAACGCCCTCGATACGGGCTTCGGCTTTGCCAATGCGGCAACGGGAGTGTTCACGCAGTACCTCCAGCAGTCGAAGCTGATCGAAGGCAGCATGATTTACAACAACACAGAGTTCTACCTGCAGGACAACTGGAAAGTGAACGACCGGCTGACGCTCGACTACGGTGTGCGGTTCACGCACCAGCAGCCCCAATACGATCAGTTCCTGCAGATGTCGAACTTCTTCCCGGATCAGTGGTCCCTTTCCGCAGCGCCGCTGCTGTACCTGGCCGGTTGCAACAATGGGGCGACGGTCTGCTCCGGCAACGCGCGCAACGCGGTGGATCCGCGCACCGGTCAGATCCTGACGGCGCCAGGCGCTGCGAACACGGCAGCGGCGATTGGCACCGTCGTGCCGAATACGGGGAACCTGAACAACGGCATCCGTAAAGCCGGGGATGGCATCGCGGACACCTCGTACGTCTGGCCGAAGCTGGCGGCAGCGCCTCGTTTCGGCATGGCGTACGACCTGACGGGCACGCAGAGCCTGATATGGCGCGCTGGCGGCGGACTGTTCTACGACCGTCCGGACGGTAACACCGTGTTCTCGATTCCAGGCAACCCGCCAATCTCGACGTCGCAGGATCTCCGCAATGGCCAACTGCAGACGCTGGGCCAGGGTCTCAGCACAGTTGGCGTTCCGGCGCTGATCGACTTCCAGTACAACGCGAAGCTGCCTTCCTCGTGGCAATGGCAGACCGGTGTGCAGATGGCGCTGCCATGGAGCGCGGCGCTCGATGTCGCCTACGTCGGCAACCACGGCTTCAACCGGCTGCGGGCGTTCCAGGGCGGGGCCAACGGCTCAGTCGACCTGAACGCCGTGGACATCGGGGCCGCGTATCTGCCTCAGAACCAGGATCCGACGCTCGCACCGAGCAGCGTGCCTGGTGCCACGGCCTACACGACGAACTTGTTGCGGGCGTTCCGGGGCCTGGCCAGCATCAACGAACAGGAGACCAGGTTCTGGGACGAGTATCACTCGATCCAGATGTCTTTCAATCGGCGCTCGCGGAATGGTCTGGCGTTCGGCACGAACTACACGCTCGGCCTTTCGCTGAAGGGCAACGATGGTTACGCCAACCCGACCAACACGGGTTTACAGCTGCGCCTGCAGCATGCGGCGGACGGCACGATCTCGGTCCGCTCGGATCAAGCCGCGTACGAAAAGCTGAACGAGAACCTCGCCTTGCAGCGGCACGTCATCAAGAGCTATGCGGTGTGGGATCTGCCGAACGCGCCTGAGCGCTTCGGTCCCGCCGGGAAGTACCTGCTCAACGACTGGCAGATTTCAGGCGTCCTCACCGCCGGCTCCGCGTACCAGCCGGGAGCTACCCAGGCAAACGGAGCGGCTCAGCCAAACAACCAGTTCAACGGCAGGTACGATCTCACCTATACGTACCAGAACAATGGCGCCAATGTGAACCTGACAGGCTCCCCGGATTACGCCGCAAAGATCGTCTATGTGGGCGATCCGGGTTCCGGCTGTTCGAGCGATCAGTACAGACAGTTCAACACCGCCGCGGTAACCGGTCCGCAGTACGGCAGCGTCGGCATGGAGTCGGGGCGTTTCATCCTCGGTGGGTGCCCCGACCACACCGTCGACCTCGCCGTCGCCAGGAACATCCGCCTCGGTGGCAGCCGCAATCTCCAATTCCGTCTCGACGCGTTCAACGTGTTCAACGTCGTCATTTACAACGATCGCCAGAGGAACGTCATCTACCGGAGCCCGACGGATCTCACGGTCGTCAATTCGCAGACGCTCCCGGACGGCTCGATCGACCCGGCGCGACTGACACCACGGACCGCGGGGTTCGGCGCCGCCACCGGCGCGCAACCGCTGCGTAACCTGCAGCTGCAGATTCGGCTCGGGTTCTAGACGAAGCGCTCGGCTGGGTCTGGTAGGTCGAGTAGGTCGCGTAGGTCGCGTAGGTCGGGTGGGTCCAGTAGGGCGGGTGGGTGGGGTAGGTCGGGTGGGTCTGGTAGGTTGGGTGGGTCAGGTAGGTCGGGTGGGTCTAGTAGGTCGGGTGGGCCGCGTAGGGTCGCGTGGGTCTACCAACGTTCAGGGTTCACGATTCGTGCTTGGTTCGGGGCTGAAGGTTCGAACTCAGAACCTGAACGAACCCTGAACCCTGAACCTGAAGAAGGCGGATGAAGACGTCGGATCAAGGAACCGTGAGCGGCCCGCTCGTATGGCTGGTGGCAGCGTCCTTCGCACTTGGAGGCGCCGCGCGCGGTCGTCATCAAGACAGCCGTACGCCCGCGCCCGAGTACGCGAGTCTCGTCGGCACCTACTGCGTGACCTGCCACAACGACAGGCTCAAGACGGCTGGTCTGTCGCTTCAGGCCCTCGATCTGTCGAACGTTCCGGAACAGGCTCGAGTCTGGGAAAAAGTTGCGCGGAAGCTGCGATCGGGCGAGATGCCGCCCGCGACGGTCCGCTCGCGCCCGGATTCCCGCATGGCCGGAGCCCTGGCGACCTATCTGGAGACCACGCTGGACCGCGCGGCGGCCGTGCATCCCAATCCGGGCCGCGCGCCCGTGCATCGCCTGAATCGCGCCGAGTACAGCAACGCCATCCGTGATCTGCTGGCCGTCGATGTCCACCCCGGCGAATGGCTGCCCGTCGACGATTCCGGCTACGGATTCGATAACATCGCGGCGGTGCTGTCGACCTCGCCCGCCCTGCTCGACCGGTACATGTCGGCCGCGCACAGGGTCAGCCGTCTGGCCGTCGGCGATCTCACACTGAAGCCGGTCGAGGAGATTTACGACGCGAAGCGCGATCCCCTCAAGGGCACGCGCAACGAGCAGTTGAACGACGATTTGCCTTTTGATTCCCGGGCCGGCATGACGGTAGCGCACTACTTTCCGCTCGATGCCGAGTATGTTTTCAAGGTTCGGTTTCAGGGTGTTCAATCCGGCGGAGAGGAGACCGAGATCGACCCGTACCAGGTGCGAGTCGCGGTGAAAGCCGGACTCCACACGGTTGGCGTGACATCGCCACGCGAGAACCTGAAGCCTGAAAATGACGCGCCTCCCGGCGGACCAGGCGGCGGAGGCGGACGCGGCGGTGCTGTCCAGATCCTGTCACCCGTTGACTTGAGATTGAGCGGCGCCCGCCTGAAGCGATTCGACGTGCGTGCGACGAGGCCGGAAGTCAGCAAGCTGATCGTAGGCGGTCCTTACGAGCCGACCGGGCGTGGAGACACCCCGAGCCGGCGGACGATTTTCGTCTGCCGGCCCGCACGGGCCGGAGAGGAGCCGGCGTGCGCGCGAAGCATTCTCACAGCGCTCGCGCACCGGGCGTTCCGGCGTCCGGTGACGAACGCCGATATCCAGCCGCTGTACACGTTCTACCTGAAGGGCCGCGCCGACGGGGATTTCGAAACCGGCATCCAGGCCGCCATAGAGGCGATGCTCGTGTCGCCGGAATTCCTGTTCCGCATCGAGCGCGATCCTCCGGCTGTCGGGAACGGCACGGCTCATCGCGTCAGCGACGTCGAGCTCGCGTCGCGCCTTTCGTTCTTCTTGTGGAGCACCATTCCCGACGGCGAGCTGCTCGACCTGGCCGAACGCGGCAGGCTGAAAGATCCATCGGTACTCGAGCATCAGGTGCGGCGGATGCTCGACGACCCGCGCGCCGACGCCCTGGTGTCGAACTTCGCGGGCCAGTGGCTCCACCTGAGAAACGTCGAAACCGTCAGGCCGGATCCGGTCATTTTCCCGTTCGACGAAGCGCTGCGCCAGTCGTTCGTCACCGAAACGGCGCTCTTCGTCTCGAGTATCTTTCGCGAGGACCGCAGCCTGCTCGACCTGCTCTCGGCCGACTACACGTTCGTCAACCAGCGCCTGGCCGAGCACTACGGCATTCCACGCGTGTACGGCTCACAGTTCCGGCGCGTGACGCTCACTGACGTCAATCGGCGCGGATTGCTCGGCCAGGGCAGCGTGCTCACGGTGACGTCCTATCCCAATCGAACGTCGGTGGTGCAGCGAGGCAAATGGATTCTCGAGAACCTGCTTGGCACGCCGCCACCGCCGCCGCCGCCCGATGTTCCGGAGCTGAAAGCGGCGCCTCACGGCAAGGTGCTGTCGATGCGCGAGCAGATGCAGGTGCACAGGGCCAACGCCGTATGCGCCGCATGCCACGGCCGAATGGACCCTATTGGGTTTGCCCTGGAGAATTACGACGCCGTCGGGCGGTGGCGCGGCGAGGATGCGGGCGCGCCGATCGACGCGGGCGGGAAGCTGCCCGATGGGACCGAGTTCCAGGGTCCGGCCGGGCTGGGCCAACTGCTCTTGACGAAATACCGCGACGATTTCCTGCGAACGGCCACCGAAAAACTGCTCACCTATGCCCTCGGACGCGGCGTAGAGTATTACGACTATCCGGCGATTCGCTCGATTAATCGCGACGCGGCGCGCGATAATCATCGAATCTCATCATGGATTCTGGCCATTGTGAAAAGCCCACCGTTTCAGATGCGAAGAGGGTCGGACCTGTGAACAACTTCAACCGAGGTCCGCGCTCGGTCCGTCGAAGCCGCCGGTTCGATTGGGTTACGTCTACACGCCCAACGGCATCATTGGTGCGTCCGAGAAGAGCCCGCGCCCGTTCATGTGGACACCCAGGACAGTCGGCGCGGATTTCGAGTTCAGCCCGACGATGAAGGCGCTCGAGCCGTTCCGTGAGCACATCAACGTGTTCAGCGGGCTGGCGCAAGTGAACGGTCGGGCGCTCGGCGACGGTCCGGGCGATCACGCGCGCGCGACCGCGACCTTCCTGACCGGTGTCCACCCGCTCAAGACCGGCGGCGCCGATTTCCGCCTGGGTATCTCCGCCGATCAGATCGCAGCCAGGGAGCTGGGCAAATACACGCAGCTGTCCTCGCTCGAGCTCGGGCT
>QHWJ01000326.1 GCA_003222535.1 Acidobacteriota bacterium | reverse complement strand
CTCGGACATCGCCCCATTCGTCATCGCGTCTCACTCCGCACGGATCACGTCAGCAGCATCTTAATCTCGGAACGAGCACTGCAGCGCACGGCCGCAGGTACGAAGCCGTCACCTCGACGAGGAACGGCACGATGAGAGAGCCGATCGCGAAGGCGCCCGTCACGACCGGCAGCCACTCCATCGGACTGAAAAACGCGTTCTGCGCGTGATCGGTGAGGCTGAAGACGAAGTTGCCGATGAAGCCGCCGAGCGCGAGCAGGAGGATCCACATCGGCCAGTCCCTCGATCGTGCGTCGACCATCCGGTTCGCGATGAGCAGCAGCCCGAGCCCTGTGTAGGCGAGCGGCGCCGCGAACGGTGCGGCGTACGTCAGGCTGCGAATCGTGCGCTCGTAAAAGAACCGGCTGTCGAGATGTAGGATCACGCCGGCAAGCCCGCGTCGAACAACGGCTCGTCGACATCGTCGCCGTCCTGAAGGAGTCGATCCTGATTCCGCTGGCCGTCAAGCTGTCGCCGTTCTACTCCGCGCTCCCCCACCTCGCCTCGGAGCTCGATCGCATGGGCGCCGACGGCCTCGTGCTGTTCAACCGGTTCTATCAGCCGGGCATCGATCCGGTGACGCGGGCACCCGTGCCGCAGCTGCGATATTCCGACGCCTCGGAGCTGCTGTTGCGCCTGTACTGGATTGCGATTCTCGCCGGACGCGTACGCCCGTCGCTGGCGCTCAGCGGCGGGGCGCACGAGCCGCTCGACGCCGTCAACGCGGTGATGGCCGGAGCCGACGTCGTGCAGCTCGTGTCAGCCCTCTTGAAGGACGGACCGGGCCGGCTGACGGCGATTCGCGACGGCTTCACGCGCTGGGGAGACGAGCACGGGTTCGCGTCGGTCGGCGAGATGCGCGGATGCGTCAGCCTCTCGAACTGTCATCATCCCGAGGGCTTCGAACGCGCCGGTTACGTCAACGTGCTGCAATCCGGCCGGTTCCCGGCGACTCCATGGGCGGGCCACTAAACAATAGAAGATGTCTCGTGCCGGAAATCCGGCGGCGTTGGGAGCCCGTGCAGGAATCGGCGTGTTTCTCGGAGGAAATCACCTGGCACGGCGTCTGCTCTTCCCGATGTGGAGGTATTATGATCCAGCTGCACAAGATTCTCGTCGTCACCGACTTCGCCCCGGCCACCGGCGCCGCGCTGGAATACGGCCGGGAACTGGCGCGAACATTCGGCGCGCAGCTGCACCTGCTGCACGTGACGGAAAATCCGTTCCTCCGCCCGAGCACTGCCAACCCGCACGCGGACCACCTTGCGATGTTCCGAGCGCTTCACGAACGGTTCACCGCCAGGGACCGCGCCGCGCTCAGCCCTCATGTCGCATTCGGATTGCTGAGTGAAGTGGAGATTTCTCGGGGTGATTCATCACCTCTTGAACGCCAGCAGGAAAGCGCTTCCTTTTCCTTCGGAAACGGAATGTCAGACAACCCGGCGGACGCGATCACCGAGTACGCGAATGCCGCCGACATCGATCTCATCGTGATGGGCACCACTGGCCGCGGCGGCATGGCGCAGCTCCTGGTGAACAGCGTCCGCGAGCGGGTCGTGCGCACGGCCCGGTGCCCGGTGTTGATCGTCAAGCATCCGGAACACGAATTCCGAATTGGTGGTGCCCGACCAGGCCCCGCAGACAAGGGCGCAGACGTAACAAACAGCGCGCCGGAAAAGACGAGGTGATCCATGATCGCGCTCAAGAAAGTTCTCGTCGCGAGCGACTTCAGCGAACCGTCGGACGCCGCGCTCGCATAACCTCCTGACGCACGTGGTCGGCGGCGATGGCTTCGTCCTCACCGATCCCGACGTTCAGGCGGCTGTGGAAGCCGAGGGCAAAAAGCGGGTGGACGGGCTGATCAGCGACGAGGACCGACTGGTGCTCCGCGCGCAGGGCGTCATCGTCACATCGAATGCGCCGGCGTTCGCGATCGTGGATTACGCGAAGAGCAGCGCCATCAACCTGATCGTGATCGGCACGCACGGCCGGGGCGCCATGGCCCATCTGCTGATGGGCAGCGTCGCCGAGCACGTCGTCCGCATCGCGCCATGCCCGGTGCTGACGGTCCGCCATCCCGAGCGTGAGTTCGTGCTGCCCGACGCCCTCATGGCGGTCACGAAAGCAGCACGATGAACATCGTGGCCGCGCCGACTTCGTCGGCCGATCCGGTCGACTCGCGTGCGATGCTCCTTGACGGCACCGTCGCAACGCTCCGTGTCACGGGGCCGGCAGACTGCTCCCCGCTGCGGCGCTTCTTCCACGAGTTGTCCCCCGAGTCGCGCCGCCTGCGGTTCTTCAAGCTGGCCGATCCGGACGGGGCGCTCATTGACGCCTTCTGCGACTCGAGCAACCCCAAGCGTCAGGCGACGGTGGTTGCGCTCCGCCTGCTGGACGGGAGCTTCGTCCCATTGCCGTGGGTTTTCGCCCATTGTGCCGACGGCCGGCCGGGTCGCCTTCTCATCGCAGAGCGGAGCGCTCGGCATGGCGATCCTGCAGCTCGCGATCGATCGCCGCGTCGGCCTCTCGTCCTTTGTGAGCGTCGGCAACAAGGCCGACGTGTCGAGCAACGACCTGCTCGAGTACTGGGAAGCCGACCCCGAGACCGCGGTCATCCCGCTCTACCTCGAATCGTTCGGCAACCCGCGCCGGTTCGCGCGCCTGGCGCGACGGATCGGCCGGAACAAGCCGATCGTCGCGGTGAAGGCGGGTCGCACGCGCGCCGGCACACGTGCCGCCGGCAGCCACCCGGCCGCTCTTACTGCGAGCGACATTGCCGTCGATGCGCTGTTCCATCAGGCGGGCGTGATCCGGGCGGACACGATCGACGAGATGTTCGACATCGCCACCTGTCTCGAGGCACAGCCTCTTCCGCCCGGACGTCGCGTGGCGATTGTCACCAACGCCGGCGGGCCCGGCCTCCTCGCCGTCGACGCGTGCGAAGCAGCCGGGTTGACGGTCGCCCCGTTCTCGGACGCCACGCGGGCGCGATTGGCCGAATTTCTCCCTCCGGAAGCCGGCGTCCGCAATCCGATCGACACGGTCGCCTCCGCGGGGCCCGCCGCCTACCGGCGCGCGATCGAGACGACGCTCACCGCGGACGAGACCGACGCGCTGATTGTGATTTACACGCCGGTCGATCCCCGCGCTTCGGGCGAGACGCTCGAGGCGATTCGCGACGGGATCGGAGCCGGCCGCCGCGCCGGGGCGACGGGCAAGCCGGTGCTCGCCTGTCTGATGGCCGGCGACGGACGTCCGCTCCCGCTCGATCTGCAGAGTGAGCGCATCCCGGCGTACGCCTTTCCGGAAAACGCGGCGCGCGCGCTCGGCAGGGCCGCCGCCTACGCGAGTTGGCGGGCGCAGCCGCCGGCGTTGCTGTGGAGCTTCGAGGACATCCGCGTCGACGACGCACGCGACGTCTGCCGGCAGGCGCTGGAGATGCGCGGGGACGGCTGGCTGACGAATGTCGAGGTTGGCGCTGTGCTCGGCGCATTCGGACTACCGCTCGCCGCCGGGATGGTCGCGCATACCGCGGAGGACGCCGCGGCGGCGGCCCGCGTGATCGGCTTTCCGATCGCGGCGAAGCTCGCGTCGCGGCGAGTGCCTCACAAGGCCGACGTCGGCGCGGTGCAACTGAACCTGGCGAGCGAGGTCGCCGTCCGCCGCGCGTTTGCGGACGTGCTCGCACGAGGGCGTACGCTCGTGCCGGAGGCCGAGATCGACGGCGTCCTCATTCAGTCGATGGTGACCGGCGGCGTCGAAACGAGGATCGGCGTCGCCGACGACCCGCTGTTCGGACCGCTTGTCGCCTTCGGGCTGGGGGGCATCCACGTCGAGGCTCTCGGCGACGTGCAGTACCGCGTGACGCCGCTGACCGACCGCGACGCCGACGAGCTGCTGCACGGGATCCGCGGACTTCCCCTCCTGCTCGGCTACCGCGGGCATCCGCCGGCGGATCTCGACGCCTTACGCGAGATCCTGTTGCGGGTGTCGCGCCTGGCCGCTGAGGTTCCGGAGATCGTCGAGCTCGATCTGAATCCGGTGATGGCGCTCTCGCCCGGCAAAGGCTGCCGCATCGTCGACGCGCGCGTGAAAGTCGGGTCCTTTGTCACGAAGGCGGCGCGGATCGATGGCTGTTAAGTCCACCATCCCTCCCCTCGCTCCGTCAGACTTCGATCGGCGCATGTTCCTCGACGCGCTCCTCGCCGTGGGGTTTGTGTCGACGGCCGTGGCGATCGCGTACCCGGTCTCGCGCTTCCTGATTCCGCCGGCGAGCGGCGAACCCGCCACGCAAAGCGTCGTCGCCGGCCGCGCCGGCGCGCTGCGCCTCAATCCGGCCGCCATCTTCAAGTTCGGCAGCAAGCCGGGCATCGTCGTCCGTACGGCGGAAGGCGAGATCCGGGCGTTCAGCGCCGTCTGCACGCATCTCGATTGCACCGTGCAGTTCAGGAACGACACCTCGCAGCTCTGGTGCGCCTGCCACAACGGCATCTACGACCTGGGCGGTGCCGTCGTCTCGGGCCCGCCGCCGCGCGCGCTCGGAACAGTTCGTCGTGAACCTCCGCGGGGAGGGCGACAGCGCGGAAATCGTGTGTCGCGGACATGAGCCTGCTGTCGTGGCTGGATGAACGGATCGATTTGAGCGGCGTGCGCCACTTCATCGCCGAAAAAGGCGTGCCGGTGCACGCGCAGAAGATTTGGTACTACCTCGGCGGGATGACGTTGCTCCTGTTCGGCCGGAAGCGGGCACCAGGCTCACGCTCGCGCGCACCGAGATGCACGCGTTCGCGCCGCCCCAGGTCGCCCGGATCGTTGCCGACGGCGTCTCGATTGTCGCCGCGGTCGATCACGCGGGCCAGAACGGGGTCGCCGAGCTCGGCTACCGCCGTCGCGGCCTGTTCGTCTCGCTCGGCGCGATTCTGCTCGTCGTCGTCGGCCTCGGCCTGAAGGTGCGGCAGATCGATCGCCGCGAACCTGAACGACGGCCCGCGGACAACTGAGGCGCGTGTCGCCGAGATCGAGCGCGACAACGCTCAACTCTCAACGCGTGCCGGGTACCTCCGGTGATACGCACCGCTCGTCGTCCGAAACAGATACCCTTCCTGCAGTAGCGTCGTCAGCATGCAATCCGCCGCCTCGGGCGGCACATCGAGAAGGCGCACCACCTGTGGGGCGGTGAGACAGAGACCGGGCATGTCGAAAAACTCCTGCCGCAGCGTGAGCAAATCGCGTGCGATGCCGGCGCTGAGTAATGTTGGGGTCATGGGTCTCATTTCACGGCTGCCATCGCGGGCAGCGACGCATCACGAAATCTCTCAATCATGCTGTTGGAACTCCGAACCTATCCAGTGCTGATCGCGGTGCGCCTCGTCCCGCGATCATTTCGGCGCCAGCTGATTGTTGTGTGGAGGCGTGAGTATACGGCTGCATGCGGCCTTTTTTATCGACATTTGTGACTTTCACAACAAAGTTTTTATTTAGTAACTTTAGTGTCCCGAGCGAGATGACTAAAGTCCGTCATCCGACACCGATAGCCGGTTCTTGTCTCATGATCGATTCCACCGCGGCCCGACGAGAATCGCGTCGGCGACGCGGCGCTCGACCGCCAGCTTCGTCTGGTCGCACAGAAACACCACGCCGGGGAACGTCTGCACCATCGTGACCCTGGCTCCGGGGGTCACGCCCAACGCGAGCAGGCGATCCGCGCGTCCGGGCTCGGGCGCGCGCATTTCCACGACCACACCGTGCTCGCCTTCGCGCAGCGAGGAGAGCGGGCGGTGCCCGTCAGAACTGGATACCAAATGCATCGATCCTGATCGCGGTCGGAAATGTCGTACTCCCGCAGCGTCGGCTGTTCGCCAATCGCCAGCAGCTCGAGGCCATTCACGGCCGAACCGCGCCGCTTCGAGTGCTCGAAGACGCCGCGCACCGTCACCCATGGCACACCGGTGAGATCCACCGAGGCGCGGCCGGTGTCCTCGACCGTCTTTTCCACGATCCGGAAGGTGCGGTCGACGTCCTCGCGGGTGTAGCCGGCGCGGAAGCCGACATGGCGCCACGGCGAGTACGTCGCATCGGCGTCGAGCGTACGGCGCGTCCGACTGAACGGCTCGCTCTCCTTGTTCAGGGCGACGACAGCCGTGTCGTAGTTGACGCCGTTGATGACATCGAACGGCACCGTGCGGTTGTCGAACTCGACTGCCGGTAGCGGGCGCTGAACCACACCATGCTCGCCGGACGCGACGTGAACAGGTAGTTCATCGCCGTCACGCGCGCCGTGACGGCGGCTGTCGGGCGATCGAGCGCGGGCGAGGCCAGCGCGCTGTTGATCGTGAACGGCAGGAGCGGCGCGTTGTTCGACATGCTGCCCGCGGACACGTACGCGGAGGCCCGGCTGCGGCCGGGCAGCTTCAAACCGCAGGACGCGCTCACCGTGTTCATGTCGGTGTCCGGCCAGAGCGACATGCGCCCCTGCGCCGGACGCGCCGTCGGCGAGTCGGTCACCCGCGCGGGGTTTGCCGTGCAGCGTCAGGTGCAGGCCCTTGCCTTCCGGTTCGTGGCAGGCGACGCAGGTATCGTCGCCCACGAAACCGGTCGCTTGCGCGGCCGGCTCGGCCGGCGATGCAGCCGGAGGGGCAATCGCGGCGGACGCGTGGGTCACGTCTGGAGTCGCTGGTCGACCACCGGCTGCCGCCAGTCCGAAGTACCACATCGTCTTTCGGCAGCGAGAACGCCTTCATCTCGGGCTTCCGCGTCGCCTTCGTTTTCGCGGTCATGCCCTCGGCGTCGGTGATCCATTCGCGGATTCGAGCGGCGGACGCTTTGCTCGCCACCCCGTCGAGCGGACCTTTCTTGTTGCCTCTCTCGCCGACCGAATGGCAGAGCGTGCACTTGTGATCGGCGAACAGCTGTTCGCCCTTCGCTCTGGCGTCCTGCGCGGCGGCGGTCGCCGCGACACCCACACACATGGCCAGCGCCAACATCATCGAACGCGTCGCCAACCCTCCTGACGCACTCGCCTGAAGCAAGGCGAGTGCCGTCAGAATCTGAATGTGTACTGAAGCTTGGCCGAGCCTCGATCGAAGCTGGGCTCGAACCGGTTGTCGTCCAGCGTTCTGTGCCAGCCGCGATTGAGCACGAGGAAGAGATCGTTTCCGGGCTGCAGAATCCAGCGCAACCGGCTTTGAAGGCCGGCGATCCGCGATTCGTTGTCGTACTGGGCCAGGTTCGCCCACGACACGTTCGGTGTGAAGTTGTAGTCGGCTCGCACGGTCACGATCTGCGTAAAGAACGAGCCTTCCGGGAGGCTGACGTCGTTCCGTTCGGTACGGAGTGACAGCGCGACATGCGTGTTCGGCTTCAGCGTGAGCCCGAGCTCGAGCTGCCGCCGGTTTCCGGCGTAGAAGCCACCCCACCAGAGGGCGGCGTCGACGACCCACGCGCGCTTCGTGGCGGTGTTCGCTTCGGCACGAAAGCGCGTCCATCGGTACGAGCCTGCCGGAATGACGACGCCGCCCGCGATTTCGAACGGTCCGTCCAGATGCTCGAATTCCGGGATGTAGTTCCACTCGAGGTGCTCGCCCGATTCGGTCCTCGCGTTGAACGGCGCCGTGAAGATTCGCCAGTTCTCGACCCGATTCTGGAGATTCGTGATGTAGGTCGGGCGGAATTCGAAAAAGAACTGCCGGATGCCCCAACGCTCGGGTCGAGGTTGAAACGCCATGTTCAGATCCGTCTTGCGAATGCCGGTGCGCGGGACAAATCCCAGCGCGGGCTGAAAGCTCTCGCCGATGTGCTTCCAGGTCAGCGCCACGTCCCAGCGATCGTTCGGGTAGTCGACGGTGAACCCACCAGCGCCGGCGCGGGTTCCGCTCGCAGCGTCGTCGGTCCCGAGCGCATACAAGGCGAGCGACAGATTTTTGTTCCCCCGAAATGTCGAAGTGGCCAATCGCGCATCGGCGCCAATCAGCGTGTTGGCTCCGCCTCCGGTCGGGTTGCCATGCGTCACAATTCCGCCAATCCACGACTGCTCGAAGACGTTTCGACTGACACGCGCGGCGAGCAGATTCTGCCGGCCGACGAATCCACCCGGCAGCGCAGTGTCACGCTGCGACCCGGTTTCTGCGTCGAGGACGCCGATGTTGTAATCGGACTGGCGTCCCGTCAGCTTGAGACCGCCACCGAGCGGGACCGTGACGTTGTCTCCGGCCACACTCTCGACGAGTCCGATCCGGCGGCTGAAAAACGGACGGATATCGGTCGTGTTCGCAAGACCGGCAACATCGAAGACGCCCGAGCCCTCGAGGAAGAACGTGCGTTTCTCCGGAAAGAACAGCGGGAAGCGCGTCAGGTTCACCTGACGGATGTCGGCTTCTGTTTCGGCAAAGTCCGTGTTGACGGTGACCGCCGTATTCAGATTCGGCGTGATGTTCTGGAAGATGTCGACGCCGCCGGCCAACTCGCTGCCACTGTTCCCTTCTCCGCCGGACAGATACGGCCGAACGTCCAGCCCCCGCCCTTGCCGGATGCCGTCAAGACCTTCAAGGCGGCCCGCCTCCGCGAGGTTCCCGATCCAGATGTTCTGGCGAGGCGCCGCCCATCGATCGATTTCCTGACGACGTTTGATCTGCCGTTCGATGTTGAAGCCCCAGACCGACTGCCCCGGCTTGAAGCGGAGGGTCTTGAACGGGATCTCGATCTCGGCGATCCATCCATCATCGGAGATGCGCGCGGCTGCGTTCCAGATGCCGTCCCAATCCCGCGTCAGAGTTTCGCTGTTGTTCGCCACCTGCCCGTCGGCGCGAGCCCCCGCAGCGTTGACCTGAAAGAAAAAGCCGTTTCGGTGATCGTAGAACGGGTCGAGCACGATCGTGATTCGATCGTCGACGTCGAGATTCGCGTCGCGCGTGAGTTGCGTGGAGATGATCCCGCGAGCCGATCGATCACCGCAGACGACCCCGATGTACAACGCGTCATCGGTGTACAGCACGCGAACGGAGGTCTGCTCCGATGCCTCTGCGTTTTCGATCGGTTCACGCTGCCGCAAAGGGCCGATTGGATCCGCGGATTGCCAGGCGGTCTCGTCCAGCCGACCGTCGACGCGGATAGTCCCGGTCGTCCGGCGGGCAGCCGCGACCGGCGAGTCGCTGCCCGAACGGCCTGGCTGCCGGGCGGCGGCCGGCGGGCCGTTGAGCAACGCGACAGTGGCGAGGAGCGACACCAGGCGCACGCGACGGATCTCGACCGGCACCACCGACGTCAGCGTGCTTCGTAGATGCGGATTTCCGCCTTCTGGCTGCCCCGATGCGGGACAGCGAGGTAGAGACGCGCCTGTTCGGGGACCCACAGCGACGTGCGGGCTCCCGCGGCTGTCGCAATGTGGGCGATTCGAGCGAAGCGGTATGCGCCCTCTTCCTGAAACACGTCGAGATAGCCCTCGCCGCCGCTGACATACAGCCGCTTGCGCGCGGCGTCATAGAACAGGTCATCGGTGTCGCCGACGATCTCGAACGATCCGGATTCCTTTCCTGTGGTCGCGTCGTACATCAGAACCCTGGCGGGCCGCCGGCATCCGACAAACAGACGATGGTTCGCCTCGTCGAGCGCCATCGGGAAGTTCGATTTCGCGCCGACGACGGGCCAGGTTGCGATGACCTTCATCACGGCCCGGTCCACCACGGCGATCTGATCCGCCGTGGGCACGTTCACAAAAACCCGAGGGCCGGAGCGTTCGAGCTGAAACGATTCGGGATGACCTGAAAGCTTCGCCTCGCCGAGCACCTTGCCGTCGGCGGGACTGATCGACGCCAGGGCTCCCGCGCCAAATCCGACGAAGAGACGCCCGGTGGCTGGATCGTACCGGACGTTGTCCGAATCCTCTCCGAGCCGAACCAGCCTGGCCGGATGGTAGTCGCCCGCGTCGATGAACTGCATGCCTTCGCCCTGGCCGTTGGCGACGGCGACGAGTTTCGGGTCGGGAAGGACCGCAATGCCTTGCGGCTCACGAAACCCTGGCACGCTCTTGATGTGACTGTTGCTCTTCAGATCGAGGACTTCCACGGTGTTGTTGCCGAGCGCGGCGACAAACAGCCGCTGGCCGGCTGCGTCGAACGCCAGGTGATCGATCCGTCCCTCGACCCGCGGAAGGTCGATCGAACGTACCAGGATCAGCGGCTCCTGTGCGGACCGTGACTGCAGCGCAGCAATCGCAACCGCGGCAATCAGGAAAAGGTGCTTCATGGAATCTAGTACCTCAATCGCATCGAGCAGCCCGCTTCGCGAGGAACGATTCGAGGATTCGGGTCGCTTTCGGGCGGAGCCGGTGCGAACTCACTTTGCGCCGTAACTGAAATCGTCGAACAACGTCAGGCTGTCGGCCTTTGTCCAGACGCCCACTTTTCCGGCCTCCTTGAACGTGTCGTCATCCCATTCGATCGCCTTCTTGCCGTCGCAGGTGACCGTGAAGTGATTGTCCGCAAAGTCCACTCGTATGGTGTGCCAGACGTTGGACGCGACCTTCATGTTGGTCCGCTTCTTCTCGGTGCGTCTGCCGTTGATGGTGTGATAGATCGTGACGTTGTCCTCGAGCGCGTTGGCGCGGGCGACGTAGTAGTTGTTCGCGTCCTTCAACCGCCAGACGACTCCGCCCGCCTGATCCTCTTTGCCGGAGATCGGCTTGAACTTCACTTCCACGAAGCCGTCCTTGAGGTTCGTGTCGTTCTTGAAGCAGACCGGATACGTCGCCACGCCCGACTGCTTCAGGACGTTCGGCTTGCTGGGCGCGGTGTCGTCTTTCTCGATCGTCCATTTCGCGTCGCCGCTGCCGGTCCTGGTCGCAGTCCAGCCCGCGGGCGCCTGGCCGACCGTTCCAGCGTCGAAATTGACGGAATCGGCCGCCGCGACAGCGGCCAGCACGGTGGCAACGGCGAGGGTCATGATGGTCAGTGGGCTCATTGACGGCTCCTTGCTTTTCCCAAGTAGCGTGGCGGCTCGCAGCTCATGCGACGCGCGTCCGGGCAACCACCACGTGCGGCACCACGACAACGCACGCAATCAGCGTGCGCCGGCGATGGTCGCGCGTGGGCTCCTCATCACTCGAATCGCAGCGCCTCGATCGGATCCAGCCGTGCGGCCTGAAGCGCGGGGTAATAGCCGAAAAAGATGCCAATCATGGCCGAGAACCCGAACGCGATCGCGACAGCGTTGGAAGACACCCGCGTCGGCCACTGGAAGGTATTGGCGATCGTCTGCGCGCCAAACGTCCCGATGGCAATGCCGATCGCGCCTCCGATCAGGCTGAGCATCACGGCCTCGGCCAGGAACTGCCGCAGGACGTCGCGTCCTCTGGCACCGACGGCCAGCCGCAAGCCGATCTCGCGCGTGCGTTCGGTGACCGACACCAGCATGATGTTCATGATGCCGATGCCCCCCACGAGCAGCGACACCGACGCAATCGCCGCCAGCAGCGCTTCCATGGTCTGGGTCGACTGTTTGACCGCCTCGGCTATCTCGGTCGGATGTCTGAGGTTGAAATCATCATCGGCGCCCGGTCGGATGTGGTGACGGTCACGCATGAGGGCGGCAATGTCCTGCTCGGCCTGATCGACGACCTTCGCCGACGTGGCGCTGCACAGGACGTCGTCGAGCCAGGTCTGCCCTTTGATCTTTTTCATGACAGTCGTGTACGGCATCAGGAAGTTGTCGTCCTGGTCCTGGCCGGTCGCCGATTGGCCTTTCACGTCGAGAACGCCGACCACGAGACACGGCTCGTTCTTCACGCGAATCGTCTCGCCGATCGGATCCTGTGATCCGAACAGCTGATCGACGATCGTCTGTCCCAGCACGCAGACGTTGTTGGCGCGCTCGACGTCGACATTCGTGTACATGCCGCCGCGGACGACGTTCCAGTTCTTGAGCGCGAGATACTCCGGCCCGACGCCACGGACTGACGTTCCCCAGTTCTGGTTGCCGTACACGACCTGCACGCGTGTGTCTGCCTGCGGTGTCACGTTCGTGACGAGCGGCACATGCTCCTTGATGGCTTCGTAATCGCCGAGCGTCAGCGACTTCGTCCCGAACTTACCCGTGCGGACGCCGCCCCGATTCACGCCGCCGGCCTCGACCCAAATCATGTTCGCGCCGATATTCGTGATCGCCCGCTCGACGCTTGCCGAGGCGCCCTCGCCAATCGCCACCACGCAGATGACGGCACCCACGCCGATGATGATGCCCAGCATCGTGAGGCCGGTCCGCATCTTGTTCTGCGCCAGCGCCTTCACTGCCATCCGAGGGATCATGAGCAGGTTCATGAACGCTAACTCGCTTTCGCCGGCTGAACGTTGACCTTCGCTCCTTCGCGAATCTCGTCCGTGCCGCGCCGGACGATCGTGTCGCCTTCCTTGAGCGCGCCGAACACCTCGATGAGGTCGCCGACGCGCGCCCCGCGGCCCACATTCACCCATTGCGCCACGCCGTTGTTGACCCGAATCACGAACGTGCGCTCGGTCGTCGTCACGATGCTGGTCGGAGGCACGAGCAGGGACGGCTGGGGGCGCCGGACGGGCCACTGCACCTCGGGATACATGCCCGCGCTGAGCCGCAAGTCCGGATTCTTCACGTCCAACTCCGCCGCCATGCTCCGCGTCTTCTCATCGAGATCGTGGGCGATGAGGTTCAGCACACCGTAGAAGGTCTCTCCCGGGTAGGCCGGCACGGCAAAAGGCACACGGGCCCCCTTTACCATCGCACCGACCAGCGCTTCAGGCACGGCGACGACCAGTCGCAAACGTGACACCTGATGCAATCTGAGGAGCGGCGTCGAGCCGGTTCCAGGGCCGACCAGCGCGCCGGGATGAATGTTGCGCTCGGTGATGATGCCGTCGAACGGCGCCTTCAGCGTCAGGTACTGTTCGAGATCTTTGACGGATTGAACCTGCGCCTGGGCAGCCTTGATCGAGTCTTCGTACGATCGTACGAGGGCTTGGGCGGCCTCGGCGGTTTTCTGGGCGACGACGACGTCGTTTTCGGCCACGACACCCGGCGTGGCGGACGCCGCCTTCAGCCGATCGTAGGTGCTCTGTGCCCCCGCCAATTTCGCTTCCGCCTCCGCTCGCTGCAGAGTGAGCGCCTGCGCCCTGGACTGCGCTTCGGCGATTTGCGCGAGCATTTCGGGCGCCTCCAAGGTCACCAGCACCTGCCCTTGTTTCACCGTGCTTCCCCGATCCACGGCGACGCGCTTCACGAATCCCGGGAGCTTGGCGTAAATCGGAACGGCCAGGTACGGCTGGAGCTCGCCGGGCAGCTTGACTTGCCGATCGACGCCTTTGGAGGCAACGCGGGCGACCTCCACCGGCGCCTGCGCTGCGGCCGTCGCCGCGAACAACGCCAGCATCGACGCGATCGAGAGTCTATGCGCGTGGGTCATAGTGTGTGCTCGAGGGATCGTTGGGATCCAGAGTGGGTGAAAGCGTTCGGACTCGTGCCTGCACGAGGGTGTACACCGCGGGAAGCACGATGAGCGTGGCGATGGTCGCCAGAAACAGACCGCCGATCACCGCGCGCCCCAACGGCGCGGTTTGGGCTCTCTCGCCCGTGCCGAGCGCAAGCGGGATCATCCCGGCGATCATCGCCGCGGCGGTCATCAGAATGGCTCGCAAGCGCCCGCGGCCGCCCTCTACCGCGGCGTCGCGCACCGACCGACCGTCGCGTCTGGCGTTTTCGGCATACGTCACCAGAAGGATCGCGTTCGCGACCGAGATGCCGATGGCCATGATCGCCCCCATGAACGACTGCACGTTCAGCGTCGTTCCGGTGACGAGCAGCATCAACAACACGCCGCAGAGCACGGCGGGCACAGCCGAGATGACGGCGAAGGCAAGCCGGAACGATTGGAAGTTCGCCGCCAGCAAGAGAAAGATCACGAGGATCGAGAGCAGGAGGCCGCTTCGCAGGCCGTCGAGCGTTTCTTCGAATGCGGGCACCTGCCCGCGGTTGTTGACGGTGATGCCTCGGGGAGGTGCGCCGGCGCGTGCGATCGCCTGCCGGATGTCCGTGACGACCCGACCGAGCGGCTTGCCGTGGACATTCGCGGTGAAGCTGACGACCCTCTGCATGTTGTAACGGTCGACCTCACCCGGCGTGGTGCCATAGTCCACCGTCGCCACGTCCGAGAGCAGCGGACGACCGGTGGTGGAGGTATTGCGCGCCATCACGGGCAGGTCCGTCACATCCTCGAGGGATGCCATCTTCGCTTGCGGAATCTCGACCTGAATCTGAAACCCGTTGCCGCTGCCCGGGTCCCGCCAGAAATTGAGGTCCGTATAACGGCTGGACGATGTCGCGGTCGCGAGCGACCGGCCGACATCGGCGGCGGAGACACCGAACTGCCCGGCCCGGTCGCGGTTGATCTGGATCTGAAGCGACGGATAGTCGAGCGGCTGCGCATACTGCAGGTCGCGCAACGCGTCGATCTTCACGAGCTCCGCCCTGATCTTCTCGGCGAAGGCGCGCGTCGCCGCGAGTGCCGGACCTTGTACCGCGACCTCGATGGGAGTCGGCGAGCCGAAGCTCATGACCTGACTGATGATGTCGGCCGCCTCGAAGGAGATCGCCACGTCGGGCAGCGCCTTCTTCAAGTCGTCACGTAATTGCTCCTTCAGTGTTTCGGTCACCGCGGGGGCCTCGGGCGTCAGCGATACGCCCACGACCGCTTCGTGTTGACCGCTCGCGAACAGGTAGATCGTGTTGATGGGATAGTTCGGCGTCTGTACGCCGATGAACCCGGTCGTAATCTCGACGTTCTTCGGCCCGACCAGGTTCTTGATGACGTCCATCGCTTTCATTTCGATCAGCTCGGTGCGCTCCAGGCGCGTGCCGGTCGGCGCACGCAGGCGGAGCTGCAGCTGCCTGGTTTCCACTGCCGGAAAGACTTCCGTGCCGATACGAGGGAAGAGGATGTAAATCAGCGCAGCTGACGCCGTCAGGTAGGCACCGATGACGGCCCAGCGAAGCCGGAGCACCGATTCGAGTCGGTCGCGATACCACGACCGGAGCCTGTCGAAGAAGGCTGGCTCGGCGCTGTGTCCTGCGCGCAACATCCAGGTGCACAGCACCGGCACCAGCGTGCTGGAGAGCACGTAGGAGGAAATCATCGCGAAGCCGACGGCGAGCGACAGCGGGACAAAGAGCTGTCGCCCCACGCCCGCCATGAACAGGGACGGGATGAACACGGACAGCACACACAACATCGACAGCAGCCGCGCCGTGATCGTCTTTTGGCAGGCATCGAGAACCGCGCGCGCTTTCGCCATGCCCGTGGCCAGATGCGTATGGATATTCTCGATCTCCACGGTGGCTTCGTCGACGAGGACGCCCACCGCAAGCGCCAGTCCCCCGAGCGTCATGATATTGATGGTCTGGCCGGTCACCCACAGGCAGACCACGGCGGAGAGGATCGAGAACGGAATCGTGATGACGACGATGAGCGAGCTGCGAAAATCCCGGAGGAAAATCAGCACCATCAAACCGGTCAGAAGCGCGCCGAGAAGCGCTTCCCCGATCAGCCCGTTCAGGGCGCCGATGACGTATCGGGATTGATCGAAGACGAGGTCGATCTTGACGTCCTCAGGCGCCACGTTCCGCATGGCGGGCAGCGCCCGACGCACGTTCCGGATGACGTCGAGGGTCGACGCATCGGCGCGCTTCGTCACGGGAATGTAGACGGTCCGCTTGTCGTCGACGTGCGCATAGCCGACGACAATATCGGCCGTGTCGGTGATCGTACCGACATCCCGCAGGTACACCGTCGGACCTGTACCCATCCGGAGCGGCGCATCGAGCAACTCCTGAATGTTGCCGCCGAGCGTGGCGTTCGTCGACGCGATCCGAATCAGGTCGCCGGTTCGGACGTTACCCGAAGGCAGCACGATGGTCGCGCGATTCAAGCTGGACACGACTTCGTCCGGTGAGAGTCGATATTGTCTGAGTCTTTCGGGATCCACCCGCACGACAATCGTGCGTTGACTTCCACCGAACGGCGGCGGCGCCGACACGCCGGGCAGCGTGGCGAAAATGGGGCGCACGCGGTTGAGCGCGATGTCCTGCATCTCGGGCACGCTGCGCGTGGAGCTCGAGAACACCAGTTGCGCGACGGGAACGCTGCCGGCATCGAACCGCATGATGAACGGCGGCACGGCCCCCGGCGGCATGAACGCGCGGGAGCGATTGACGTATCCGACGACTTCTCCCATGGCCTGGCTCATGTCGGTGTCGGCGTGGAACACCAGCTTCATGAGCGCGATGCCCTGGATGTTCTTGGATTCGACGTGCTCGATGCCGGTGATATAGAGGAAGTGGTACTCGTAGTAGTACGTCAGATACCCTTCCATTTGAGAGGGATCCATGCCGCCGTACGGCTGTGCCACGTAGATGGCGGGAGCGCCCAGCTTCGGGAAGATGTCGACCTTCATCTGCCGGATGGCCATGATCGACGTCAAGGCAACGGCCAGAACCGCGACCAGAATCGTGATCGGCCGGCGCATGGCGGTGAATACTAACCACATGAAGTGTCTCCTTGGTCGTTGGTCGTTGGTCGTTGGTCGTTGGTCGTTGGTCGTTGGTCGTTGGTCGTTAGTCGTTGGTCGTTGGTCGTTGGTCGTTAGTCGTTAGTCGTTAGTCGGCATGAGCTTATCGTCGAGCCTGTTCGAGAAACGGGGCGAGATCGCCGCGTACCCGCGCCGCCGCCAGCAAGGCACGCCACACGCTCAGCCGCGCCACGGCATCGTCGGCCTCCGCCTGCGCGAGCAGCCGCTGCGCCTCGGCGACCTCCGTGATGCTCGCCAGGCCGCTCCCGTACCGCGCGCGCGCCTGACTCTCCGCCGCCGTGGCCGCCTGTCGCTCGATCGGGGTGTTCTGCGCGATATCGAGGGCCGCCTTCATCACGGCGCGCGCCCTCGCGTCCTGCGTGGTCAGCGTCTGAATCGTCTGGTCGTATCGCGCGCGCTCGGCGAGCTCGTTCTGCAGCTCGACACGCTTGTGGGCGTTCACCGTGAACAGATCGAACACAGGGAATGTGACCGAGAGCCCGGCCGCCCAGTTCGGCACCTGCGGCCAGAGACCGGTGCCCGGCAGCGGTTGTCCTGGCACCTGTGCTCCGCTGTCTCGGCCAGCAAATGCCGACTGAAAGTAGAGGTGCGGGAAGTACGAGCGATCGAGCACTCGTTCGCGCGCACGCACGGTTTCAACGACCGCCAACCCGGCTCGCGCCGCCGGATGCGATGTGAAATCTCCCGCTCCAGGCGGCGACACTTGCGGCAAGTTCGCGAGGCCGCTCGCCGCGGGCTCGACGGCAGTCCCGGCCGCGCCGATGGCATCAGCCAGCGCGGCTCGAGCAAGATCGGCTGTCTGAACCGCTTGACTGAGTTGATTCTTCGCAATCGCCAGCTCGGCGTTCGCCCGCGATTCGTCCGCACCGGGCCGCAGCTGATTGGCAACCAACGTGCGCACGGTGTTCGCGAACACTTGCAACCGCTCGACGTTCGCCCGCGCGGCGCCGACCGCCTGGTCCGCAGCCAGGACCGTCAGCAACGCATCGGCCGCAGCGGCGGCGACGTCCAGTTCCGTGAGCTCCGTTTGTGCTTTCGCAAACGAACTCTGCGCCCGGGCGACCTCGACATTGGCCTTGCGTTGACCAAAGTCGAGCGCTTCCCAGGAGAGTTGCACACCCGCCGCGCTGCCCCAGACGCCGTGATAGGAACGTGTCCCGAGCACGGGACCCGAAACCGCCGGAATGACCGATTGGGGGAGCAGCAGACCGAAGACATTGTTGGTCGTCGCCCCATTCTCTTGCCAGACCATGTCCAGTCGCGGCAGATAGGCGGTCCGCGCTACGCCGACCTCTTCGTCGGCAGCCAGAGCGCGGGCGCGACTCTCCTTGATCGCGGGGTAGTTCTTGAGCGCGAGCTGGACAGCGTCGTTGAGCGCCAACGGACCCGCGCCGACGGGCTGAGCACGCGCCGGCGCAGGGCTCAGACACCATCCGACCGCGAAGACCGCCGCCCACCACCGGTTCGACTGGCGACTCACGAGGCGCTCACGCATCAAGATCCCTCCTCTTTGACGTGTTCGCGGGCAATCCAGCGCACGTCGTTCCTGCTCCTCAGTGCTTCGCGGCCGTCGTCTTCGTCGTCTTCCCGAGCTCGCCGAGCGCCGCTTTGAACGCCGCCGCGAGCTTGTCGGCCGGCCCGGTGCCCCAGTAGTGCAGGAAGTAGATCGTCGGCGGCGTGCCAGTCATGTGGTGGTGAATCGCCACCACATCGATCCCGTTCTTACGAAGCACCTTGAGCACGGCGGGGACCTCGTTCGCCAACATCGCGACGTCGCCGGCTACCGCGGCGCTCTCGTTCGTGCCGACGAACGCCGCCCATGTATTCAGGCCCATCCGCGCGTTGATCGGCGCGCCCATTTCCGTCAGCTTCAGGTCGTCGCGACCAATCGTGATCTTGTAGACGGCACCGGTTTGGTCGCCTTGCGTGCCTACGATCTGCGCAATCCTGGCCGTGTCAATCGTCGCCGCCGGAGCCGCGGCTGGCGCCGGCGCGGCGCCCGCCGGCCGCGTGGTGCTCTTGCCGATCAGATCGAGCGCCGGCTTCACCTTGCGCGCGAGATCCGCCGGCTTCCCGTGTCCGTGCACGTGCATGTAGAACATCCGCGGCTCGTCCCAGAAGAAGTGGTTGTGAAGCGCGGTGACGTCCAGGCCGTTGTCGAGCAGCGCGGACATGACCGGGTTGACCTCGTCCTCGGTCAGCACGAGATCGCCCATCATGACGTCCGTGCCGCCGGTGCCTTTCGTCATCGCCACCCAGCCGCCGAAGCCGAACGGGGTCGGCGTCTTCACCTTCGCCACGGTGACGTTGAGGTCGTTCCTGGGGATGTTGACCTTGAGCACGTTCGCCTTGTAGTCGCCCTGTTTCGCCAGCGTCGTCAGCACCTGCTGGTACTCCGGTGGAATGTCCTGGGCCGGTGCGAGCGCGCTGAACGACAATGAGACCGTCGCACATATCGTGACTAGGCGTTTCATGAGCGTCCTCCAGAAAGTTGGTGTCGGTGAACGTGTTTCGCGGCGTCCACGGGCGCCGTCAGCGGCAACGTGATGCGGAAGACGGAACCGCCGCTCGGGTTCTCGTCGACGTCAATCCGGCCGCCGTGCTCTTCGACGGCCCATTTCGCGATGGCCAGACCGAGACCGGTTCCACCGTTCTCGCGAGACCGCGCTTCGTCGAGCCGGAAGAACCGGTCGAAAATTCGAGCGCGATGGGCAGCCGCCACCCCGGGGCCCTGGTCGGCGACCGCGATGACCGCCTGATCGCCGTCGAGCCGGGCTCGAACATCAATCACCGATCCGGCCGGGCCGTACTTGATGGCGTTGTCCAGGAGATTCGTGACGGCTTCACGAAGCACAAGGCGATCCACGGCTGCCACCACCCGATCCGAGTCGTCAACGGTGATCCGCTGATTGCGCTCTTCGGCCAGAATCCCGAGAGATGAGACCACGTCCCGCGTGAGCTGTCCCAGATCGACCGGTTCTCGCGCGAGCCTCACCGTGCCGGCGTCTCCGTGCGAGAGTCGGAGCAGCGTGTCGACCAGTGTCGTGAGGCGATCGACTTCTTCGAGCATGCTGCCCATCGCTTCTTTGTACTCCGCCGGACTGCGCGTTTCTCCGAGTCCCTCTTCGCCGATGCCGCGAATCACCGCGAGCGGCGTGCGGAGCTCGTGCGATGCGTCCGCGGTGAATCGGCGCAGCTGGTCGAACGATGCTTCCAGCCGGGCAAAGGTCTCGTTGATGACCGCGGCGAGCCGCCCTATTTCGTCTCGCTGGTTCGGCACCGACAGCCGCTCATGCAGCCGGTCGGCCGTGATCCGTCTGGCCTCCGAGGCGAGACGGTCGATCGGCGTCAACGCGCGCCGCGCGAGCACGTAACCACCGACGCCGGCAAACACCGCGACGACGGGGAGCCCGAGCACGAGCACCGTCAGGATCTCCCACAGTTGGGCGCGCAATCGATCCTCTGACCGCGCGACTCTCAACACGACGGCAACGCCGCCCACGGTCGCCGTCCGCGTGAGCGTACGCCAATGGCTGCCATTCGCAACACTCGATTCATAGCGAGGCTCGGTCGCCGCCGCGTTCAACGCAGGGGGTGGCAGCGCGCCGGACGCCCTTGACCGATAGATCTGTTCGCCACTCGCCGCCCACACATCCGTCCCGCGATCATCGTCGTTGTCGGGGTCGTAATGGCGGTCGCTCGCCCGCGCGAAGCCGCCCTCTGGAGTCCTGACGATCAGTCCTTCGGCCGTCTCGAAATCCTCGTGCAAGTCGTCATCGAGCTGCTCCAGGAACTCGTGGCGCACGGTCACGAAGGTCGCGCCCGCGTACAGGACCAGCATCAGGCACAGGACGAGGGTGTACCACGCGGTGAGTCGAACCCGAATCGACGGAACCAGCCGCGGGCTCATGGCTCGCCTTCTTTCAGCACGAACCCCACACCGCGAATCGTGTGAATCAGCCGCTGCCCCGCCTCGGCGTCGACCTTCTTGCGCAATCGGGCGATCTGCACGTCGATGACGTTGTCGAGCGGCGTCGCACGACGAGGCTCTCTCCAGACCTCTCGCGCGAGCATCTCACGCGACACCATGTGACCGTGATGGCGCAGGAGATACTCGAGCAACTCGAACTCGCGTACGGTCAAATCGAGGGCGCGATCACCGCGCACGGCGCGGCGCGCCACGAGGTCCAGCTCGAGATCGGCGGCCTTCAGACGAAGCGCTTCAGACGGACGGCCCCGGCGCAGCAGTGCGCGGATGCGCGCGAGCAACTCGGGAAGGGCGAACGGCTTGACGAGGTAGTCGTCTGCGCCCAGGTCCAGGCCGGTGACCCGGTCCTCGACGCCGTCGCGGGCGGTCAGAATGAGCACCGGAGTCTGGAGGTGGCGCTGTCTCAATGCCTGCAGGATCTCGAGCCCGCTGCGTCCGGGAAGCATCAGGTCGAGGACGACGAGATCAAGGGTTTCGGCGCAGGCCCGAAAGAACCCGTCTTCGCCGGTTCGGGCCACAACGACCTCGTAGTGCTCCGCCTGCAGCGCCGCGGTCAGCACCTGGGCCAGCTTCCGTTCGTCCTCCACGACCAGGACACGCACAACGTGGAAATGTTACCGGGCATGCTCGTGGAGTTTCCTGACTTTTGTGTCAGGAAGGCGTCAAAACACCGCTTTGATCGCCAATTGCATCTGGCGTGCCGGCTGAGCGCTGAAGATGCGACCAAAATTCGGCGTGCCAAAGATCCGGTTCGGGACGTCGAAGTTCACGCGGTTGAACACATTGAAGATCTCCCAACGCACTTCGACCCGTGCGGCTCGTCCAAGCTCGATGTGTTTTTGCACACCCGCATCGACGTCGGCGTAACCTGGAGCGAGCACGGTGTTGCGATGCGAGTTGCCGAACGTAAACTGGGCCGGCAGCGCGTAACAGCTCGTATTGAACCACTGCTCTGACGTGTGCGCGGCGCCTTCGTTGGGGTCGCACGTCACGTCAGGGCGCTGCGCCGGACCCGACCCGATATTGGCCCAGTCATTCCCGAGATTGACGGTGAACGGCGCCCCGGATTGGAGCGTCACGATCCCATTGATACGCCAGCCGCGACCGAGCATGCCCAACACGCGGTTCCCGCGTTCTGGAGGATCCGGTACCGCATACGTCACATTGCCGACGAACCGATGCCGATGATCGAAGCTGGCGCGTGCCCGTTCCGCCGCCACATTGCGCACGTCCTGCGGCAGGTTGGTCTCGTGGGCGGTCGTCCCAGGATCCGATGCGTCGTCGATGGCTTTGGACAACGTGTAGTTCGCCGCGAATGATAGGCCCCGAGACAGACGCTGCTCCGCCTTGAACGTCAGGCCGTGGAACATCGAATAGCCATCCCATCGAATCGCGGCAATGCTGCTCAACTGTGGCACTGGACGTCGCGGGCCGATGGGTCCGGGGCCGGGTTGCGGCACATTCAGTATCGTCGAACTGTCGGCGCCGACAATCCACGAACCGAGATAGCTCACCTCGACGGCGGTAGACCGCGCGACCTGGCGCTGAATCCCGATAGCCATGTTCTTCGCGTACTCGGTGCGGTAGTCATGATTCATCGTGTTGCCGCCGACGGTGCCAGTCGCCGGCGCAAGGAGCATCGTGCGCGTCTCGTAGGTCGGGACGAGCGCATCGAACGGCACGTTGACCGTTTTCGCGAAAAAGAATGGCAACGTTTGCGCCAGCGCCTGTTGAACGCCATAGGCCCATTGGTTCAGGAAGACGCCAAATCCGGCATTGAGTACTGAGTTCGCCCCATCGCCGAGCGACCAGGCCATTCCCACGCGTGGCGCGAATCGCAGATAACTCGGACGCAACAAACCCCGCGTCCAGCCGGCCTCTTTCGAAGTCACGTATGGAATCGGGATCTGAGCGAGCAGCGGCTGGGCGGTCGGCGATGTACTTCCGTTTTTGTCGCTCGCAATCACCACACGTCCGCCCGGCGTCGTCAGGTCGATCGCTGACAGCCGATTGTTGATGTCGGCCATCTGGCCGTTGATCTCGTAGCGCAGCCCGTAATTGAGAGTCAGGTTCGAGTTGACCTTCCAGTCATCCTGCCCGTAGACGTGGAGCCACGTGCTGCGACCGTTCTCGTCGGCCCGGCCAATGCCGACTTGCGCCGAGCTCGGGTAACCGAGCAGGAAGTCGGCGAACGCGTTGCCTGTCCATTGCCCATTGAAGGTGAACGCTCCGCGCGCTGCCTGCGGGTTGACCGGGTTGAACTCGAGCCGAAACAGGTAGCCACCGAACTTCAGATGATGGGCTCTGCGGTCGATCAGGAGGTTGTCGTACACCTCGAAGCTCTGATTCCGGCGCGAGACAAAGGTCGTCGGATCGCCGATCGTGCTGAACAGACCGCCAAACGAGACTTGGGGGTAGCCCATATCATCAGGATTGGTGGTCACGCCCTGGAGTCCCGCTGCCGCTGCGAAATTCACTCCCTGGTTCGGACTCGTCTGCCCACCAGACACGCGCAGCCATCCAAACCGGGCCTCGTTCAACAGCGACGTGCTGAACGCGTGTGTATAACCGAGGGCCAGATTGCGACTCTTCGTCGAAACCGTGCGGCCGAACCCGGGCACGAGCGTTTCATTCAATGAGCTGGTTCCGAAGGGTTGAACGTCGCCCACTCCATACGATGTAAACCGGCCGAAGAGGTTGTCATTCGCTGACAGCCGGTGATCGATCCGCAACGTGAACTGATCCATCGGGTTCTGCTCGGTGCCGACCGCGAGGAGATTCTGGACAGAGCCGTTGCTGGTCGGTCCAGGTACCTTCTGCAAGAGGGCCAGAGCGACGGGATCCAGGCGGCTCGTGGGAATCTTGTTTCCGGCGAACGGCGTGCAGGCGCCATCGGGGCTGCGCGTCACCGGGTCACAGAGCGGCGAGGCGAGACTCGAGAAGTCGCCGGCCCGCAGCGCTTCGGACGGAACGGAAAACGTTTGAGTCAACGAGCGATGTATCCGCTGACCTTCGTAGCTGAAAAAAAAGAACGTCCGGTCTCGTTTTGCGGGGCCGCCGACGTTCACCCCGAATTGGTGCTGGCGTAGCGGTGGGATGGGCTTCGTCGGATCGTCGAAGTAATTCCGGGCGTCGACTGCATCGTCCCCCAGGAACTCGAGCGCACTGCCATGGACGGCGTTACTCCCTGATTTGGTGACGACGTTGATGAGCGCCGATGCCTTGCCTCCGAATTCCACCGGATAGAGCGTCTTCTGAATCTTGAATTCCTGAATGGCATCGATCGATGGGCTGAGGGCCAGGTTGTTGAAGTACTCGTCGGTCACCTTGACACCATCGAGGAGGTAAATGTTGTGGCCGCTGCGCTGCCCCAGCACTGCGGGAAGCGCTCCAGCCTGCTCCAGCGCGGCCCCGCGCGTCCCGCCTGGTGGCACAACCACGCCGTCGCTCAGTTGCGCAAGTTGGAGAAACTGTCGGGCATTGAGCGGCAACTGCACGACCTGCCGGTTGTCAATGATGTCGGCGACTTCTGCATTCGCCGTTTTCAGCAACGGCGCCTCACCGGTGACCGTGACGACATCAGCCAGTTGACCGATCTGCAGCGTGACGGCCACGTCTATCTTCTGTCCGACCTTGAGCACAAGACCCCGCTGCGTAAACTGCCGGAAACCCTGCAGCTCAATCGACAGAACGTATTCGCCCACCGGGAGTCCCGGAAGAAAGTAGCGACCCGCGACGTCGGACACTCGCGCAATCGTGAACCCGCTCCCGACCTGGGTGGCAATGACCGTTGCGCCAGGCAGGACGCCGCCCTGCTCGTCGCGTACAATGCCGGCGATTTCGGCGCTGTTGGTCTGTGCGATGGCCGACTCCGGTACCAGTGAGACGACGACGACGAAGAGCAGTCTTCGGAAGGGACCCACGCCGCCCTCCTTGTGAAGGTCAGGAGAGCCTCGCTCGCGTACAGCGGCGCCAGGCATCAGCCAGATATTGTATCGATTCCTCTGGACACCGAGGCGTGTACCCACCGGAGCCCACTCGATCAGGACGTTGTCTGGCGAACCGAAAGCCGACCGAGTCGGCGTTCTGAGCGCGAAGTCTTCGGCGGAGCGTGTTTGACGGGCTTGTCCCCCGCCGCCATAATGGTTCCGTGTTTCGTCCGGTTGCTCGCGTGACGTCGGGGCTCGTCATCGCGCCGTTCCTCGTCTTTGGTTCGGCGCTTGCGCCTCTGCATGCGCACGAGCCCGGCGCTGGCCATTCGCACGCTCTCGTTCACAGCCATTTCGAACCGCATCATCTCGAGTCGCACGAGCCGGAGGGCGCGGAGGTCGAGCAGGGCGCGGCGCGCGTCATCTGGTTGGAGAGCGCAATTCTCCACGGGACCGCGTATCAGATCTATCCTCCGCTCCCACTCGTCGCCGCCCGCTTCGAAGCGATGCCGCCGGATGCGTTCTGGTCAGCGACGCCGTTCGACGACGTGGCGCCGGTTCACGGGCCCCCTCGCCGCCATCCGTCGTTCCGCGGTCCTCCCCCCTTCCTCGCCTGACCTGATCTGACGGGCTCGCCCGTCGTCTGCCTCGTTTCCGTTTCAATCGAGGTCGTTATGCGCAGTCTGGTGCTGTGCGCCACGCTCGCGGCCATGCTGCTGCCGTCGAGTGCCGGCGCCCAATCGTTGCCGCTTACCGAGTCGGCGGCGCTGGCTCGCCTCTCGCCGAACAGCCCGCGCGTCCGCGCGATCCGCGCCGCCATCGAGGTGGCACGTGCCGACGTCCTGGCTGCCGGGCGCTGGCCGAATCCGCGGGTCACTTTCGATCGCGAATCGGTAGCCGGCGTCACCGAAAACATGACGATGGTGGCCCAGCTTCTGCCGATCACCGGCCGGCGCGGGTTCGAGGTGCAGGCAGCATCCGCCCTGGTCGACGCGAGCTCGAATCGATCGGACGATGCGATGCGTCGGGCGCGCGTCGATCTGCGGCTCGCGTTCGCCCAGCTCGTGGCGGCACAAGTCCGGGAACGGGAGTTGGCGACCTCCCGTGATCGCCTGCGCGGATTGGCCGAGGTCCTCGCCAAACGGGAAGCCGCCGGCGATGCGGCCGGATTTGATCGGCTGCGGGCCGAGCGTGAGGTATTGGACGTCGACGCCGACCGCGCCTCGGCGTCGACTGAGCGTGCGCGCGCGCAAACGACGATCGCCGGCTTCTTCGCGGACACGATCGATTCGTCGCGCATCGTCGCGGTGGATCGTACGACGCCGCCCGCCGCGGTACCGGCGCTCGACGCGCTCGTCGAGACCGCGGAGTCAGTTCGGGGCGAACTGCTGGCGCTGCGCAAGGAAGTGGATGCCGCCCATTTCTCGGCGCGGGCCGCCGATCGTCGCGGTGTTCCCGAACCCGAGATCGTGGCGGGCACGAAGTCCTCGACCCTGGGCGGCGGCGACCTCGGAAGCGTCGTGACGGTGCACGCGGTCGTCCCTCTCTTCGATCGCGGACGGCCGGAGCGGGCGCTGGCGCTCGCGCGCGCGAGTCAGGCCGAGGCACGGGCGGATGCGTTTCGACTCGCGTTGCGGTCGGATATCGCGGCGCTGCGCGCAGCCGTTCTGGAACGCCGCGAAACGGCTGACCGCTATCGCTCGGCGGCGGTGGACACGGCCGGGCAGATCGAGCGCATCGCGCAGGTGAGCTACGACGAGGGTGAGCGCGGCATCCTGGAATTGCTGGATGCGTACCGCACCGGGTCAGCGGCGCGTGTTCGGCAGGCGGCGCTCGATCTCGCGACGCGCCAGGCGGAGCTCGAGCTCGAATTCGTGAGCGGTTGGGAGATCCCGTAATGACGATGACGATGCGAGCGCAAGCGGCGATATTCCTGGCGATGGCCGGCACCGCGGCGTGCGCAAGGCCAGGCGACCCGCCAAAAGCCGAACCGGCGACGTTGTTTGCCGTGCACCTCACGAAGCTCGATGACTTCAAGGCCCTCAACGCCGGAACGCCCTCCATCGAGCTCACACCAGAACAAGGCGGCGCCATGACGGTGCTTCGCGGTTCGCCGCCATCGAGACCAGGGGCCTTCCGCGTCGACGGTGCGCCTCCGGCGGCTGGCCGGTACCGATGGACGCTCACGATCGACGCTCCGGGTCTGACCGATCGCCACGACCTCGGCACCGTGACGGTCTTCCCGGACGAAGCGAGGGCAAAGGCGGAGGCCGAGAAGGGGCTGGCCGACGATCCGGCTGCGATCGTGTATCTGAAAGAACAGCAATGGACGAACGAGTTCGCCACGGCGCCGGTGCGCGAGGCCGAGTGGCGGACGTCAATCAAGGTGCCCGCGGTGATCGAGCCCCTCTCGGGCGGTGAAGCGGTCGTCGCCGCGCCGGCCTCCGGGCGATTCACCGCTGACTCGCTCGTCGCGATTGGAACGACCGTCCGGTCGGGTCAGCCGCTCGGACGGCTCGAGCCGCGGTTGAGCGGTACCGACGACCACGCGACCCTCGCGTCTGACGCCGCGCAGGCGCACGTGGCGCTCGACAGCGCCCGCGCGGAGCAGACGCGCGCGGAACGCCTGCTCGCCGATCGAGCTGTTCCCGCGCGTCGCGCCGAGGACGCCCGGCGCGCCGTGGCCACCGCGGAAGCGAGGCTCCGCGCCGCGGACGCCCGGCTCGAGCAGCGCGACGAAACGCTGCGCAGCGGTGGCGGCGCCGCGTCGGGCAACGCGTTCACGATTCGAGCGCCCATCACGGGTCGCGTCGCGGACGTGTTCGCGACGCTCGGCGCCTCGTACGGCGAAGGCGCACCGCTGTTCAAGATCGTCCGGACCGATCGCGTCGAGCTCCGCGCGCAAATCCCGGCGCCCGATGTCGAGGCCACACGTGATCTCACCGACGTCGCGTTCGAGATTCCCGGCCGACCCGGCGCGGTCCCGCTCCGGACGGAACACAGGCACGACGCGGGCGTGATCGATCCGAAGACCGGCGCGCTGCCCGTGCAGTTCGAAATCCAGAATCCTCGCGGGCAACTGCTCGTCGGCCAGAGCGGCACGGCGGTGTTGTACAAACGCGACCGCCTTCGCGGGCCGACGGTCCCGAAGGCGGCTGTGCTGCTCGAAGCGGGCCGTCCATACGTCTTCGTGCAGATCGGTGGCGAGCGCTTCGCACGCCGGTATGTGGAGATCGCGACCCGTGACGGCGATCGGATCGGTCTGAAAAGCGGCGTCGGCCTCGGCGACCGCGTCGTCACCCGCGGCGCGTACGAAGTGCAGCTTGCCTCCGCCGCCAAGGGGTTGCCGGCTGAAGGCCATGTCCATTAGCCGTGCTTTGCCCGAGCAAGCCCGGCGTTTGAGGGGAGCTTCGTTGCATGAAGCCATTGATTCAATGGTCGATCGATCACCACTGGATGGTGATGGCCTTCTCGATGCTGCTCCTGCTCGGCGGCATCTGGACGGCGCGCGACATACCGGTCGACGTCTTCCCGGATCTGACGGCGCCGACGGTCACCATCCTGACGGAAGGGCACGGCATGGCGCCGGAGGAGATGGAATCGCTCGTCACGTTCCCGTTGGAAAGCGCCATCAACGGCGCGTCCAACGTCCGGCGGGTCCGTTCCGCCACTGCGCTCGGGATCGCCGTCGTCTGGGTGGAATTCGACTGGGGCACGGACATCTTCCTGGCGCGCCAGGTCGTCGCGGAAAAGCTGGCCCTTGTCGGCGGCACGCTGCCGCCGCAGGTCAAGCGGCCGGTCCTTGCACCTGTCTCGTCGATCATGGG
>QHWJ01000448.1 GCA_003222535.1 Acidobacteriota bacterium | reverse complement strand
ACGGCGACTACCTGCAGTTGGCCGCGGAACGCGGCCTACTCGTTTGCGGAGCGGCGCTGCTTCTGCTCGTGCTCGTCGTCCGAGAAACGCGGCAGCGGTTTCAGGAGAGCGCCGGCGACCCGGCCGGCTACTGGATCCGTGTCGGTGCCGTGACCGGCCTGGTCGCGATTGCGCGGCAGGAAATAAGGGACTTCAGTCTACAGATGCCCGGGAACGCAGCGTTGTGCTGCGTGCTCGTCGGCATCGCAATTCAGCGCCCCCGCCCCCGGAGAGGCCGGCGTGCTGGCGTGGCAACCGCCGCAGCGCGCAGCTACGTGCAGATGTGTCCCAAGTGCAGTTCCCCACGGGTTCATCGGTCGCGCGCGAAGACGCGCGCCGAAGACGCGTGGGCATACTTCGGCTTCAAGGGGCTGCATCGGTGTCATGAATGCGGCTGGCGGGGCTGGGGCAAGACGACGGTGTTCACCGCCGACCTGCGATCCCCGGGAAAGCCGGTCACCTCGTCTCAGAGGGCAGACCTCTGAAGTCTGAAAACCGGATCGAGTTCAAACTTTTCGTTCTAACTCTTCAGTTCTCGCTTCAGGCTGCCTGCTTCAGCTGGCAGCCAGCCCTTGCGCCCGCCGGGGACTTCAACCCGTTCCGCATTCGAAAGAAGTACGCTGAAGAACGCTCCGCGAGGATCATGAATTGAACTTGGGCAACAAGAGATCGTTCGAACCGGTGAGCCGAGGAGTCCGACAGTGCGACACGCATTGGTGACCGGTGGAGCGGGGTTCATCGGGAGCCACCTCGTCGACCGGCTATTGATCGAGGGCTGGCGCGTGACGGTGGCCGACAATTTCGACCCGTTCTATCCCCGGCCGATCAAGGAACGGAACGTCGAGCCGCACCGCCAGCGGGCGAGCTATCGTCTGGTCGAAGTGGATCTCCGCGACCTCAGCGGCCTGCGCCAGCTGTTCGACGGCCCGTACGACGCGATCGTGCACCTGGCCGCGAAGGCGGGCGTGCGTCCGTCGATCGCCGATCCGATCAGCTACCAGGAGGTCAACGTGCGGGGCACGCAGAACCTGCTGGAGCTGGCGCGCGAACAGGATGTGAAGCAATTCGTGTTCGCCTCCTCCAGTAGCGTGTACGGTGTGAACCCGAACGTGCCCTGGCGCGAGGAGGATCACGTCCTGCAGCCAATCAGCCCCTACGCGAGCACGAAGGTGAGCGGCGAGCTGCTGGGCCACGTCTACAGCCATCTGTACGGAATCCGTTTCATCGGCCTCCGGTTCTTCACCGTCTACGGTCCGCGGCAGCGGCCGGACCTCGCGATCCACAAGTTCGCCAGGCTCATGCTCGAGGGAAAGCCGATTCCCGTGTTCGGAGACGGCTCGACGCGGCGTGACTACTCGTACGTCGACGACATCGTCACGGGCATTCGCGCGGCGATGGATTACGACCGCACGCCGTACGAAGTCGTGAACCTGGGCAACGATCGAACGGTCACGCTGATGGAGATGATCGGCGGACTCGAAAGTGCGCTTGGCGTCACCGCAACGATCGAGCGCCACCCGGAGCAGCCGGGCGACGTGCCGCAGACGTGGGCGAGCCTGGAGAAAGCCCGGCGCATGCTGGGCTACGATCCGCGGACGAATTATGCGGACGGTGTGAGGCGGTTCGCCTCGTGGATCGAGGGCGTCCGCGCGGCGTCTGAAGTGTCCTGAGACTTGCGACGACGGTCGGCTCGCGCGGGCCCCGGGCTCGGCGCGCCGCATGGACCCTGTCAGACCACCAGCCTGATGTAAAGAAGGAGGGCGATTCTTGCTCGTGGGTAAAATAGACGCCATTTTACCCACGAGTATGAACGCGTACTTGAACGCCGACTGAGGCAGAACCGGGCCAACATCCTGGTGCTCGGTGCGCGTCAGGTGGGCAAGTCGACCCTCCTCAGCTCGCTCGAGCCCGATCTCTCGTTGAATCTCGCCAGCCTCGCCACGTTTCGCGAGCTCGTCGCCGAGCCCGAGCGGCTCGAGCGGGAGCTGCTTGCCGCCCGCGCCGGCGTCCGCACCGTGCTGATCGACGAGGTCCAACGCGTCCCCGCGCTCCTCGACGGCGTTCAGGCCATCGTCGACGCGCACCCGCGGCGCTTCAGGTTCCTGCTGTCCGGGTCGAGCGCGAGGAAGCTTCGACGTGGACACGCGAACCTGCTGCCTGGACGCATGTGATGTTCCTCGGGGCACGCCGACAGCGACTCGACGCTGTCGAGATCATACCGCTCGAAGAGTTTCTCGCCGAGCTGCCGAAAACACCTTGAATCACGCCCGTTTCGTGCGACGGCTGGCACGAGCACGCCGCTGACCTGCGAATCGACACGTTGCTCCTTTGATACACGGATGGAGCCCGGCGGGCTCTTGCCCAAGCCGGTCGCCGTTTCGTGGCATAAATAGGCGCGCGCCAATCTCAACGGCAGTAGCAGTGCGCAACTTGCGATCATGAATATTGTCTTCTTCTTCACCCCCGCCATCACCGCGGCTCTCATCAGCTACCTTCTGGCGCCTTTGGCCGGGAGGTTCGGCATTCGTGTCGGCGCCGTCGACCTGCCCGGGCCGCGCAAGATCCATCAGCGGCCGATCCCGCGTTCCGGCGGCCTGGCGGTGATCGCGTCGGTGTGCGTCGTGGCGGCGGCGGCCTACTGGCTCGTCCCTGCGGCGAGGTGGCCGATGACGCGGCGTCTTGCGGTGGGCGTGGGCCTCGGGTTGCTGCCGATTCTCTTCGTGTCGATCTGGGACGACATCAAGCCGCTGCGGTCCGGTCCGAAATTTCTCGCCCACGTCATCGGGGCGACGATCGCCGTGATGTGGGGAATATCACTGAACAGTGACGTCCACTTGTTCGGGCACACCATAGCGATCGGAATGCTCGCGGCCCCGCTTTCAGTCTTGTGGATCGTCGGGGCGACCAACGCGTTCAACATCGTGGACGGCCTCGACGGCTTGTCGGCCGGTCTCGCCCTGATCGCGGCCATCAGCCTTTCCTGCGTGTTCGTGATCGCCGGTCTGCCAGGCGCGGCGGCCGGCGTCCTCGTGGTGGCGGGCGCCCTCGCGGGGTTTCTGCCGCACAATACCTATCCCGCGCGCATGTTCCTGGGCGACGCCGGCGCGGCGAGCATCGGTTTCTGTCTCGCCGCGTTTGCCCTGCGCGGCGGTGCGACGCTGTCGGC
>QHWJ01000325.1 GCA_003222535.1 Acidobacteriota bacterium | reverse complement strand
GCCCTTGCCTCTGCGGACTTTGCGGGCTCTGCGTTCAAATCGTTTCTCTGTGCCTCGGCGACTCTCTGGCTTGATCTACTATTTATGCGGTCATCCGCCATGAAACCACACCGCCTCGCCGCGCTTGGTCTGATCGGCATGCTCGTGGTGACTCACGGCACTGCGCAGAGTCGCGCGGTCAACGTCGGCTACTGCACACCGCTGAGAAACATCGACGCGGCCAGGTCTGTCGGGTTCGACTACGTCGAGTTGGGCACGACGGAGATCGCGGCGCTCTCCGACGCCGATTTCGAACAGGCCGCGTCGCATGTCCGGGAGGCCGGGCTGCCGGTGCCGGTCACGAACCTGTTTCTGCCGGCCGCCCTCAAAGTGACGGGGCCCGATGTCGACCGTGAGCAGCAGATGGCGTATGTCCGGAAGGCGTTCGCGCGGCTCGAACGGCTCGGCACCCAGATCGTCGTCTTCGGCAGCGGCGGCGCGCGCCGTGTGCCCGACGGATTCCCGAAGGATCAGGCCTTTCAGCAGCTCGTCGAGCTCGGCCGGCGCATCGCGCCGGAAGCCAGAGCGCGCGGCATCACGATCGCCATCGAGCCGCTCCGCCACGAGGAGACCAACATCATCAACTCGGCGGCCGAGGGACTCACGCTCGTCAACGCGATCGGCGATCCCAACTTCCAGCTGATGGTCGACTTCTATCACCTGGCCAGCGAAAAAGAAGATCCCGCCGTCATTGTCCGCGCCGGCGAGCACATCCGGCATCTGCACGTGGCCAATCCCGTGGGACGGGTGTTTCCACGCAGGGCGGACGAGTACGACTACGCGCCGTTCTTCGCGGCCCTGCGGACGATCCGATACGACAAGCGCATCAGCGTGGAAGCGGCGACGCAGGATCTTCCGGCTGACGCACCGCTGGCGATCGCGCTGTTGCGCCGAGGATTTCAATAGTCGTTGCAGACAGCGGCCTCACCGGCCGCCGGCCCCGCATTTCGCGTCTCCGGTAGTGTCCGGCTTCAGCCGGACTGCGGAGTTCCGGCACGCCGGGTTCGTCGACCAGACGACACGGGGCCGAGCGTATCCCAGACACGAAGCGCCCACACGACTTTCTTGTCCACCGTTCGGATTCCCGGAAGCTATCCACGAAACCGGATCACGCCCACACCCTCGAGCTGAAATCGAGCGTCGAGGCGCACAAATCGCTTGCCTCTCGTGGCACTCGCGCGTAGCGTGGGGGTCCTTCACACATTCGTTCGGTTTCACAATAAAAGGGGGGAAGAGAATGAAGACGCTTCATGTCGCCCTGGCTGTACTCATGACCGTATCGGTGCCCACTCTCGTCCGCGCGGACCGCGACGACCGCATTCGCGTCGACCTGGTCGGTTTCCAGGAGGTTCCCTCGGTGTCCACGCCCGCGAGCGGGAGGCTCAAGGTCAACATCGCGCGTGACGACCAGTCGTTCGATTACGAGCTGACGTTCGGCGGCCTGATTGGGACAGTGCAGCAGTCCCACATCCATTTTGCACAAGCCGGCGTCAACGGAAGCATCGTCGTGTGGCTGTGCCAGACGGCGACGACTCCCGCGCCTGCCGCGGTCGCGGCGCTCACCCCGTTTTGCCCGCAGCCATCCGGGACGGTCTCCGGGACCATTACGGCGGCCAACGTCATCACGGCGGGCACGGCAAGCCAGCAGATCGTGGCCCGTGAGCTCGACGAGGTCCTCGCCGCGATGCGCGCCGGCTACGCCTACGCCAATGTGCACGCGACGCCGTTGAATCCTGGCGGCGAGATCCGCGGGCAGTTCCCGAAATCGGAACGCCACGACGACAAACGATAACGGTCCTCCGCCGCGGCTCGCGCGAATCATTCACACAGCACGAAGGCCGGATTGGGATCGGCCTTCGTGCAGGCGCCCACACGACTTCTGGTCAGTACGTGAAGTAGAGGATCTGATTCTGGGCGAAGCGGGGGTGTAGCGCGAGGTCCATCAGCCCATCCTGCGTCCGCGTGTCAACAGGCGGGAGGCCGCCAATGTGTGCGGATGCCAGCCGCGTCGTGCACGAGCCGCAGCCGCCCACCGCGTTCCGTGATCAGAATGTCGCCGTTCGGCAGGAATGCCAGCGCCCACGGCTGGACGAGCCGTCTGTGAGCGTGACGCGCGGATGCGCGCCCGTTCGCTGACAACCACCGACGGACCAGGCGGTGTGCGTGGACGAAGCGGGGTGCTTGGACCGAACCGGCGCGCCTGCATGGAGCAGCATGAATGCCGCGCCGAATCCCAGCATTGCCAGAGCCGAGGGAACGATGAGCCGTCTCATTTCGGGCTCATACAAGTGGGAACCGGCCGCGAACCTCTCACTATTCGATCCGCAGCGCGGTAGTCGGCTCGAGGCGCGTCGCGCGCCGCGCTGGGACGATTGACGCGACCAGCGCAACGATCGCGAGGACGGCGACCATCGCGATGAGCATCACGGGGTCGCGCGAGTCGGCGAGCACCACGTTGATCTGCAGCTGGCGACCGAGAGCCAGTGACGCCGGCAGGCCGACCGCGAGCCCGCCAAGCACCACCCAGGCGCTGGTCTTCAAGAAGAGCCAGCGCACATGCGTTGCCTGGGCGCCGAGCGCCATTCTGATGGCGATCTCCTGCGTCCGCCGCCTCACGGCGTACGCGATCGCCGAATAAAGGCCCACCCCAGCCAGGACGAGCGCCAGGCCGCCGATCTTCGCGAACTGCGACGCACTCCCGGCCGCGGGCGACCTCGAGCGATCGCGCAGTTCGTCCAGCGTCCTCACGACGCCAAGCGCGAGATCCGGATCGATCGCGTTCGCCGCCTCGCGGGCTGCCGACACGACGTGGGCAGACCCGCCGGAGCCGCGCACGATCAGCGTCACGCCAGCCGGCGCCTCAGCCCGATACGGCAGATCCACGATCGGCACCGCGTCCCCCAGACTCTGCCGAATGTCGGGAGACACGCCGACGATGGTCACGCGGACCGGCGGCGTGGGGCCTTCGGCTTCTCTCAGGTAGGTCCGTTGGGCCGTCGGCGGCCGAAGCTCGAGGTGACGACCGATCGGACTCCCGGCGCCGAGGTACACCTCGGCGAATCGCTGGTTCACGATCGCCGCCTCGTGCCCAGGCGTCCCGTGCAACTCGGAGAAGGACTCGCCGAGGACGAGACCGCGGACGACGGTGTGAAAGTATGCGGGCTCCACGACCACGGTCACGACGTCTGGGGGCGGATCGCTCGCGAGCCGTCCATCGACGGCGGTCAGCCGGCGCCTGCCAGCGAACGTGAAGGGCGGCGTACTGGCGATGGTGCTCGCCGTTATCCCGGGAACCGCCAGCAACCGATCCCGCAGCTGCGTGTGGAATGCCACGCGCTGTTCCGGCGTCGCATATTTCTGTGCCGGGAGTCGAATGAACGTCGCGACCGCATCCGCCGTCTGCACATTGCGGTCAAGGCCATAGAACTTGTCCTCGCGGATGAACGCCAGCCGACGACCGTCGGGCGACCAGACCGGGAACGAGCTGTGGGACACGCCGGTCGTCAGCGCGCGCGGCGCCCCGGGACGATCGGCGCCGAGCGTCTGCACGACCACGTGACTGGTGGGCCGCGGCTCCTGCACGTTCCACTCGTCGTTCGCGTCCGTCAGCGCATACGCGACCCATCGTCCAGTCGACGACACCGCGACCCCCTGGCCGCCGGCGAACGTGCGGACGGCGAGCACGTCCTCGCTGGTGAATATCGGAGCGGGCTGCGCGGAGACGGTCGCCACGCACGACAGCGAGACCACGGTCAGGAGAGAGGCAATGGGTCGATGCATGAAGTCCTCGAACGTTCACGGCCGCTCGGCTGAAGCCTTCGCGCTCCGTGGGGTCCATTGTTCACGGGAGTTGTACACTAATCCGTATGCGCGCGTCCGCGCTGATCGCATTCTTGTTCCTTTCGTCTGCCGCGTGCCGCTCCGGCCAGCCGCCGGCCCCGACCAATCCCATCCCGTCGCGACATCCCATCGTGCTCATCACGATCGACACGCTGCGGGCGGACCGGCTCGGTTCGTACGGCTCGACGCGCGGGCTGACGCCGTCGCTCGACGCGTTCGCTCGCGGCGCCGCGCGCTTCACTGCGGCCGTCAGCCAGGTGCCGCTGACGCTGCCGTCACACGCGACGATCCTCACCGGCCTGCACCCGGCGCACCATCTCATCCGCACGAACGACGGCTTTCGACTCGCCGCGACCGTTCCCACGCTCGCCGAGCAGCTCAAAGCCGCGGGCTACCGGACCGGGGCGTTCATCGGAGGATATCCCGTGCGCGCCTCGTCTGGTCTGGCGCGCGGCTTCGATCGGTACGACGACGAGTTTCTCAGATCGCCTGACGCGACTGAACGATCGGCAGACGAGGTGCTGCGATCCGCGACGGCGTGGATCGACGCGAAGGGTTCGCAACCGTTCTTCGCCTGGATCCATCTGTTCGATCCGCACTCGCCGTACGCGCCGCCTGCGCCGTTCGCCGCCGCGCATCGCGACACGCCGTACGACGGTGAAGTGGCATATACCGACGCCGCTGTCGGACGGTTTCTCGATCGCCTCGGGCAATTGGGCCTCTCCGTAGCCGCCACAATCGTCATCGTCGCCGACCACGGCGAGTCGCTTGGCGAGCACGGCGAGCGGACGCACGGCACGTTTCTCTACGACGCGACGATCCGCGTGCCGCTGCTGATCAAGCTGCCCACGGTCCGGCCGGAGCCGGACACGACGTACGGAAGGAATACGGACGGAAAGACGGTCGGAAGGACGGAAGCAGGTCGAGTCGTCGATGTACCCGTCGAGACCGCGGACCTCGCGCCAACGATCGCGGCGCTCGCGGGCACGGCGCTCACCCGCAGCGACGGCCGGAGTCTGTTGCCGCTCATCGGGGGCGCGAAGGGTGATCCGGATCGGCCGGCTTACGCCGAGTCCTACTATCAAAACGTGCTGCTCGGGTGGAGCCCGCTCCGAGCGGTCCGGACGCGGCAATGGAAGTACATCGAAGCGCCGCGGGCGGAGCTCTACGACCTCGAAGGCGATCCGCACGAGCTGCAGAGTCGCTTGAACGAGCGGGCGGCGCTCGCTACCGGTCTCCAGCGCGCGTTGACCGGTCTCGAAGCCGCCGCGCGCTCCAAAGACGACGTGCACGGGGCGGGGGCGAACGAGTCGGTCGAGCGGCTGCGCAGTCTGGGCTACGCGTCAGGATCGACGGCGCCGGCGCCCGCCGGCCGCGCCATCGATCCGAAAGATCGGGTCGCTGTCTGGGCGGAGATCGAAGACGGCATCGACCTGACGGCGCGCGATCCGGCATCAGCCGAGCACAAGTTCGCGCGCGCGCTGCAACTGCAACCGGACAACGGCCTCGCGATGAAGTACCTGGCCGACCTCCGGTTTCGCGCGGGCCGCCTGCGGGAGGCGCGCGAGGAATACCGTCGCGCGATCGCCGCGGGATTTCGTCATCCTGATGCCTACGTGAACCTCGCGTCGATCGCGGAGCGCGAGGGCCACTTCGACGAAGCGCGCGAGGCGCTGAACAGGGCCGTCGAGCTCGCCTCGTCCGACGCGGACGCCTGGAACCGGCTCGGGCTCCTCGAAGCACGCCGCAATGACGTCGGCGCGGCACGGCGCGCGTTCACGCGGGCGATCGCCGTGGCCGGCGATCGACCGGAGCCGTACTACAACCTTGGGCTGATCGAGCGTCGTGCGGGCAACGAGACCGCCGCGCAGACACGTTTGCAGGAGGCGCTCACGCGAGATGCAGCCTACGCGGAGGCGCACTACGAGCTGGCAACCGGCTACCTGCTCGCGCGCCAGCCCGAGCGCGCGCTCGAGGCCTATCGCGCCGCCCTCGCCAGTCGACCGGAGTACGCGGAAGCGCTGTTTGGCGCGGCACGAGCCGAGCTCGATCTCGGGAAGAACGCTGATGCACGTCGCGATTACGAGCGGTTCGTGAAGATCGCGCCGAACGAATATCGCCGGCAGATCGCGGCGGCGCAGGCGGCGATCAAGAGAATTAAGAATTAAGAATCTGGAATTTGGAATTCGTGAACGGGTGAGCCACGGATAATCACGCATTCCAAATTCCAAATTCCTACTTCCAAATTTTCAGAATCTATACCTCACAGCCACCTGCGCCTGACGCTGATCGCGGACGCCGGTAATCGCGCCGAACGTCGCAGGCGGCGCGGACGGATTCAGGCCGACGATGTTGTTGTAGGTCGAGACGTTCTTCCGGTTCAGCAGATTGAAGACGTCGAACCGGAGCTCAACGCGCTGCGTGCCGACGAGCTTCAGATCGTACGCGGCGCTGGTGTCGAACGTCACCGTTGCGGGATAACGGAACGAGTTCCGGCTCAGGCTCGACGGACGATCGCCGTAGCTCGCGTTGGACGAGAAGCCGTCGCCGTCGGAATCCTGGCCCACCACGCCCGTGTACGGAAAGCCCGAGCGGGCGAACAGGATCGTGCCGACGCGCAGGCCGAGCGCCGCCTCGTAGGTGCCGCTCAGCACGAACACGTGCGGAGCGTCGGTGTCGCTCGGTCCCCACTGGTAGGTGCGATCCCCGTCAATCGCGGTGAGTCCCGGCACCATCGAGTTCGCGAGCCGGAAGTTGTCGACGTCGCCCCGCGCACGCCCCAGCGTGTAGTTCGTCTGCAGCGCGTAGTGGTGCGATAGGCGCTTGTTGATCCCCAGCTTGATCGCGTCGTACTCCGTGTGCCCGCCGTTGAACTGGAGATATAAGCTGCGAAAGCCGGTGAAGTCGACGCCGTACGAACCGCCCGTGCGGTTGGGGACGCCGAGCGGCCGCAGCGCGTTGGCTTGCGCGACCGTCCGCGTCTGCCCCGGTCCGAGCGGAAAGTACGGCGGCGCGTTGATGTCCCACGTCACCAGCATGTCGTAGCCGTAGACGCGCGTGTAATCGGCCGACACGGCCCAATCCGGCCCGATCTCGTGCTGCACGCCGATGTTGGTGTTGAAGAAACGCGGCGCGACGCGATGGAAGTCGTCGCCGATCCCGCCCGGGAAGTCGGCGCCCTGAAAGATTGGGACGTAAACCGTGGCGCGCGCCACAGTCGCTGCGCCGCTGGGGAAGGCACTCAGCCGGTTCGGGAACGCAGGGAACAGCGCGTCGCCCTGACGCAGATCGATCGTCGTTTGTCCGACCGGTCCCGTATTCGACTCACGATTGATCGCGGACGACTCGAGCGTGTCGTAGAAGACCCCCGTGTTTCCGCGCACCACCGTTCGCGTGTTGCCGCCGACGTTCCACGCAAATCCGATCCGCGGGGCGACGTTGTTGTTGTCGCCCTGGAACAGCGAGTCCTTGTCCCAGCGGGCGCCGACGTTCAACGTCAGACCGCGCGTCACTTCCCAGTCGTCCTGCGCGAACGCGCCCGCCATGTAGTCTTTGAACCGCAGGCCGGAGGTGCCGAACGTCTGCGTGAACTGGAACGGAAACGTCGCGGGATCGCTGGCGTTGAACGGGAACTTCGTGCCCTGCGAAAACGTGTAGGTCCCCGTGAAGTTGTTGAAGAACGTCACGAATCGCCACGATCCGATCACGTCGACGCCGGCCTTCAGCTGGTGCGGGCCGTGAACGATTGAGAAATGATCCACCCACTGGGCGCGCTTCTCCACGAGGTTCTGCGGAAATCCTGGGTTCGTCCCAAGGTTGCCCACACCGGTGTAGGCGACCGCGACGGGCGCTCTGCTGAAATCGGGCGTACGCGACTCCGCGCCGCTCGGCGCGGTGAGCGGCGAATAGAAGTCGACGACGTCGAAGGTGTAGCGGAAGCGGGCCTCGTTGACTTTGTTCGCGCCGAAGTTGCTGACGAGCGACGTGTTGAAGGCGTCCGTGCCCCCTTCGGTGTTGGTGCGCCGGTCGTAGGTGTTCAGCGCGCCGACGCCCTGCCCTTCCTGCTTGTTGTGATTGAAGCTGTACCTCACATCGAGGGCGTTGCGGTCGCTGAGCCGGTGATTCACCTTCACAAAGCCCTGCCGCTGCGTCTGCGGCGCGGGAAACGTGCCGGGCGCCAGCACCGACGTCACGACGACCGCATCGTCGATCTTCGTGTCCTCGTAGTTGGCGAAGTAGTGCGTCACGTCCTTCTTGAGCGGTCCACCGATTGTGCCGCCGAACTGCTGCCGCGTCTGCGTCGTTTTGAGGCCGGTCAGCAGGTTGGCGGCGACGAGATCGCTCGGCCGCCAGAAGCCGTAGACGCTTCCGGAGAGCGTGTTCGTCCCGGACTTGGTCACCACGCTGATCGTGCCGGCGCCGCTCTGTCCGGTTTCGGCCTTGAAGCCGTTCGTGATCACCTGCAGCTCCTTGATGACGTCGATCGAGAGGCCGTTGCCGCCGCCGAACTCACCGTTGACGGTGCGGATCTCGCGTCCGGTCATCGACACGCCGTCGGCGACGAAGTTCGCCATGCGCGTCCCCTGTCCGTTGACGGACAGGTTGCTGCTGCTCGTCCCACCGGTGGCCACGACGCTGCCGGACGTTTGAAGCAGCGAGAGGAAGTTGCGGCCGTTGGTCGGCAGGTTCTCGACCTGCTTCGTGTCGAGGATGGTCGACAGCTCGCTCTCGCGCGTCCGGATGAGAGGCGCCGACGCCTGGACCGTCACCGCTTGCTGCAAGCCGCCGATGCCGAGCTGAAAGTTGATCTCGGGCTTCGTGTTGGCCTGGAACTCGAGCCCCTCGCGGTGTTGCGGCGCGAATCCCTGCAGCTCCACCGAGAGCGTCCACTTGCCGGTCGGGTTCAACGCGGCGAACGAGTAGCGGCCCTGGCCGTCGGTGACGGCGGAACGATTGAACCCGGTGTCGGCGTTCTTCAGCGTGATCGTGACGCCCGGCAGCACGGCGCCGGTTCCGTCCGTCACCGTGCCGGAGAGGTCGAATCGCGTGACGTCGGCGCGCAGGCTCGCGGCGGCCGCCAGCTGGAAGACGAACGCCGTGAGAAGGATGCGGAACCGGCTTCGTGGCATGGCGTCGGACTATAGGAGCGAGTGCGAGGAAGGTCAAGCATGACGCGTGGCTGCAGCGTCGGAGCGCGAAGGCCAATCAGCAATAGCATCGTGGGACATCTCCCTCCCGCGGGCGGGCGGAAGCCCGGCCGCTACCAGACCGATCGTTTTCGTGACCGTCGCGGGCCTGGCCACTGACCGCGCCGGCGACGGCCGGCTCGAAACAGTCCATTGTCGAAGGCCGAAGGGATCACCATCCGCACATCTTCGACCCGACCCGCCATGACGTCGCGGCCGAGCGGTGTCAGACCGAGCGTTCGATACTGATCGTTCGAGGGCCGGATCAGGCCTGCTCCGCAGCCGGCGTCGATCCATTGCTCGACGCTTCGAGGCGTGTGCTCGCGCAGCAATCCGGTCGTGGACAGTCGGGTCAGGGGTTCGGGCAGATCCTCCACCAGGCCGACCAGCATGGCCGCGATCTTCCGCCGGCCGTAGCGCTCGCCCGCCCTGGCAATACCCGAGAGGATCTTTCGCACGAACAGCCGGCCGTCGGCATCGAGCGGCGTGCGGCGATCGCAGTTGCCGCACGACCCGCAAGGTTCGCGCGCCGCAGGATCGCCGAAGTACCGCAGGATCGTTCCCCGCAGGCATCCCGCCGTGTCGGCGTACGCGACCATGCGGCGCAGCTTCTTCCGGTCGAGCTCCTTTCGCCGTTCCACTTCTGCGGGATCGAGCCTGACCTTCGCCCGGCCCGGCAGATCCTCGCGTCCCCGGTCTATCAGGAACTCGCGGGTCTTGACGTCGGCGTAGTTCCAGAGCAGCGTCGCGATCGCCGGCCGGCCGTCGCGGCCCGCGCGGCCGATCTCCTGGTAATACGCCTCGAGCGAACCGGGAATGTCCACGTGAATCACGGCCTCGACATCCGGGCGATCGATCCCCATCCCGAACGCGTTGGTTGCGCACACGACGTGCAGCGCCCCCGAGGCAAAGCCGTCCTGGGCCTTCGTGCGTTCGGTATCCTTGAGACCCGCGTGATACGGCGAGGCCGCGATGCCGGCTGCCTGCAGCGCCGTGGCCGCCTCTTCCGCGTTACGGCGCGTCGCCGCATAGACGAGCGATCGATGATTCCCGACGAGACCCGGCAGCACCGCGTGCTTCTCGTAGTCGCCGGACACGGGACGCACGCGCAGGTCGATGTTGGGCCGGTCGAAACCCGATACGACAACCCGCGGGCTCGCAAGGCCGAGCAGTTCGACGATGTCGTCGCGGACCTCGGGCGTGGCGGTCGCGGTGAAGGCCGAGAGAGGCGGTCGACCCGGCTGCCCGTCTGCGCGTCGGCACGCGCCGGCCGCGTGTCGCAGAAGCCGGTAGTCGGGCCTGAAGTCGTGACCCCACTCCGAGACGCAATGCGCCTCGTCGACGACGAACCGCGCGATCGCCACGTCGCGGAGGACGCCGATGAAGGGATCCGACGCGAAGCGCTCGGGCGCGACATACAGCAGGCGCAGATCCCCGGCACGCGCGGCCTTCATCGACTCGCGGCGCACCTCGCCGGGCAGCATCGAGTGCAGCGCCGCCGCCCGAATTCCCCGCTTGTTCAGCTCGTCCACCTGGTCTTTCATCAGCGAGATCAGCGGCGACACCACCAATGTCGTCCCTGGCAGCAGGACGGCGGGAAGCTGAAAGCCGAGCGACTTTCCCGATCCCGTCGGCATGACGGCCAGCACATCGTGCCCCTCCACCACGGCGCGCACGAGGTCCTCCTGACCGGCGCGAAACGCCGTGTGCCCGAAGTGTTCGTGAAGCGCCGTCACCAGATCGACCATCGATGTTCGCCGCGATCAGTTCATGGTCACGCGGGGATGCCTGTGGAGAAGGGTGCTTCTGACGACGATGGCAGTCGCCGGGACGAGTGTCAAGCCGCCAGCGGAGTTGTACGAGGCTACGGCGCCCGCCGCTCGGCTCGAGCCTTCGCCCTCCGACTGGAGAGTGCGGCGCCTGGCTGAAGAGCCCTTGAAGAAATCACGTACAACGCAGAAACCGCGGAACCCGCAGAGAAGAATGTTCGCGCTCCGAAGACGCCTTCGCGTTCCGACTGACGCTGTCGCCTTACGATGACTCTATCGCGGCAGGATCGGTTCCGCGGGCTTTTCCGGCGGCTCCAGGAACGCGGCGACGTTTTTCCGCAGTTCGTCCTGGATGCGATCGACCGATCGGCGTGCGTCGACCACCCGAAAGTGGAACTCGTCCGCCATCGAACTGTATTCCTTCAGCAGCCTGTTCTGGTACGCGCGGAAGCTGTCGTAGATGTCGTCGCCGTGTTTGAGGTCCATGCCCGATTCCCAGAAATCCATTCCGCGGGACTCGAGCACGCGGCCGATCAGGGTCTTCACGTCGATATTCAGGTAGAACATCATGTGTGGGGCGATCGCGAACCCGTACAGATTGCGCAACCAGAGGCGATCGACGCCGCGCACGCCGGCGCGCGCGAGCGCCGTGAAGATGTACCGGTCCGAGAGCACGACGAACCCCGCCCTGAGCGCGGGGATAATCTCTTTTTCCAATCGATCGGCGAAGTCGGTGGCGTACAGCAGGACGAAGGTGAGCTTGTTGAGCGTGTTGCTCGACTTGGCGATCTCGATCGTGGGCTGCATCAGCGGCGAGCGCGTCCAGCCGGTTTCGACGACGCCGTAGCCCTTCACCTCGAGCCACTCGCGCAGCAATTGAATCTGCGTGCTGCGGCCGACGCCGTCGGTCCCCTCGATGGCGATCAGCTTGCCCGGGTAGTCCCCGATCGGCAGGTAGGGAATGCCACGGCCGTAGTAACGGCCGGCCTGACCGCTTCCGTTGGCCCCCTCGGATGGGGTGTCAGACGGGCTCGTCATCGGTGATCTCCACTCTGCTCACCTGCAGGTGCTGTGCAATGACGGCGCGCACGAGCCGCTGCTGCTGCGTGATGCTGCACCTGGCGTCGATCACTTCCATCCCGAACTCCTGCACGATCTGATCATACTCGTCGAGCACTTTGCCCTGAAACTGGCGGAAGCTCTCCACGGGGTTCGTGCTCCAGCCGAGATCCATTCCCGCTTCGTAGAATTTGAGCTTGATGCGGCGTGCCAGCAGCCGGTCGACGGAGACGTCAATCGGCACGCGAAAATACAGCGACAAATCCGGCCGCACCGCGAAGCTGTACAGCTCGCGGACCCACTGCCGATCCACGCCGCGGGTCGCATCGCGCGCGAACGCCGTGAACGCGTACCGGTCGGCCAGGACGATCATGCCGGCTTTGAGCGGCGGGATCACTTTGTAGAGCAGCCGGTCAGCGAAGTCCGTCGCGTGCAGCAGACTGAACGTCATCGGGGTCAGCGCGTTTTTTCTCTTGCCGGTTTTGGTCGCGGCCTTTACCAGCGCCGACGAGTTCCATTCGGTGACGAACACGCGGTGGCCTTCGGCGCTCAGCCACTTCGCCAGCAGTCCCAGCTGCGTCGTCTTGCCGGAGCCGTCGATCCCCTCGACGACGAACAGCTTGCCCGGATACTCGTGCGGTTGCGTCAGAGTGTTCAGCATAAGCGTGGCCGCTGACTTCGATTCGGAGGGGCTTCCCCATCATGCGCTCGAAAGGCGCGGCATGCCGCGTGGCGGCCCAGAGCTCCAGCTCCACATCGCCCGTCGCGCGCAACTGCACCAGGTCGTCGTCACCGCGATCGTGGAGCTCCAGGCCCGTGATGGTTTGTGCGTGACTGCGATCGAGGCTCTCCGCCAGCCGCAGAATCGCGGCGAGCGTGCGAACGGCGGCCCGCGTCCGCCGCCCCACCGCGCGGAAGCCCTCGTGCTTTCGCTTCGGCGTCGCCTGCCGGTGATAGCGGGCGACGAGCGCGATCGCCTCGATCTCGCCGGGCTCGAATCCGCGGAGGTCGCCGTTCTTCACGAGGTAGTACGAATGCTTGTGATGGCCCTCGTAGCTGATGTGCACGCCGACGTCGTGCAGAATGGCGGCGTACTCGAGCCATTCCCGCTCGCGATCGGTCAACCCGTGAATCGCGCGCGTCTGGTCGAACAAGGCGACGGCCAGCCTCGCGACGTGCTGTGAGTGGTCAGGCCAGTAGCGGCAGCGCTCGGCCAGCTCGAACACGCTCCGGCGGCGGACGTCAGGGTAGCGATCGGCCTGAGCGATTTCCTTCCGGTGGCGCGAGATGTAATCGAGCACGAGGCCTTCGCGCAGCGAGAGATCGCACAGCGTGATCTCTTCGGCGCCGAGCCGGCGAAGGATCTCGTCCAGGAGAATGGCGCCGGCGACCGCGAGATCCGCGCGTCGCGGCTCGAGACCAGGGATGCGCAGCCGCTCTTCAAGGTCGAGGGCAACGAGATCCTTGCGGACGCGCCGGATCTGCTTCGCCGCAAACCGGCGGTTGCGCAGCGACGAGCCGTGCTCGCCGCCGTCCGCGGCAGCCGCCACCGAACCGAGGCTCAAGATGGTGCCCGAGGTGCCGATCACACGCTCGAAGCCGGCGCGTGCCATCTGATGGAGGTACTTCCCGATCTCCTCGTCGATGTGGCGCACCAGCTTGCGCTCGTCACGCGGCTCCAGGGGATCGGTCGTGACGAAACGCTCGGTCAGCCGGATGACGCCGAGCTTGAAGCTCCGGCCGAGTTCGACCGAGGGACCGGCCCCCCGGGTCACCTCGACACTGCCACCTCCTATGTCGATGACCACGGCGACATCCCCGGGCACGCTCACGCCGTAAACGGCGGCTAAATGGATGAGCCGGGCTTCCTCGGTGCCGGAAATGACTCGCGGGCGGATTCCGGTCTGTTGAGTGACCGCCCGAAGGAATTCCCCTCCGTTTTCGGCCTCGCGCGTGGCGCTGGTGGCAACGGCGACAACCTCATCAACCTTATGGGATTCGGCCAAACGCCTGAACTTCGAAAGCACCTGAAGCGCCGTGTGCATGGCCTCAGGGGTCAGAGCCCGCCCGTCCAGCCCTCCAGCCCCCAAACGGACCATTTCCTTCTCGCGGTCGATGACCTCGAAGGATTGGTCGGGCCGAACCTGGACCACGATCATGTGGATGGAGTTGGTGCCGATGTCGATGGCTGCAATCCGCATCTGGCTGTTCTAACTATCGCATTTGGCCGTTCTCACTATAATGAAGCGCTCCGCCGGCTCCCACATCATGCCCGTTTCCAACAGAAGATCGGAATTGCTCAAGAGGCGACTCGACCAATTCACCCGTGCGCTCCCCGGGTTGGAGAAGGGGGACGTTCGCGCGTTGCACCTGGCCCGAGTGGCCTCGCGACGGCTGCGCGCGCTGCTGCCCGTGCTCCAGCTCGAGCCGGACACGGCCCGCAAGATCAGCCGTCGCCTGAGGAAAGTGACCACGCGTCTTGGCGCCGTGCGGGAACTGGACGCGCTCCTCCTCGTAATTGACGAGCTGCAGGTTTCCCGCCGTGATCGGGGCGCCGCTTTGGCGCGCGTTGGCGTGCGGGTCTCAAAGGCCCGGGACCAGGCCCGGAAACGGCTCACCACGCGGCTGCGCGTCGCCGAGATGTGGCGCCTTGCGAGCAAGCTCGGCAAACTCGCCGGGGAGCTGGGCGCCGCCGAACAGGCATCGTCGAAGACCACCGCCCGAAGTTGGCGCTGGGCCGTCGACGCCCGCGTGGCGAGCCGGGCTTCCAGTTTATCGGTCGCCATACATGACGCCGGTGGCGTGTATCTGCCGGAGCGCCTGCACGTGGTCCGCGTCTCGTTGAAGAAGCTTCGCTACGCCTTCGAGTTGAGCGTGGAGCTCGGCGGAAAAACAGACGGGGCGTTGCGCGCGCTGAAGCGCGGCCAGGATCTGCTCGGCCGGATGCACGATCTGCAGGTGCTGATTGATCGCGGACGCCAGGTGCAGGCCTCGCTGGCGCCGCCCAACGTGACGGTCTGGCGCGAGCTCGACGCGCTCCTGCTGTCGCTCGACGACGATTGTCGCCGTCTGCACGCGAGGTACATGCGAGTGCGCGATACGCTGACGGCGCTCACCGATACGCTGAGCGCGCGGCCACACGCGGCTCCCGCGCGTGCGCAGGCCGCGCGCCGCGCAGGCTGATTGATGGCAGGACCCTACGAGCTGTACCTGGTCCGCCACGGGCTGGCGGAAGAACGGGGTGAACTGTGGCCGGACGACTCCAAGCGGCCGCTCACAGAGGAGGGCATGTCCCGGATGCGGAAAGCCACGCGCGGCCTGGCGCGTCTCGGTGTGTCGCTCGACGTCGTGCTCACGAGTCCGCTGGTGCGGGCACGTCAGACCGCCGAGATCGTCGCCGGTGGGTTCAATCCCCGGCCGGCGCTCGTCAACGTCGAGTCGCTCGCTCCCGACGGGACCTATGCCGCGGTGGTCGTCGACCTCGAAAAGCACGCGCGCAAGACCCGCATCGGGCTGGTCGGACATGAGCCCGCCATCGGCGAGCTCGCCGCGCGCCTGATCGGATCCCGCCACCAGATCGAGTTCAAGAAAGGCGCGGTGTGCCGCATCGACGTCGACGGGATCCCGCCGGGCGGACCCGGCGATCTGCGCTGGCTGCTGACGCCGAAGATCATGCGCAGCCTGAGAAAATAAATCGCCGATTCGTTGATCGCCGATCGCCGATCGCTCGACCGCGGAGCGCGAAGGCTTCAGCCGGGCGGGGGCGATGTGCGCGGTCAACAGCCCGTGGTAAAAGTCCGACTGCATTCGGCCGGCGCTGCATCCCGTCTCCACCCCAACGCGCCGGAGCGCGTTGGGGGCCCCGGCCTGGCTGCGTTGCTCCTCCCTCAAATATTCCCGATATTGCCACCCCACCGCGCAAACCACGCGCGGCGGGGGCCCCGGTTCTCGGTCGTCACGCCTTGCCAGCCGGGGTCCCCGGCGCGGCAGCCGCGCTGGGGTGGTCGACCGGGCGCATCGCCGGCCTCGGTGCGACGCCGGACTTTCACCACGGGCTGTTATGCGCGCAACCAGTCCGCCTGCCAGTTCTTCACGCGCATCTTGATCTCCTTGCTCGTCGTGAGCTTGCCCGCCAGCACGTCGCGCACCAGATCGGGGAGCTCGGCATCGCTGGCGAAGCGCAGCGACACGAGTTGACGGTGGGTGAGATCGTTGATGCGAGGCTGCAGGTCCGCCGGCAGGAGTTGGCGCAGCCTGAGCCGCATCTCCAGCCGAATGACGCGGTCCTGCACGGTCACGGCCTGAACGCGTGACAGCAACCCGAGCATCAGCAGCGCGGCAGCTACGACGAGACCGAACACCGTGCCGAGCGTCGGCGCCTGCCAGATACGCCAGGCCGAGACGAACACGTTCGCGAGGAGCACCGGGATGACGAAGAAATGGAACGGAGGCAGCCACCGGACATGCTTTTGGTAACTCTGTACGACTTCGGCCATTGAAATCCTCCTCAGGCCCGTGCGGGCGCACGGGTGTAGGACGAACTCTACAGCCGGGAAGGTGCCGGCGGGAGGCGATCAATCGACGAACCGGTAGCCGAGTCCGACCACGGTCTCGATCTGGTGACCGGCTGCTCGCAGCTTGCTGCGCAGCCGCCCCACGTGCACGTCGACGGACCGCGTTTCGACCAGCCGTTCGTACCCCCAGACGCGCTCCAGCAGACGATCGCGGGAGACGACGCGATTCTTGTTCTGAACGAGGTAGCGCAGCAGCTCGAACTCGCGCCGAGTCAGGCGCACCGGCGTGCCGTCGACGGCAATCGCCACGGCTTCGAAATCAGCCATCAGCCGCTCGCCGCGGTAGCTGCCCTGGCGCAGCGCCTCGTGGGGCTCGCCGCGGCGCAGGACTGCTCGGACGCGGGCGGATAACTCCCTGAGGCTGAACGGCTTCGTCACGTAGTCGTCGGCGCCCTGGTCGAGACCGGTCACCCGGTCGTCTTCGCTCGTCCGCGCCGTCAGCATGATGATCGGGACGTGAGGCACGTCGGCTCGCGACCGCAGAATCCGGCAGACTTCGAGGCCGCTCACGACGGGCAGGTTCAGGTCCAGGATGATGAGATCCGGCGCCCGTTCGGTGACGGCTTTCAGTGCAGCGTCGCCGCTTCCGACAACCTGCGCTTCGGCGTCCCCGCTCCGCTCGAGGGTATGCTTGATGAGACCGGCGATGTCTTGCTCGTCTTCGACAATCAGGACGCGGTGTCTGGCCATGTGCTTGGGCGCGAGCGTACCAGCCGGAGATTTCGCCGCCATGTCGAAGGTGTTAATTGTGGGTTAACGCGCGGCGGATCGATGTGGTATTCTGCGGATGCTTCACGGATCTTCCAGGGAAAGGATAGAAGCGCCGTGCGTCAGCCATTCACCAGGGGTTCCTGGCTTCTCAGGGTTGTGTTCGCGTCGGTGTTGGTCCTCGCCGTTCAGCCCGCCGCAGCCCAGTTCACGCCCTTCACCCGCGATTCCCGCCACATCCTCGAAGGCAACTGGCAGTCGTGCCGCGAACGGGATGGGCAGTATGCCGAGCGCGTGTACGACCATATGGTCAACAGCGTCGGCGCGTTCGAGGTTCACCTGGGGCCGCGGCGCGAGTTCGGGATCTTCACCGGAGTCCAGGACGCGCACCGCGATCATGAGTCGGCCGATAACCTGCTGAAGCCGTTCCGAGTGGGGATGGAGGCCGGCCGTGCGAAGCAGCGATGGGAGATCCCCTCGCTCAATCTGGCGTTCACGGTCACGCTCGCGGGCGGCTCGCGGACCGACTGTGAGAGCTGGTACATCCTGCTCGAGCCGCTTGAAAAAACGTCGCACTGACGTCATCCCGAGACCTGGGACGCCATCGCACGCACGCTGCGATCGAACGTCGACGTCGCGCTGACGCTCTATCGCAACGGCGCCTGGGCGGCGTAAAAGCAGGTCGAGCCGATCGGCGGTCGGTGAGGAGTGATCACGGCCGGGCGGCGGCATGCCGTCTACCCGTGATCGGCGTGCTTCTCGCCGAACACCGGGCGCCGATCGGTCACCGCTCCCGGCGCCCGGACCGCTCGACCCGGCAGTTGTTGCGGGCCTTCACCAGAGCACTTTCACACCCAATTGCACCTGACGCGCGTCGAAGGCCGTCGTGATCGTGCCGAAGCTCGCGTTGCTGCGGTTGCTCGCCGGCGGCGCGAAGTTGACGCGGTCGAACAGATTGAAGGCTTCGACCCGCACCTGAACGCGCGTCCGGCCGGCGACCGCGATGTTCTTGCTGGCGGCGGCGTCGAACTGCCAGAAGTTCGGCCCGCGGACGTTGTTGCGCGGCGCGTTGCCGAACGGCTGGCCCGGATCGGTCGGCAGCGCCACGCACGCGGGGTTGAACCATTGCGTGATCGACTGCTGGCCCGCCGGCGCGTACGGATCGCAGGTGATGTTCGGCCGGTAGTTGTTCGCGCCGGAGAAGTCGTTGGTGATCGCCGAAACCTGGAACGCCGCTGCCGGCGTGTAGGTGAGCGTGACCATCTCGCCCGGCGTCACGGTGTTGATGCCGGCCAGCTCCCAGCCGCCGACGAGCATGTCCATTGCCGTCGACAGGCCGCCGCCCCAGCGTTTCCCATGACCGAACGGCAGCGCCCACACGAAGCTCGTGGTGTTGTTGTACGGCTGATGGTAGGCGGACAACGCGTAGTCGGCGGCGAGGTTGTTGATGTCCTGCGGTGCGGGGAAATTGCCGTTCTGGTTCTCAAGCGCGCCGGCCGAATTGTCCTGCGCCTTCGACAGCGTCAGCGAGTTGAGCAGCGTGATCTCGGAGCCGAGCCGCCATTCGTATTTGACCTGCAGCGCGTCGTAGCGCGACTTCCCGCCGTTGAACACGTAGGTGATGTCACCGAAGTTGCTGATCGGACGCCGGGACGGGAGCGGAATCGTCCCCGCCGGATTGTTCGGGACGGCCTGGTTGTAGTTGGCGACCAGCAGCAGGTCGTCCGCCTTGTTGCCGACGTACGCGACATCGACGAGCATGTTCGGTCCGAACTCGCGCTGCAGCGAGATGTGCCAGCTCTGGACCGGGCTCGAGTGATAGTCCTGCGGAATGTAGCTGACGAGCGCCGACAGCGGCACGAACTTCGACGGGTCGGTCAGCCCCGCCGGGTAGCCCTGTTCGGTCGGCCGGAAGGTCGCCGCGGTCGGATCGCCCTGCGTCACGGCGGCTCTCACGACCTGGGGCCCGTTGATCGCGAGGAGGTTCGCCGACCCGATGCGGTTGATGTGGACGTAGCTCAGCCCCCACGCGCCGCGGACGACGGTCTTGTTCGCGATGCTGTACGCGAGACCGAGACGGGGGCCGAGATTGTTGCGATCCGGATTCACCAGCGCGCGGTCGGCAATCGATCCGTCCTTCGCCGTCACCATCGTGCGGCTCACGGGATCGAAATTCGTCAGCAGGTTGTTCGCCTCCCACATCGGCGTCGCGTACTCGTAGCGAAGCCCGGCGTTCAGCGTGAGCCGATCGTTGACCCGGACGTCGTCCTGCAGATAGAGGAAGTGCAGGTGCTGGCGCATCTGGGCGACGAAGAACGTGCTGAGCGCGTACTGCGAGCGCAGGCCGAGCATGAAGTCGCCGAGGTTGTACAGGTTGTTCGCCGCCGCGCCCTGGGGGCGCGAGAACTGGCCGGTGTAGGTGTCGAGGCCGTAGAGGGGGTTCACGTCCTGCACCTCGACGTCGATCTTCTGGAACTCGTAGCCCGCCTTGAGCGACTGGCGTCCCATCAGCCACGAGTAGTTGACCTTGGGGTTCCACACGGTCGGATACTGCCACTGCGGGTTGGTCGCCTGGCGGCCGAACGCGGCGTAGCCGCCGATGCTCTGCGAGGGGAGCCCACCCGAGATGCGTGCGTCGGCCGGCAGCCCGCCGATCCCGAACGTGTCGGCGGCGCCGAGCGCCGGCGGGTTCTTGCCGCCTTGCGTGTTCGACCAGCCGAACCGCACTTCGAGCAGCGAACGGTCCGTCGGCACGTAGGTCGACCCGAGCACCAGCTGCTTGTTGCGCGTGTAGATGTTGCCGTTGCCGCCGCCGCCGGATGGCAGCGGAATCGGCGGCTGATCGTTGGTGTTGAGATCGCGCCAGCCGTAGCGGCCGAACACCGACAGGATCGGGCTCAGCTGCAGATCGATCTTGCCGCCGGCCTTGTCGGTGTCGTTCGTGAGCTCCTGCGCGATCGAATAATTGTTCGCCGCGACCTCAACACCGGCACCACGGCGGGCGTCGGCGAGATTCGGCGCGGGCAGACCGCCGAGCACTTTCCGCGCGAAGGCGGTCATCGGAATCGCCGTGCCCGCGAGATAGACCGCGCCCGTGCGCGGATCGCGAATGTCCAGGGCGAGGACCCCGGCATTCTGCGCGGCCGTTGGCAGCGTCGAGAACACCGTGTTCTTCCGGTTCTGCCTGAATCCCTCGTAGTCGCCGAAGAAGAACGCCTTGTTCCTCACGATCGGCCCGCCGAGCACGCCCCCGTACTGATTGCGGCGCAAGGGCGGCTTCTGTCCGTCCGCCGGCTTGAAGTAGTTGGTCGCGTTCAGCGCCGTGTCGCGGAAGAATTCCCACGCGCCGCCGTGGACCTGATTCACGCCGCTCCGGTACGACACGTTCACCGTCGCGCCGGCGGCGCGGCCGTACTCCGCGCTCTGGTTGTTCGTGACGACGCGGAACTCGCCGACCGCGTCGGGCGGCGGCTGCATCACCTGGTTCGAAAAGCCCTGGTTGCTCGTGCCGTACGCGTTGTTGTCGACGCCGTCGATCAGGAAGTTGTTGAACGTGCTGCGCAGGCCGTTGACGTTGAAGGCGCCTTCGCGCGGCGTCCCGTTCGTGCTCTTGTTCAGCGCCGACTGGCGGACGCCGGTCGCCAGCAGGGCGAGCGCCGAGTACTCGCGGCCGTTCAGCGCGAGCTCGCGCATCTGGTCGCCGGTGATCACCTGGCCCCGCTGGCTCGTGTCGGTTTCGATGAGCGGCAACGCCGCGGTGACGACGATCCGCTCCGTCAGCTGCCCGACCGACATCGACAGATCGACGCGCATGCGCGCCGCGACCTGCACCTGAACGTTGTCCATGAGCGCGATGGCGAAGCCGCTCTTCTCGGCCGTGACGACGTAGATGCCGGGCTTCACCGTGACGAACTCATACCCGCCGTCCTGACCGGTGGTGCGCACGACCGACACACCAGTCTCGGTATTCGTCAGCGTGACTTTGGCGTCCGGCACCGTGGCGCCGGAACTGTCTTTCACCGTTCCAACGACGGACGCCGTATCGAACTGCGCCGAAGCACGGGGAATTCCAAAGCCCAGCAGCATGGGCAGGATCAGGAGACCTGCCCGGCACCCAAGCGATCGCATCTCTCACCTCCAGGCAGCACGTTTCTGCGCTGAGCGGACATCGTATCGGCGCCGTGTGACGGGCTGGCGACGCCTCGAACAATAGCACCTCCCCGAGCTGCGAAGTAACACGGAATTAACACGAATGTAACAGCGGCGAAGCGAGCGGATTCTATCGTCGGGTATCCTGACGGCATGAGATGCACGACACTCCGCCTCGCCCTCCTGGCCATCATCTGTTCCGCTCGCAGCGCGTCAGCTCAGGTGACGCCGGCAGCCGGCTCCACGCCGCCCGACGACACGCCGTCGATCCGGGTCGGCGCGGTCATCTACCCCGATTACACCTACACCCTGAACCCGGAAACGACCGACGGCGCCGGCAACACCATCCATTTCAGCCAGTTCAACGTCAGCCGCAGCTACATCAACATCACCGGCAACATCTCGCACATCGTCGCCTTCCGCATCACGCCGGACATCGCGCGTGAAACGAGCACGTTCAGCAACCTGGTCGGCAGCCTCGAGTTCCGCGTCAAGTACGCCTACGCGCAGTTCAATCTCGACGACTGGATGACCAAAGGCTCGTACGCGCGGTTCGGCATCCAACAGACGCCGTGGCTCGATTTCGCCGAGGGCATCTACCGGTATCGATTCCAGGGCACGATGTTCGTCGAGCGCGAAGGCTATTTCGCTTCGGCGGACGCCGGAGCGTCGTTTCACTACGAGCTCCCGTCGAAGTACGGCGACGTGCACGTCGGCGTCTTCAACGGCGAGAACTACAACAAGGCAGAAGTGAACAACCAGAAAGCGCTGCAGGTTCGGACGACGGTGCGGCCGTTTGCGACGGGGGTCCCGGTCCTTCGCGGGATCCGCGCGTCGGTCTTCTATGACGCCGACAGCTACGTGAAGAGCGCGCCGCGCAACCGTTTCATCGGCGGGCTCACCTTCGAGCACACATACGTGAACGCTGGCTTCGAGTACCTCAACACCAGCGATCAGACGTTGACGATTCAGCCGAAGCGCGAGGGGCAGGGCTACTCAATCTGGGCCACGCCGAGATCGACGAACGGGGTCGAGGGGCTGCTTCGGTTCGATCATCTGACGCCGAATACCGCGCTCGACGCCCAGAAGCGCAACCGGACGATTCTCGGCCTGGCGTACTGGTTCCCTCACCAGGGCAGCGTGTCCAGCGCAATGATGCTCGACTACGACGGACAGACGTTCGACAACTTCGCCCCGGCGCTCCCGAAGCAATCGCGGCTCGCCGTGCATGGGCTCATCAGCTTCTAGAGGTGTTCCGATGAAAACAACGCTGAAACTGACGCTCTCGCTCGCCTGCGCCGTCACGCTCGTCGCCGGCGCCGCGGCGCAGACGATGCGGATCAACGGAGCAGGCGCGACGTTCCCGTATCCGATTTACTCGAAGTGGTTTTCCGAATACAACAAGATCCACTCGAGCGTCGAAATCAACTACCAGTCGATCGGATCGGGCGGCGGGATCCAGCAGGTGACGAAGCAGACCGTGTTCTTCGGCGCCTCGGACGGTCCGATGACTCCCGAGCAGATGCAGGGCGCGCCGGGCAAGATCCTCCATTTCCCGACGGTCCTCGGCGCCGTCGTGCCCGTCTACAACATTCCGAACGTCAGCGCCGAGCTCCACTTCAGCGGACCGCTGCTCGCCGACATGTTCCTCGGCAAGATCACGAAGTGGAACGATCCCGCGATCGCCAGGCTGAACGCCGGCGTCTCGCTCCCGGCGAGCGACATCACCGTCGCGCACCGCGCCGACGGCTCCGGCACGACCTATATCTGGGTCGATTACCTCTCGAAGGTCTCGCCCGAGTGGAAGAGCAAGGTGGGCGTCGCGACCTCGGTCAACTGGCCGACTGGCGTCGGCGGCCGCGGCAACGAGGGCGTGTCCGCGCTCGTGCGGCAGACGCCCGGGGCCATCGGATACGTGGAGTTGATCTACGCGCTTCAGAACAAAATAGCCTATGGGTCGGTCCAGAACACGGGGGGCGAGTTCGTGAAGGCGTCGGTCTCATCGGTGACGGCGGCGGCCGCGGAAGCGGCGGGGAAGATGCCGCCCGACTTCCGCGTCTCGATTACGAACGCGCCGGGCAAAGGCGTGTATCCGATCTCCTCTTTCACGTGGCTCCTGCTGTACGAGAACGCGAAGGACAAGGCGCAGGCAAAGACGATGGTGGATTTCATGAACTGGGCGCTGACCGAGGGTCAGAAATACTGCGCCGATCTCGGCTACGCGCCGCTGCCGGAAGCCGTTGTCAAGCTCGAGATGGCGGCCCTTGCCAAAATCAAGATCTCGTAGCGATTTCCTGTTTCGGATCGGGACGGGCACGTTCGGTGTCCTGCTGGTCGTTCTCGTGTGTGCGATCGGCGTGGTGCTGGCGCGCCAGTCGGTGCTGTCGGTCCAGAAGTTCGGGATGAATTTCTGGCGGACCGAGATCTGGGATCCGGTCGCCGGCGAGTTCGGCGCGCTCCCGTTCATCTGGGGCACGCTCTATTCGTCCGTGCTCGCGCTGCTGATTGCGACCCCGATCGCGCTCGGCATCGCGGTCTTCATCTCCGAGCTGTGCCCGGCGGTCCTGCGCCAGCCGCTGGTCTTCATCACGGAGCTGCTCGCCGCGATTCCGTCCATCGTGTACGGCCTCTGGGGCATTTTCGTGCTCGTGCCCGCGGTACGCGCGGTCGAGACGTCGTTGCCCGATGCCATGCGGCAGCTGCCGCTCTTCTCAGGGGCGCCGCTCGGCCTCGGCATGCTGTCGGCCGCGTTGATCCTCGCCATCATGGTCATTCCGTTCATCTCGTCGATCTCGCGCGAGGTGCTCAAGTCGGTGCCGGCGGCGCAGCGCGAAGGCGCGTACGCCCTCGGCGCGACGCGCTTCGAGGCGATTCGCGCGGCGCTGTTCTACGCGCGCACCGGGATCGTCGGCGCGGTCATGCTCGGCTTCGGCCGTGCCCTCGGCGAAACCATGGCCGTGACCATGGTCATCGGCAACAACCCCAAGGTGTCGGTGTCCCTCTTCGCGCCCCAATACACGATGGCGGCGGTGATCGCCAACGAGTTCGCCGAAGCCGCCGACGATCTGTATCTCTCCGCGCTCGTCGAGACCGGCCTCGTGCTGTTCATCATCACGCTCATCATCAACTCGCTGTCGCGGCTGCTGATCTGGAGCATGGCGCGCAGGGCGACTGCCGCCCAGGAACCCGGCGTGGCTGCGGAGGGTGCCTCGTGACCACGACCGGCCGCCGCAAGCTGCTGTCATCGGTTGTCGTTGGCTTTTGCGCCGGCGCGGTCGTCCTCGCCCTGGTGCCGTTGGCGTTTGTGCTGTTCTTCGTCGTCAGCCAGGGGATCCGGTCGGTGAACGTCAGCTTCTTCACACACATGCCCACGCCGGTCGGCGAGACTGGCGGAGGCATGGCCAACTCCATCGCCGGCACCTTGATCCTGAGCGGTCTGGCGGCCCTGATGGCGGTCCCGGTCGGCGTCATCAGCGGCGTTTACATGTCGGAGTACGCCGGCACCCGGTTTGCCGCCCTTGTGCGGTTTGCGGCCGACACGCTCAACGGCGTGCCGTCGATCGTGATCGGCTTGTTCGCCTACGTCGTCGCGGTGCTGCCATTCAGGCAGTTCAGCGCGCTCGCCGGCGGGTTCGCGCTGGGGCTCATGATGATTCCCATCATCGCGCGGACGACGGAGGAACTGCTGCTGCTCGTGCCGGGCACGATGCGCGAGGGCGCACTGGCGCTGGGCGCGACGCGGGCGCGCGCGGTGTTCAGCGTCCTGCTGCCGGCGGCGCTCCCCGGCATCGTCACCGGCGTGGTGCTCGCGCTCGCGCGCATTGCCGGCGAGACCGCGCCCTTGCTCTTCACCGCGTTCAACAACCGGTTTTTCTCGACACGCCTGAACCAGCCGATCTCCTCGCTCACCGTCCAGGTCTACACCTATGCAACCGGCCCTTACGAGGACTGGCATCGTCAGGCGTGGGCCGGCGCGCTCGTGCTCGTGCTGATCGTCCTCGTCTGCTCACTGCTCGCGCGCCTGGCGACTCGCCGCCTCGAACGCATGCACGCGCGGGGCTGATCACGTACCATTGCGGATCGCGGGTTGCGGATTGCGGACTGATTGCGGATTGCGGGTTTTTCCGCATTCCGCAATCCGCAGTCCGCAATACTAACGTCGTGGAAACTGATCCGGGTTGTTGGTGAAGAGCGCGTCGATGCCGAGGGTGTAGAGGAAGTGCGACATCTCGTCGCGGACGCTGGGGAAGCTGGTCTTCTCGTCCGCGCGGAAGGTCCACGACGTCACGGTGAGGCCGGCGGCATGCGCGCGCTGCACCAGCTCGGGATGACGCGCGATGACGAATTTCTCCGGTGCGATGCCGGTCGAAAACTTCGCCAGCTCGCGGATGCGCGGCTCGGTGACGTCCTCATCCCGCGACGTCAGAAACACGCGGGGGACCGTGGGCAGATCGACCGCGACGCGGCGAATCGCTTCCTCGTCGAACGACTGGATGATCACCGGCGTGGTGCGAAGCGACTCCGGCTTCTCGAGGCCGTTCTTCCTGACGACGGCCACGAACAGCTTCACCTGATCGATGCCGCGGGACTTGTACAGCTGCGGCGATTTCAACTCGGGATACATGCCGGCCTTCCCGCGCACCAGATCGATCGCTTCCTGAAACGTCTGGATGCGGGCGTTGGCGAATTCCGGCTTGAACCAGCCACCGGCGTCGAGCCGGCGGATCTCCGCCAGCGTGAAATCGTTCACGAGCCAGTGCCTGCCAGGCGTCTGCGATGGCACGTTCGCCGACGCGCGCTCCGGAAACAGCTTCGCGACGTTGGTGGTCCGCTCCAGCGTGTCGTCGTGAATGCAGATGAGCTCGTTGTCCCGCGTGACGCCGAGATCCTGCTCCACGAAATCCGCCTTCTGTTCCATGGCCAGCTTGTAGGCGGCCGCTGTGTGTTCAGGGGCGTATCCGGATGCCCCGCGGTGGGCGATGGACTGCCTGGCAGGCTGAGCCAGCGCGCCTGCCGTTGCGACGATCAGGAGCGCGAGCACGCCGCTGAACAGAAACTGCGAGCGAATGATAGTCATCACAGTGACCGGATTATAAGTTCATGTCAGCGCCGATCGAGTCGCGGGTGAACCCGGAATCGCCGCAGGCGTCGGAATCGCCCGACCGAACGCCCGAATGATTCGAGCCCGTCGTTCTGATCGCTTTCGGGGGGCCCTTAGTGGCCCGTCGCCTACGGCGCGATTCTTCTGAATGCCCAGAACCCGTTACAACGCCTTCGGTTACGTCCGATGACACGATTGCGCAAAGATTCGACGGTTCGCTCATGCCGCGTCGGCGCCATGGAGACGTGTGCTTCCGCTCCGCAGGTTAGCTCCGTCGCGAGATCGCGTCAGAAACCGCTCCTCGACCAGATGCGCCAGGATTCGTGCGCAGGTGGCCTCCTCGATGTTCCACAGCCGCCGAGCCTGACGCTCCGAGAGACAGAGACCGGGCATCTCCATGAACTCCATCCGGATGCGCGTCACGAGCTCGCGATCAATCGAAACAGGAAATGTCAAGGGTTCTCCGGCAGAGCCCAGCCGCGCGAGACGACGAGCGCTGCGACGCGCGTGCGAATCTCGTCGCGGATGGCGCGCACGCGCTCGAGCGGCTGAT
>QHWJ01000011.1 GCA_003222535.1 Acidobacteriota bacterium | reverse complement strand
TGACAGCTCGCGCTCGATGCGCAAACGGGCCGCCCGCGCCCTGCGGCGCGCGGCCCGCGGGTCCCCGAGCGTGGAGGTGATGGCGTCGGCCAGGATCCGCGCGTCGCCGGGCGGGACGATGACGCCGTGCAGGCCGTCCAGGGCCAGTTCCGCTGTGCCCCCCGCCCCGGTCGCGACGATCGGCGATTCGAGCGCCATCGCTTCGAGCACCGCGTTCGGCGTCCCTTCGTAATCCGACGACTGCACGAAAAGATCGAACGCATGATGAACGCCGGCGATGTCGAGCGTGTGGCCCGTGAAGATGCAGCAATCCGCCAGATTCCGCGCGGCCATGTGGCTCGCCAGCGCGTCGCGCAGGCTGCCGTCGCCGACGATGACGAGCCGGAGATCGGGACGAGAGGGCCGCAGGAGGGCGACGGCGTCCATCAGCAGATCGAAGCGTTTTTGCGGCTCGAGACGGCCGACCGCGCCGATGACCGTCGCGTCCGCGGCAATCCCGAGCGCCGCGCGGGCGCCGGCTTCGCGCGCCGGCTCACGCCGGAACAGGCGATGGTCGATGCCATTCAGAATGGTCGTGACCCGCTCGGGCCGGGCTCCATGCCTGACGAGCTCGTTCCTGATATCGCTCGACACGGCGACCAGGCGCGGATATCGCGCGAGCACCTGCTTGTCGAACGGGTAGTACACGAACCGCTCCCGCCGGCTGTGACCGGTCCATCCGTGCACGGTGGACAGCGGCAGCACGCCCGTCGCCCGCCACAGCAGCCAGCCGAGGAGGTTCGTCTTGTAGTCGTGCGCATGAATGATGTCGGGACGCCGGTCCACGATGATGCGGCCGAGCGCCGGCCAGATCGACGGATCGAAGGAGTGCCGCTCCTCGATCTCCCGATAGACGATGGCGGTGCCGGTTGTCCGCGCCGTCACGCCGAATGCAGCGTCCCGGCGGTCCCGGATATAGCAGACCGACACGTCGAATCGCGCCGGATCGGTCCTGGCCGCGCCCTGCAGAATCGTTTTCTCGGGGCCGCCGCCGGTGCCGCGCACGCTCCGGAGCTCAAGAATGCGAATTGGCCGTGGCATGCGTGGGACCCTCTGCAGCGCGGCGCAGGCGATGGTTGCCGCGCATGACGAGCGCGGCGGCGCGTGCGGCGTCGTAGACGAGCGCGACCGTGAACGCCTGCGCGACGCCGGTCAGGCTCGGCTTCCAGTCGCGGCGGATCATCATCGATGCCCTCATGCCGGCCAGCGCCATCACCGTCGACCCGCCGAGCGCCGCCAGGGGGAACGCGTGGCCAGCCAGCGCCGCGAGCATCAGGCTGGCGGCGGCAAGATCGGCGATCGGGACGAGCGCGCTGCGCAAATGCCGCAGCGTCCGCGGCCCTCTGAGCGTGACGCGGAGGTTGTTCCGGCCGCGCCAGAGCTCGCCGGCAAACAGCGCGCTCAGGCTTGCGGGGTCGCCGAAATGGATGCTGCGCAGCTTCGGATCGCAGACGATTCGATGGCCGCGGTCGCGGATCCGTTGACACAGATCCACGTCTTCGCACGTTTCGAGGGAGGTGTCGAAGCCGCCGACCTCGTCGAAGACGGCGCGCCGGAGCACCAGGTTTCCGCTGCCCAGCCACTCGACGTCCGCAGGCTCCGATGGACGCGTCCGCAGACCGTCGTAGCGCCGCTGGACCCACGTCGCGCCGTCCGGCGAGACGTAGGGTGCGCCGGCCGCCGCCACATCGTCGCCCGCCAGCGTCGCGACCGCGTGGCGGATCCAGTGCGGATCGATTTCGTGATCGGCATCCACGAATGCGAGGATGCCGGCGCGCGCCGCCGCCGCTCCGCGGTTTCTCAGGTCGGCGACCGCCGCGTCCGAAATCAGCAGCACCCTCGCGCCGCACTGCCGGGCGACGTCAGGAGACCCGTCGCGCGAACCGTTGTCGACCACGATCACTTCAACGCAGTCGGCCGGGTACTCGTTGCGCGCGATCGAATCGAGGCAGCGGCGAAGGCGGGCGGCGTCGTTCCTGACCGGGATGACGAACGACACTACGGGACGATCCGCACGCGGCGTCATCGGATCTCCCCAGTAACGAAGCTTCGCCTCGAACCGCCGAGTGACGACGAGCGGTCGGTCCGCGAATCTTCGTTACTAGAGGAATACGCGAACGGATCGAGGAGCCAGTCGGGCCGATCGGCGACGACGTTGCCATCGAGAACCGCCTGCCCGCCATTTCGGAAGAGAATCCGGCGGTTCGTCAGATTGTTGCGCACCCTTCCCGTCGTCGTGGGAAACCGGACGCTGATCGACCACCCCAGCTGACCTTCCACCATGACCGTGTTGGAATCGATCGACACGTCGCGCGCGGCGTTCGCCTCGATCCCCTCGTCGGCCCACTGCGCCCGGTTGGAGATGACGTTGTCGCGGATGACGCCGCCCTGATGATCGAACCGCCGCTCGCCGTCCCGAGGCAGGCTGCTGGCTCCGGGACCGAGACCGAGCGCGATTCCCCGAAAGCTGTCGAGGATCGTGTTGCGCTCGATGATCGTGTCCTGCGAATTCGCCCAGAACAACACCGCCGGTCCGGCCGCCCAGCCGGCGCTCTCGGGGCCGCGAATGCGCTTGAATGTGCTGTCGCGCACCGTCCACCCCTTGCCTGCGAGGACGTCGACGCCGTTGGTATAGTCGCTGGGCGCGTGATCGGTGTACTCGAACGTCGAGCACGCGACGATGCAGTTGTCCGCGTAGACGGCTTGGGCGCCCGTGCTGCCTTTCAGGAGCTGCTGGCCGGTATCGATGACGTGCACGTTGTGCACCGCCGTGTTCGACGCGCCGAGCTCGCCGCGAATCTGGATGCCGTGGTAGCCGACATACCCGACCGTCAGGTCGGCGATGGTCACGCGCGGCGCGCTCACGCCAATCGCGACGCCGACGCGCGTGTCGGCCATGCCGGCCCCTCTGATGACCACCTTCGAACGGTTTCCGGTCTGACCACGCAGCACGAGTCCCGGCCTGCCGATTTCCAGCGTCCGCTCGAGACGGTACTCGCCGTCGGCGAGCAGGATCGTGGTATCGGGCGCCGCTCCGGCCACTGCCCTGAACAGGTCTGCGGTCGTTCCCACCGTCTCGCTGAGCGCCGTCGCCGGCGGCCGCCAGCCGCAGGTGTCCTCGATGGACGAGGCGGAGCGAGCCAGCGTGCCGGCTGCGGCCAGGACAATGAAGAGCGCGATCGCCGGGGCGACGCCCGCCGTCCTCACAGGTTCTCGTCCTGCCAGAGCTCCAGAAGCAGCAGCACCTGGAGCAGGTAGGCGTGGTCCGCAGCCCCGGTGCGCGTCTCGCCGATCAGGCGCCGCAGCGTCTGTTCCCGCCACAGGCCGCGCCGGAGCGACTTCGGATCGAGCAGCACCGACTCGACCGACGACAGGAGCACCCGACCCATCCAGTCGGAAAAATTGTGATAGTGGCGATAGCCGGGCACGTTCAGCCGGCGGAACAGCGTATTGAACTTGTCGAGGATCTTTTCGGCGATCGGTCCGGCATCGCCGGCGGCGCCGGTGTTCGCGTTCCGCACCCGGAGCAGCGACGGATTGTTCGCGCGCGTGAGCGCGCGGTGGATCGCCGTTCCGTCTCGCAGCGGCGCGGGCATCCCGAGGAGCGCGCGCAGGAAGTCCTCGTCGAGAAAGGGCAGCCTGATCTCGACCGTGCTGCGGAACAGCTCGAGCGACGGAATCGTGAAGCGGCGATGATGTTCCCTGAGGTACAGGTAGCTGCACAGTTGTACCGGCGGAAGATCGGCGCCGTGAATGGCCGCTTCCAGCGACAGCCGGGCGCCGTCCTTCATGTGAGCGGCACAGTCGTCCGAGCAGAGGCTCCGCACATCGATGCCGGGGCTGACGTAGTTCACCCGCTCGAGCAAGTACGGCACGAACTGGGCGGCCGACTGCATGGCCGCGACGCGTTCATCGGTGTGAAACGGCCAGGCGAGCGAGGCCTTCGCCAGCTCGCCGCCGTGTCCACGCAGGAGCACCGTCGAGGGACCGCCGGCGACGAATTTGAGCGCCAGCATCTCCGTCAGTCCGTGACTGAGATACAGGCCGTCGGTCAGCGAGACCATGCGGGAGAGGTTCGGCAGAAAGTCGTTGAGGTAGCTCGGGTCGAGCTCGAAGAAGCGGTGATCCGTGCCTGCCACGTCCGCCAGGCGCTGGCCGATCACCTGGTCGGCGCAGCCGATCTGACCGAGCGTGTAGGTGGAGAGGCGATCGTGCGAGCCATTGACCGCGCTCAGGATCGCCCGGCTGTCGAGACCGCCCGACAGCGCGAGCCCGAATCGGTGGTCGCCGGCGAGGCTGCGGGTCACTGCACGGTTGAACGATTCGACCAGGCGGTCGAAGCGCTCTCCGGGAGCGTTGTCCGTCGGCGCGAAGAGATCAGACAGGCGTCGATAGGTCTCGAGCGCAATCGAGTCGTCACGCAGCCGATAGGTCAGGATCGTTCCGGGCGCGAGCAGCCGGACGTCAGCCGCGAGCGTCTTGTCGCCGAGCACGAACCCGAAATGGATGTAATCCGCCACGGCACGGAGATCGAGCGCGGCGCGCCCATGCCGGGCTCCAAGCAGCGCATTCACAGACGAGGCGAACGTGAGGCGGCCGGAGCGGTGGTTCCAGTACAGCGGATACGACCCGACGGCATCTGACGCCAGGAGGACCGTCTGCTTCGCCTCATCGATGAGGCACAGACAGAACGCCCCCCGGAGCCTCTGCACGAAGGCCGGACCGAAGCGGCGATACAAAGAGACCAGCAGTGCCGAAAGGCCCCCACTGCGTGGAGGGTCGTCGACCAGCCTGCGCAGCTCGTCCTCGTTCAAGAGCTCACCGTGGAGCAACACCTGCACGTCGCTGCCCGGTTGAACCTGCGGGGCTGGCTGGAAGTGTCCGAGATGCACGCGCGCGATCGCCCACCGGCCGGCCGCGTCGGTCGCGTGCTCCTCCGGCAGGATGGCGGCCCGTCGCAGGGCGTTCACGATCGTGGACACGTCCGCCGCGAGCGCGCGGTCCGGGAATGTCGTGGCAGTACCGGCTAGTCCAGGCATCGACGAGGAATCTCCGCTCTGTTATGCAACCGCCGCGGCGTAGGTCAGCTCCACGTTCGCGGATGAGACTTGTGCGAGCCGGCCCTTCACGATGCCGTCGAGCGCCATCGTGATCCCGAGGACGTGCCAGATCATCTCGTTGTATTGAAAGGACACGAACGAGCCGCCGACCATGAACGCGACCAGCGAGCACTCCAGCGCGAGGCTGTAGTAAAGAAGGTCCCGGCCGTCCGGCAACGCGGCGGCAAGCCGTCGCGTCCGCCAGCACGCGAGAAAGGCCATGGCAATCGACATGATGAAGACCATGAGACCCGGATAGCCCAGCTCCGAGAGCATGCCGAGCCATGAGCTGTGCACCGAGCGGTTTTCGCCGTATTGGCCTTTCGAGACGTCGTACCTGTCATACGCCGCGTTGTAGGCGTTATGGCCGACGCCAAGGATGGGGTTCGCATTGGCCATCAGGACCGCGACTTGCCAGAAATGGACGCGTCCCTCCGACGAGGCATCGCGATCTTCCTCCTTCGCGTCGATGGTATCCATGCGGTTCCAATAGGCGTCCGGCAGGGCGGGCACGATCATCATGGCCACGAGTGCGATGGCCAACAGCGAGCGCACACGATTCGGAGTCCGCCAGATGTAGAAGAGTGCGACCGCGCCGCAGGCCAGGAATCCGCCGCGTGAATACGTCGAAATGCCTCGATAGATCACGCCCACGGCGAGCACGCGCCACATCCATGTCTGCCACTTGACCTTCGAGGTCTGCCCGAGGACGACCAGAAAGGGCGTCAGCATGAACATGCCGACCGCTGTGAGGTTTTCGTCTCCCAGCCAGGTCGGGTTGAAATTCTTCGCACCTGGATTCAAAGCCAGCTGCGCCAGTCCCTGCTTTGCCGCCTCGAAACCGAGCGAAAGAGCGATGACGTACAGCATCAGCCTGAATCGCCGCTCATCCGTCACCTGAATCGAGATCACGTACGTCATCACGATGACTTTGGCGAAGTCCTGCCAGTACGGGACGGCGTAAGCGGAATAGGGCGATGCGAATGCAGAGACCGTGCTGATGGCGAGGATCAGCACCAGGAGCAGCACGCGAAGATCGAACCGCGGCTTCGTTCCCTGGACGACGGTGGTCACGACCGCCCAGGCACCCACGATGAACGACAACGGCAGACTCTGCAGGAACGAAGCGTCCCAGACCCAGGTTTCCGGGCGGAAATACGCGATCCACAGGTAGAACAACAGCGCGTGGAACGAGCTTCCGAATGACGCGGCGACGCCGGCAGCGATGATGAGGGAGACGAAGATTATGCGTAACATGACAACTGTCCGAAGGGCGGACGTGTGTTAGGTGTCACGAGAGCAAGCCCGTGGCCATCGTCAACGGCGGGTTGGGCGCGCATGTCTTCGCATTCGCGGCAGCATTCTCGTTGCTGGCCGAACAAAGTCGCGCTGGGGCCAGACTTAGTTCTTCATGTTGAGGCTGAATTTGTTCACGAATTCCCGGAGGCGTCAGCGGGGCCGCCTCCGCGCGGTCTGGCATGGCGTTCGCTTCAGAGCGGTGTTCCGACATTGTTCCGATCACGCCGATCATTCGAATCGAACGCCGTGCTGCTGGTGACGGAGTTGTATCCCCCAGCGGTGGGTGGAACGCCGGTCCTGTTCGAAAACGTGTACTCACGGCTGCCCGGGATGGACGTCACCGTGTTGACTGGTGGCGAGAAGCGGCGCCGCGACGCAGACGAGCGTGGGATCCGCGTCGTCCGGCGGCCCGGCCGCCAGACGCATTGGGGAGTGCTCCATCCGCGCGGCCTGCATCGCCATTGGCAGGTCGCCCGGGATATCGCGCAGCTGACACGCGGACGTCGGGCGATCGTCCATTGCGGTCGCGCGCTGCCGGAGGGCCTTGCGGCGCTCGTGAGCCGGCGTTTGCACGGCGGCCCTCCCTATTTGTGCTGGACGCATGGTGAGGAGCTCACGTACGCGCGCGATTCCCGCGAGCTCACGTTCTTGCTGTCGAGGGTCC
>QHWJ01000010.1 GCA_003222535.1 Acidobacteriota bacterium | reverse complement strand
ATCGCAATGGTAATCGTGGCTGCGCATTCGGACCAGACGGGCGAACGGGGCTTGCACATCGCGGCAGTCTCGGCCGTTTCGGCCCTGGGATTTCTCGGGTGCGCGCTCGTGCGGTCACCGGTGCTGGCCGTGATATTCCTGTCGCTCGCCGCCGGAGGGAGCAGTGCGCACGGGCCCTTCTGGCCATTGCCGTCGATGTTTCTGACCGGCGCGGCCGCCGCTGGAGGGATCGCGCTGATAAACGCATTGGCCGCTTTGAGTGGCTTTGCCGGTCCGTATGCAGTCGGGCTTCTTACCGGTGCCAGTGGCGTCCGAAACGGATTGTTGTTGTTGGCGTTCGTGCCGCTTGATCGAGGATCTCGTTCCGCACGAACTGCAGGCGTCCATCAGTACCCATTTGATGTGCTGCACCGGGCGTTCCAGCTACAGGCGTGAACCGGAAGGTTTTTCCCGCGATTGCTTCGCGCGACGCCTCGATTACGCGCTGGATGTCTTGCGCGCTCAACGGCGCCGCGCGTGTGAGCAGATCGCGAACCGGCTCGCCATTGATCGTCTGACCTGTGATTGGACGAACCGCGGCCAGCGCAAGACCAAATGCGAAGGACACGAGGCACAGTCGCACGCCAGTTGAAATAGAGAGATGTGCCCGTCTTGAATGATTATGTTGGCGTACCGCTTACGTGGTGGTGGATGGATTTCGTCGTGAATCGTGTGGTCATTGATGTGCTCGTTTAGCGAGCCGGAGAGCACCAGAAGAATTCAGATTCGTTGGATATCCCTGAGGTCAGAGTCTGTTGCCTGAGGCTGGCGACGTCGAGCAAAACCAAGTGCGAGACCCAGACATGAATCTTTCCCAGTGGCGCCAGATCTCGGGCGGTTGTCCATACGATCTGTGAGCCATCCGGCGACCATTGCGCACTATTTCCGCCGCCCGCGTACTGCCACTTCTGATGAGCCCAATCGAGCAGCCAATAGTCTTCAAAATGGGAAGTGCTCGAACCGGCTTCCGCCCCGGCGAGAATGAGCTTGCCATCCGGAGACCATGCAAGGCTGGTCGAATAGTTCCAATGCTCGTGGTCAGTGGGCAGTTGAATGGTGGCAATCTCTTTTCCAGCGGCTACGTTTTTGATTCTCAAAGGCGAGCGATCAAAAGGCTCGTGATGAGAGATCTCGGCCAATTCCCTGCCGCTCGGAGACAACACAACTGATGCTTTCTCGAAACGCGAAATGGGTTGTCCCGCTCCTGAACACGTCGATCGCTTTTGAGCGGCGTCTGCATCAGACATCCGCACCTTCTGCCGTGTCGTGAGATCCATCTCCCACCACCGTTCATGGCTTGCACCCACGCGCTGGTATGCGCGGCTTCGATAAACGATTCGGGGAGCGGAGTTCTGTGCCGCAAGCGAGAAGCAGACCGAGAAGAGGAACGCAACACCTAGAAATCGTCGGAGAGGTTTCATCGGACGATTGTATGATCCACGCACAGTTCGAATCTAATTTTATGTGGCCCGCGAGGTCCGCTTTCGCAGCACAACCGAGGTCTACAGCTCGTTCACCACATAACCACGGCGGCAACACAATCGCCGCGCCGACAGTTGGCAGGTGGATCGGAACACCGCGACCGGATTGATCGGGATCCCGTGCAGGCTAGGCTGCGCTCGCGCCGTAATGCGGCTAAAATCAGCGGTTCGTCCCCCTGCATCATAGGTAGTCGCTTGCTGAAACGATCGGATAAGCGGAAGCCCGCTCGCGTACTTCTGGCTGTTGCACTGCTCACTGGCTGCTCGGGCCAGGCCACAGGTCCCGGATCGCGGAGCCGACACGATTGGTTCACGGACCTGGCCGAAGAGGCCGGCCTTCATTTCGTGTACTTCAACGACATGGCAGGATCGTACTATTTTCCCGAAATGCTCCCTGGCGGTGTCGGGTTGCTGGACTACGACAATGACGGCGACCTCGACGTCTATCTCGTGCAGGGACAGATGCTGGGCGAGGGAAAGACTCTCAGCCATGCTGGTGTTCAACCGGCCTCCTTACCGCTCAGGGGACGCCTCTACAGGAATGACCTGCAGGTGCAGCCTGATGGGACGCGCACGTTGCATTTCTCGGACGTGACCGAACAGAGCGGAATCGATGCGCATGGGTACGGGATGGGCGTGGCGTCGGGCGATTTCAACAACGATGGGTGCGTCGACCTCTACTTGACCAATGTCGGGCGAAACCAGCTGTTTCGGAACAACTGTGACGGAACCTTTACTGATGTCTCGAAGCAGAGCGGCACCGATGGATTCGGATGGAGCGTGTCTGCGGCGTTCCTCGATTACGATCGCGACGGATGGCTGGATTTGTACGTCGGCAACTACGTGCAGTGGGACATCAACGCGGAGCAGACGTGCACGGGCCTCACGGGAAGACGGGATTACTGCAGGCCGGCGGACTACCGTCCCGAACGCGATCGGTTGTATCACAACAATCGCGATGGGACCTTCACCGATGTCACAGCCACGGCTCTGAAAGGCGGACCGTTCGGCGGTGCGCTCGGGGTCGCGACCGCTGATTTCAACAACGACGGATGGATCGACATCTACGTCGCCAACGACGGCCGCGAAAACGTGTTGTGGATCAACCAGCGCGATGGCACCTTCAAGAACATGGGGCTGCTGGCGGGCGTGGCGCTGAGCGGCTCCGGTACACCTGAAGGAAGTATGGGAGTGGACGCTGGCGATTTCGACAACGATGGCGACGAAGACCTGTTCCTGACCAATCTACCAGCCGAAGGGAATGACCTGTACGTCAATGACGGTTCTGGGCTGTTCGAGGACATGAGTGCGCCTGCGGGACTTGGTCCGCCGAGCCTCGGTTACACCGGTTTCGGGACTGCCTGGTTCGACTTCGATAACGACGGCTGGCTTGACATCCTGGCTGTCAATGGAGCAGTAGCGGCCGTCAAGGGCCGCGGCAACGAGCCATTTTCGTACGACGAGCGCAAGCTCCTGTTCCGCAATCTCCGGAACGGGCGGTTCGAGGACGTCACCGGCCGGGCAGGCCCGGTGTTCAACGTGTCCGAAGTCAGTCGCGGGGCCGCGTTCGGCGATATCGACAACGACGGGGACGTGGACGTGCTCGTGGGCAATATCAACGGACCGGTCCGACTGCTCATCAACAACATCGGTAACCGCAACCACTGGCTGGGACTGAGGCTGGTGGGGGGGCGCACCCCCCGCGACATGCTTGGGGCAAGAGTACGGATCATTCGGAAAAATCTGCCGGCCCTCTGGCGCCGCGCGCGAGCCGACGGGAGCTACGCCTCGGCGAATGACCCGCGCGTGCTTGTCGGCCTCGGCGAATCGACGGAAGCGCCGAGAGTTCGGGTCCGCTGGCCGAACGGCGACGTCGAGGAATGGCCCACGGTGGCCATCGACCGATGGACGACCCTGAAGGAAGGCGAAGGCGGCGCCCGATGACCGCGCGCAAGCTTGCCGCGGTTGGCGCCGCTGCCCTGGCGTGCACCGTCCTCGCCAGCGCCTGCACCTCCCACGACAGCGCAACACCTGTTCCTTCGACCGGCGCATCGGTTGTTCCTTCGATCGGCGCATCTGTGCTGAAGCCACCGGAGGGACAGGGGTTCCGGCCTGTCGCGCTGCCCGACTTCTCCCTCATGGAAGAACCGGTGCGGGAGCAGATGCGGGCAGCGTACTCGTCGTTGGCGGCGAGAATCGAGCATCCCGAAGCAAGTCGCGTAGAGCTCGGCCAGGCGTACGGCGAGATGGGCAAGCTCCTCATGGCCGCGACATACCTCGATGCGGCCGAGTCCTGTTATCTCAACGCACAGACGCTCGCGCCCGACGACAGGCGCTGGCCTTATTATCTCGGGCGCCTGTACAAGATCAGGGGACCGCTCGCGAAATCCGCGGCATCTTTTGAACGGGCTCTTCAGTTGCAACCAAACGATGTCGCAACTCTTGTCTCGCTCGGCGACGTGTATCTCGACCAGGGCCGCGCAGAAAGCGCCGAGCCGCTGTTCGCGAAGGCCCTGACGCTCCAGCCCGACTCGGCGGCGGCGCGGTCCGGCTCGGGACGCGCGGCGCTCGGCAGAAAGGATTACGTCCGAGCCGTGAAGGACCTGGAGGAAGCTCTTGCGCTGGAGCCGCGGGCGACGGGTCTCCACTATCCGCTCGCGATGGCCTACCGCGGACGAGGCGACGTGGATCGAGCCCAAGCGCATCTCGGACAGCGGGGCGACATCGAGCCTCGCCCTGTGGATCCGTTGATGGCGGAACTGGACGATTTACTGCAGAGCGTAGAGGCGTACAACGTCCGGGGTGGTCGAGCGCTTGCCGCCGGAAACTGGGCAGCGGCAGCCGAGAATTTCCGCAAGGGGCTCCTCCTGGCGCCTGACGACCTGTCGCTGCGGCATCGGCTCGGGACGGCCTTGTTTCAGATGGGAAATACGCACGCGGCCGGGGAGCAATTCGAGCAGATCGTCCGGGCGTCACCGGGCTACGCCAAAGCCCATTTCGGCCTCGGCGTCCTCATGGAGGCCAGCGGCCGACACACGGAAGCAATCGACCGGTTCTCGACCGCGCTGAAGTACGAGCCGGGCTACCTCCAGGCGCGCATCCAACTGGCCGCCGTCCTCGCGCGGAGTGGACGCCTGGAGGAGGCGCTGGCTCAGTACGAGCGGGCGCTCGAGACCGATCCGGCGCACTCCGAGGCGGCGTTCAGGTACGCAATGACGCTCGTCCGCTTGCGCCGTTACGAGGAGGCGCGCAACCGCCTGGCCGACGGGATGGAGGCGCAGCCCGATCAGTCACAGTTCAGCCACGCGCTGGCCCGTCTGCTGGCTGCCGCGCCCGACGACCGGATTCGCGATGGCCAGCGGGCGAAGATGCTGGTCGGTCAGTTGCTCAAAACGCAGCCAAGCATCGAGCTGGGCGAAACGATGGCGATGACGCTGGCCGAGTTGGGGCAGTACGATCAGGCGGCGGCAGTGCAGCGTGACATGATCGCGGCCGCCGAGCACGCCGGACTTCGTGACGTGGTGCGGCGCCTGACTCAGAATCTGAGACTGTACGAACACGGCAAGCCTTGCCGGACGCCCTTCACAGAGGCCGAGATGCCGTGAGCACCGCCCACTGCCGCCGCACTTGACGCGAGAGCAGGGTGGGCGTAGCTTACGCACCCTGACCCGCATCGACGTATCAAACGCGCATGTGTTCTGGTTCCTTCATCGGCGGCAAACATCAGGCTTTGATCATCGATTCGTGTGCACATGTAGGTCCTGTCCCCCGGCAGGCTGTTCTGCCGCGTCGGCGGGGCACGAAGGAGGTTGGTATATGCGCAGCCTCGCAGTCGCCTTGGGTTTGTGCGGCGGTCTGGTGATCGGGTTACCTGCTCCGGTCCTGGCTCAGGACCGATCCGCCGCGGAGGTTGCGGGCGGTGGGTATTCGTTCATGCGCGACTACCGGGTCAATGAGAACTTTCCGGGAGGCTGGTTTGCGTCCGGGGCCTGCAACATCACCAGCTGGCTCGCGGCCGTCGGAGAGGTGGCCGGCACGTATAAGAGCCAGGATGTCACCCTCGATTCCGTGAGCTACAGGACGAGAACACAGTTGCACACCTTTCTTGGCGGGCCGCGGTACTCTCGGCGGATGAAAGGTGTCACCCCCTTTGGTCAGGTGCTCGTGGGTGTTGCGCGTGAAACGGGGGGCATGACAATCTTTCGACCATCGATCGCCACAGCGGAGACGAAGCTCGCCCTTCAGCCTGGAGGCGGCGTCGATATTCCGCTCACCGGTCACCTCAGCGCTCGTTTGGGGGCAGACTACCGCCGGATTTTTGCCAGGCGCGAGAACACCGATCAGAAGGGCAACAACGAGCTCCGGCTTGCCGCCGGGATCGTCGTCGGGTTCCCCCGCCGGTAAGCGACACGCGCGGAGACCCTGGGCCAGAGGCCTGGGGTCTCCCCGTCTGTCGTTCATGACAAAAAACAGGAAGAACCCCCGCACGCACTAAGTACAGAATTTCGTAATTACGCCGACGTATTGATTTGGACAAGCCACGGAGACACTGAGACACAGAGGCGCTCGACGCGGGCGGCCTGCACCGCAGGCCGCGCCGTGAGGCGCGCAAACCGCAAACGAACGACCGAGCCACGGTCCAGTGGTCGTTCGTTTGCGGTTGGCACGCCTCGCCCGCCGCTCGGCGGCGCCGCGTCGAGCGCGCTACGTGAAGCGTGTTCTTCTCTGTGTCTTTGTGTTCTCTGTGGCCAAGTATGTCGTCGTATTTCTGAAATGGGGCACCGATCGCCGTCACGAAATACGCCGCCGTAATTGTGAAATCGAGTACTAAGGCTGCGGCTGCCGATCGATCTCCGCTTTTGGACCGTCTCGCGGAGGCGGAGGAACTTCGAAGAAGGGGAAGTCGTGGAAGAACAGATCCGCCGTCAGCATTCCAGGAAACTGACGCCGGCTGATGTTGTACCGCTGCACCCGCGCGTTGTATCGCATCCGCTCGACTGCAATACCGTTTTGCGCGGCTGCAAGTTCGTCCATCAATCGCTTGAACGAATCGTTCGCCCTCAGCTCCGGATGCTGCTCGACGATTGCCATCAGCCGTTCGAGCGTGAGTGACTGCTGGTTGGCTGCGTCGATTGTTTCAACGGCCGTTCGCGCCGCGACGAGCCGCGCGCGCGAGTCGACGGCTGTCTGGCAGACCGACTCCTGGTCTGGTGCAGAGCTCCTGACCTTCTCGATCAGAGACGGAATCACGTCGTTGCGGCGCTGGAGCTCGCTCCGGACCTGGGCCCACTCCTCTTTGATGGCCTGTTCCTGTTCAGCGAACTTGCGGTACGAACAGGCGGAGAGCGACAGAGCTGCAAGGCCAATCGCCACGACACGATATCGGTTGAATCGCATCACCACCTCGGTCCTGCTTTTCGTGATTCTATGACGGTTTACGCGCGCCCGTTTCAGGCGCTGACGTTGAACGCCGGGTGCGTCGCGCTCCGCCGATGAAGAAACCGTACGCGCCGGCCTGGCGGAGACGACATGCCCTTGACATTGGTGCCTTCCGGGTGCATCCTCTCCACCCGGTACACACCGCCACGAAATTCGCGCAGCCACCATTGAACTGCGAAGGGGGAACCGATGACACCTCCGAGCAAACGCCTGGTCGGTGCCTCGATGGCTTCAATTATCTGCGGCGCCATGCTGGTGCTGGTGACGGGCCTTTCCACTCCGCCGCTGGCGCGCGCGGCGGAGACGGTCACCGTCGACATGCTCTTTCAATGGATGACCAAATATTCGAACTGGGGCCGCTGGGGAAGGGACGACGTGCTGGGGACCGTGAACACCATCACGCCGCGCACACGGCTGGCTGCCTCGGGTCTGGTCAGGTACGGGATTTCGGTGACGACGGCGCGCCGGCCGTACAAGATTGCCTTCGATCGACGACCCGACGCCGTTTTTCTTCTGGGCGAATCCACCCACCTACACGAGCGACCGGTGGAACTTCGCGATGGCCAGCGCGGTGCACAGCCATCTGGATTCGATATGCCACACCGCGACCCCGCCTTCGGCCACACCGAGAGTGTATCCCGAGCGAATGGTGTACAACGGTACCCCTCTCAGGATCGCCGCCACCGCGAGTGGTTGCAAGGTTGGCATTGACAACGTTGCCGTTCAAGGGATTTTCACGCGGGGCATCCTGTTCGATGCGACGCTTCTTCCGCAGCTCCGCGAGGGCAGCAGCGCGTGGCTGGCTCCCGGGACACGGGTCACGCGGGCGGACATCGAAGCGCTCGAGCGGCTGGAGGGCGTGACGGCCGGGCCCGGCGACGTCATCCTCCTGTACACCGGCCGCTGGGCGCGGCGCGCGGCGAAGGGTCCCTGGGCGACCACATGTACCGGGACAAACAGGCCTCCCAACTGCGGTTATGCCGGCTATTGGTACGACAATATTCCGTATTTGTATGAACGGGATATTGCACAGTTCGGGTCGGACGCGTGGAACGATGTCACACCAACGGACGGGCTCGACGATTACGCCACGCTCCCGTACCACGGATTCCAGGCCGCGATGGGGATAGCCCATTACGACAATCTCGATCTCGAGGCGCTCGCCAACGTGGCGAAACAGCTGAAACGCTGGGAATTCCTGTTCGCGACCGCGCCGTTTCCAGTGGTGGGTGCGCTCACATCGGCCCTCAATCCGGTCGCGGTGTTCTAGCAGGAAGCGCACTCTGAAGTTGTGGCCGCCCGTCCATCAGCTGGGCGGGCGGCCACCTTCGGCATCATCCCGACGGCTCTTCTGGTGTCTTATCTGTCCACGAAAGGTGCTCTCCTGACGGCGTCGCTGGTCCTCGGTGCGCTTCCGACTCTGACTTGCGGCGGCGGCGGCACTTCGTCTCCTTCGCCATCACCGTCACCGATCACTTCGCCGCCACCGGCAAGCTCACCGTCGCTGCCGGATCTCAGCGGCGACTGGACGGGCACGCTGGAGTCATCCAGCTTCCCGACGCGGACCATTGCGGCACGGTTCATCCAGATGGCCGATTGCGTCGACGGATCGTGGAACACCGTGTCCGAGTCGCGGTGGGTCGGGGCAATCAGCGCCTTCGCGCGCCCCGGATCGCTCGACGGGCAGATGTCGTTTGAGTTTCCAGCGAGCGGTTCCAGGCTCTGCTCTGGCGTTGGAAATCTCAAAGGCGAGGCGACCAACGACCGGGCCACTCTCACGTGGACCATGACCAGTTACAACACTGACACCTGCACGAGCGGCGGCGTTCCAAACCAGATGCTCGTGAACATCCAGCACAAGTAGCCGTCGACCGAGCTCAGGGCTCGCGCGCCACGCCGTGATGTCCGTTCGTTGAATCACCCATCGGCTGTCCCATCGTCATGTTCCACATACGCCCGCCACGCGCGGGTGGCCGCACGCGCACGAACACATGATACGAGGCCGGGTGTGGATCGTGAGTGAGTTTGAGAAATTCTGGGACGCCGTAGAACACCACGTCGCCTCCGATTCCCACCCGAAACCCATGGATGTCCGCGACGTCGCGTACGATGCCCGACGTGAGCTCTCGGAGCGGATCCACGAGCTCACCGGGATGAGGCCGATGCACAATCTGGGGGAAGAGGAGGATCTCCGTCTCCACCGTCAGCGCCTCGAAGCGGCCGTACAGCGACGTCCGCCCAGATGTCCCCGTGATTTCCAACAGCAGCGCGCGGACCGTGCTGAACCGTCTGGCGTTTCGACCCACGGCTGCTGTCGCTGCCAGGAAATTGGAGCCGCGCTCTCGAAGCCAGGACACCGATCCGTTCGTCCGGCGCTGATCGCCGGGTTCCAGTTGCTCGGGTTCGTGCAGGTAGCCGTGAGAGCCCTGAATCGCCCATTCCGACGCTGGTCGGAACCACACCCGGGCGGACCAGGAGTCGAGCGCCCCGAAATCGACGTCGTAGCGATCCTCGTCCGGCTCGCGGCCTCTGAACACGGATCCCTCGATCGCGAACGGCCCGCGATCCGCTCCCATCGTCACCACTCCAGTGGTGATATGCGTCGAGTCGAAGATGTGATGAGAAAGCGGGGCCGCCGGATTCTCTGAGCTCGAGGCGCGATGTATGAACGCGACTGGACCGAGCGCCGGCTCGCCAACCACGCCTCCGGCCAGTGTGTAGCTCACCTGTTTTCCGATCGGCACACGCCACGCGCCAGCCAATTGCATGACGAGATCGTGCGGATGTTGACGATCGGTGACCTGCAGATTGTGAAAAGCCTCACCCACTTGAAAAATCTCGGAGTAGCCCGCTTTGCCGACGGTGAAAGGTTCGGCCGAGAGGCCAGCCGAGAGCGTCAGAGTACCGAGCGGCAGCCGTCCCATTCCCATCGCCATGAACCAATTCTGGGAATTGAACTGCGTCTCGCCCCGTCGGCCACCTTGCCCGTCGAACGTCGCAAACGTGACACCGTCGAGTCCCAGGCTCCAGTCGCTTGGGGCGCCGTGCACGTGTTCTTGAGAGGAGGGCGTCTGGTCTGAAGCGACAACGGAATTCGCCTCGGCGGCGATGCTGCGCGGCACAGCCGTCTGACCGGCCTTCGAGGAGCTGGCGGCAAACGTACAGAGAGCGAACGAACACAGGCCGCGCGTGTACCATCCGCGCGCCCGAGAATGTCTCATGTTCCAATCGACCGCTACGTCGCCGGGATTCTCGCACGGTTTCAGCGAATTGTCGACGCGGACGCCGTAAAATAGGCCGCGTCGCGGAAAGAAGCGGTCGCCACGATTTTTATGAGGCGTGCTTTCGCCCGGCAGTCGGGACGGATCCGGTTGCACCCGGCTCGCTGCGGGGCGCCGATCGCTCGTCCATGAAGAAGCACGCACGCGCCTGGTTGTTGCTGTTCGTTCTGCTTGGCCTGGGCGCCTCCGTGACATCGCTCTACGTTCAGTACCGGAGACTGCGCGATCCAACGTACTCGGCCTTCTGCAATTTCAGCCCGAGGTTCAACTGTGAAACCGTCTATCAGAGCCGGTTCGCCAGAGTCGGCGGAGTGCCCGTCGCACTCGGCGAAGTCATCTGGTTCACTCTGGCGTTCATGCTGACGCTTGCAGCCGATTCGAAAACTGACGCGGAGGAATCCGGGACAACGGCATATCTGTTCTTGATTTCGATCCCGACTGTCTCAGTAGTGTTGTTTCTTACGTACGCGTCTGTGTTCGTTGTCAAGGCTCTTTGCATCTTTTGCGCGTTGACATACCTCGCTGTCATCGGCGTCTTCCTGGTATCGGGTATTTCCGCCGATGCGCCGTTGGCCGGGCTGTCGCGGCGGGCGGTGCGCGATGCGCGGGCTCTCGCCTCCAGACCGTTCGCGCTCGGCCTGACACTCCTGTTTCTGGCAGCGGCGGCCTCCGCGGTGGCCTTCTTTCCCAGAGTTGTCGGGGATCCGACGGCGGCGACGGCAGCCGCGCTCGCACACCAACCGACCGACTTCGACCTCTGGTTCGAGTCGCAGGTGCGCACGCCAATCGTGGTGCCGACCGGCCTGACCCAGGTCCTCGTCGTCAAGTTCAACGACTATCAGTCCCCGGCGTGCGCGGAAAACTACAAGATTGAGGGTCCGATACTGGCCAAATACGAAGCCACGGACCCTGGCAAGGTCAAGCTGATCCAGAAGGACTACCCGGAGGAGCGTGAGTGCAACCCGAACGTGACCGCCAGTGTTCATGAAGCAGCATGCGAAGGAGCCGTCGCCGTTCGGCTCGCCGGGCTGCAGCGGCGCGCCGCGATGGAAGAATGGCTTTACGCGCACCAGAAAGGTCTGACGCCGGCAACCGTGCGTCAGGCAGCGAAAGAAATTGGCGGGGTGCGCGACTTCGACGACGAATATCCCCGCGTCGCGGCGTTGATCAGGAACGATGTCGATCTCGGGCATGAGCTTGGCGTGAGAGGCACGCCGACGTTCTTCATCAACGGCGTGCGAATCGAAGGCCGCCTGAAGTCACAGGTGCTCGACCAGGCAATCGCGCACGAGCTGAAGGTGAGCGCCGCTAAACCGTGAGTGCCGCGATGCCTCGAACGATCTGGCGCCTCTGGCCGGGCGCGGTTCTCGCGGTCGTCGCGCTTTCGGCAGGAATTCTGCAGCCGCGGCACGTCCAGCGCATGCGGATCAGCCCGCACGAGAGCGTCGCCGCCACGGTTGACGGCGCCAGACTGGAGATTGTGTACGGCAGGCCATCCATGCGTGGTCGCAGGATCTTCGGGGGCCTGGTGCCATACGGGATCGTGTGGTGTCCGGGCGCCGACGAAGCGACGACTCTCGAGAGCAGCCGCGAACTGGAGGTGCGATCGATCAGAGTGCCGGCCGGTCCTCACACGATCTGGATCCTGCCGGGCCCCGATCGTTGGACGCTCATCATCAGCCGTGAGCCGCAAGGCTTTCACACGCAGTACAACCCGCGCGCCGATCTCGGACGAGTGGAGCTTCTGAAACGGCAGCTGTCCGCGCCGGTCGAGCAGTTGACCTTCACCGTCGAGCGGGCTCCGGCTGGCGGCGGCACGATCGCAATGGCTTGGGAGAAGACCGAGGTGTCGGTCCCCTTCAAAGTCGTGAAGTGACCCGGCACGAGTCCGCTGGGTACTTCGGAAACCCTTCGTCACGCTGACGCCGAGCTGGTTCCGGCGGCCCTGGTACTGGGTCGACGGAGAGCAGCCCGGCGCAATACAACAAAACCCTTACTTCGACGACGTCGTGGCAGCTGCTGCGGCCTTCTTTTCCTTGACCCGCTCTCCATTGAGGGTGCCGGTCATCGCCTCGTTCCCTTCGTGACAGGCGTACTCGTAGATCTGGTCCTTCGACTGCTTCATGAACAGCACGGCCGTCCAGGGCTTCGTGTAAGTCTCGGGATCGTTGACGGTCACTTCGTACCTGAGCGTATTGGCGTCGCTGCGTGTGAAT
>QHWJ01000324.1 GCA_003222535.1 Acidobacteriota bacterium | reverse complement strand
CCCTTGCCGGCCACGCGCTCCGAGGTGATCGCTGGAGTTCGTCGCACGCGGATCGCTGAGGGGGTCATTTTCGAGCAATACCCAGCCCTCTACGCTCCAAAGAGTCTCGTCGGTCATCTCAAATTTGCGATGCGCCACGAACCTGTGGACTTGGCGGTACTACACGCCGTGTTCTCTGCGCTGGACCGGACACTCCTGGAGACCTGGGTTCGAACGGAACACACCGGCGTCTTTGCGCGACGGGCCTGGTACTTGTACGAGCTCCTGACTGCAACCACTCTGGACGTGGACGACGTGCCGCCCACCGGCTATGCGGACCTTCTCGACTCGAAGCGGCACATGACGGGGGCGCCCTTTCGAGTTCGGCGCCAGCGCTTGAACGACAACCTGCTCGGCAACGCCAAGTATTGCCCTTTGATCCGGCGCACGGACGCGCTCTCCCGTTTCATGCAGGCCGGCTTGGATAAACAGGCGCGCGCGCTCGTCGAAACCTGTGACCCGAGCGTTCTGGCGCGCGCCGTCCACTATCTCTACACGAAAGAGACGAAATCCTCGTACGCGATCGAAGGTGAATCTCCAGGCGCCGATCGCTCCGAACGTTTTGTGGCGGCACTCTCGACCGCGGCCGATTTCGACGCTCTGGATGCCACGTCTTTCATTCAGCTGCAAAACGCGATCGTCGATCCTCGCTACGCCGAGGTCGATTGGCGATCGGTTCAGAATTTCGTCGGCCAGACCCGTCGCGATTTCAGCGAACACGTGCACTACGTGTGCCCGAAACCGGAAGATGTCCGGCCGCTCATGCAGGGCTGGATGGACATGCTCCGCCGGCTGTATCCGTCCAGGCTCGATCCGGTGTGCGCGGCCGCCGCGGCGTCATTCGGATTTGTGTTCATTCACCCCTTTGGAGACGGAAACGGACGCATTCATCGCTTCCTGATTCATCACCTGCTGGCTCGCTTGGAATTCACGCCCCGAGAGCTGTTGCTCCCGGTGTCGGCGGTGATGCTTCGCGATCGACGCAGTTACGATCGCGCGCTCGCCGCCTACTCCTCGCTGATCAGCCCGTTCATCCAATACACGCTCGATCCCGATGGACGCATGATGGTTCACAACGCCACCGCGCCGTTGTATCGATATTGGGACGCGACCCCGTTGGCGGAGTACCTGTACGGATGCGTCGAGCAGGCGATTCGTCACGACCTGGAGGAAGAGATCGGCTTCTTGAACGTCTTCGATCGCGCGGTGCGGCGGACGATGGAGATCGTCGACATGCCCGATAGGAGGGCGTCGCTGTTGGTGCGGTTGATCCTGCAAAACAAGGGCACGCTCGCCCACAACAAGCGTGAGCACTTCAGCGAGCTCAGTGACGGCGAAATCGCCTCGATCGAGTCGGCGGTGCGCCTGGTGATGGGTTCGACCGGCATCCCGCCGGACCTGTAAGGCCGGCGCGCCATGGCGGCGCCCTTTATCCACGGCAAATCGCCCGAAAACGTCGCGGTCGTCATCAACGACGACAGCGCGGACTCGCAGCGCATTGCTACGGTCTCGCGCTGGGCGAAGTCGTTCTCGAGTCGCGCAACATCACGGTTGAGGCCCTACGCGGCTCCTGGCGATGAAGCTCTCCGCCGGGATGACATTGCCGCCAATCTCGCGAGCTTCGACGGCGGACGTCTCGTCGGCCCTCTGACGAATGGCGTCCGACGGCGTTTCCTGACAAAGCGACATGGATCGAGGGATCCGGGGATACGCTGATCGGCGATGTCAGCCAGCGATCGTTTCAACAGATGCAGGGATCTTGCTGACGACAAACCGGTGAAGGTCGACCTTGGCGCTGGCGTTATCGATGTCGATGCCGACCAACTGGCCGGAGGCGTCGTAGTCCAACACCACGCCTTCGGAGATCTCTCGACTGTCCGCGCTCGGTTGCTCAGACAGGTCGATGTTCAGCGAGCCGGTGTCGGGAAAGTAATTGGTCTTCATTTAGTTGCCCTACCCGCCTACTTGACCTACCCGCCTTGCTTGACCTACGCGACCTACCAGACCTACCAGACCCATCTGCCGCCGACGCTCGGCTGAAGCCTTCGCGCTACAAACGACCCGGCCTACCCATCCTACCTGACCTACCCGCCCTACCTGACCTACCTGACCTACCTGACCTACCCGACTTACCTGACCCATCTGCCCCGGACGCTCGCTGTATCAGACTCGGCGCTACGTGCTGGTCTTGTCGGAATCCTTTACATTTTTTAGGGTGACTTTGTGATCGCTGGTTTGGTGGCTGTTTCGAGGCGAAATCGCTTCTCGCAGCCCAGCCAGGCGCCCGAAGGTTGTCGGCAGCCTTTACAAACATCCCGCGCGCTGGAACCGACGTCTCGGATAATCCTGGGACCACGACACACCGTAAAATGTTGTGGATAAGGGTGATAGGTCTCGTTGCTGGGTGGTGCCGGCGCATCGGCGAGTTTTGGCCGCCGATTTGCTCCGGGAGCATCTAGCTCAACCTGAAGGCAGCTGAGTTCAGACGTTTTGCACGAAGGAGCAACAACATGAAGAAATACTTGGTAATTCTCTTCTGCCTGGTGGGTTTGGCTGTGAGCCAGACGGCAAACGCGCTCTCGATGCAGTATAACTTGACCAGTAACCACTGCACCAACGCGGCTGGCTGCGGGGCGCCTGGCACGGTGTTTGGCGATGTGACGCTGACTCAGACCGGGACGACCGTTGATATTACAGTGGGGCTGAATAATCCTCCGTATGCTTTCGTCAAGGACGGTTCCACAGACTTTCTGGCCTTCAAGTTCAACGGTACCAACGTCGCCCTGACGGATATCACCATCGACCCCCACAGCCCGGCTTTGGTCGCAGTCGGCGGGTCTTTCAATGGAGACGGTACTGGAAGCTTCGCCTTCGGGATCAACTGCGCCTCATGCGCGAACGGTAATCCCGGTTCATTCTCCACCGATATCCTGTTCCATGTTGCCAATGCGACAATTGCCGACTTAACCGCCGCGAATAGTAACGGTAACGTTTTCGTCGCAGGCGTCATCAACACAACCAACGGAGCCACGGGTCCGATAGACGCGACGACGGGATCTGTGCCTGACGGCGGCTCGACGGTTACGCTGCTCGGTTCGGTCCTTCTTGGTCTGGCCGTGCTTCGCCGGAGATTCGGCAAGAACTGAGTCCGGCAGGGTACTTTCAAAGGGCGCGAGGCGAAATGCCCGCGCCCTTTTTGCTTTTCAGGTGACCGGCAATCACTCCCTGGCGATCCCGAGCTTTTCCATCAATTCGTAAAGCGTCGGCCGGCTGATGCCGAGTTCCAGTGCGGCGGAGGTCACCTTGCCCTTGTGACGCCGCAGGGCGTCCCTGACGATCTCCCGCTCCACGTTTTCCCGTGCCTCCTTCAATGTCTGCGGCGGCAATCCGTCCAGGGCATCGGCCAATTCCAGGTCGCTGGCGGTCACGCGCTTCCCCTCGGCCATGATGACCGCCCGCTGCACCCGATTCTGCAGCTCGCGGACGTTTCCGGGCCAGTGGTGAAGGTGGAGGGCGCGCAGCGCATCGGGCGCGAAAGTCAGCCTGGGTTTGCCGTGCTGGCTTCCATAGCGGTGCAGGAATTCCTTCGCCACCAGACCGACGTCGTCCCCCCGCTCCCGCAGGGAGGGCACCCTGGCGACGACCACGGCCAGGCGAAAGTAGAGGTCCTCGCGAAACTTCCCGCTCGCGACGGATTCCTGCAGATTCCCATTCGTGGCCGCAATCACGCGCGCGTCGCTGTGAATCTCCTGGCGGCCGCCGACGCGCTGAAAGCGCTTCTCCTGGAGAAAACGCAGGAGCTTCACCTGCACCGCCGCCGGCAGCTCCCCGATCTCGTCGAGGAAGAGCGTACCCCCCGCGGCTGATTCGATATGCCCTTTGCGCTGCGTGTGGGCACCGGTGAAGGAGCCCTTCTCGTGGCCGAAGAGCTCGCTCTCGAGCAGATTCTCCGGGATGGCGTTGCAATTGATGGCGATAAACGGTCCGTTGGTCTGCGGGCTCCGGCGGTGGAGAGCCTGCGCCACCATTTCCTTGCCGGTGCCGTTTTCGCCGAGGATCAGGACGGGCGCGCTGGTCGGAGCCACCTTGCGAATGAAGGTGAAGACGGCCTGCATCTGCGGGCTGCCGCCCAGCATGTGCTCGAAGACCTCAACCCGCTGGCCCTGCTGCATGGCGCGGTATTCCTGCTCGAGGCCGGCCACGTAAACGCAGCGCTGCAGCACGAGTCTGAGCTCGTCCATGTCCACGGGCTTGCACAGGAAATCGTAGGCACCGGCCCCGACGGCGCGAAGGGCGTTCTGTTTGTCGCCCTGGCCAGTCACAATGATCACTTTGGCGAGCTGATCCAAAGCGAGCAGCGAAGAAAGCGTCGCCAGGCCCTCTTCGGGTTCGTTGGGGCGGGGCGGAAGCCCGAGATCGAGCAGCGTCACCGAGGGACGGTTGGCCGTGAACGCAGCCACCGCTCCAGCTCGGTCCTCGGCCATGACCACCTCGTAATCCGGCGCGAGCGCCCACTTCATCTGCGTGCGGATGTCCTCGTCGTCCTCCACGATGAGGAGCGTGGGTTTCGTCATTTCTCGTCGTTGACGGGAAAGCTCACGAGGAACGTCGTGCCTTTGCCTACCTCGCTTTCCACGTGCATGCCGCCCCCGTGTGCCTGGACGATTGCGCGGGACTGAAACAGGCCGATCCCGAGCCCCTTCTTCTTCGTGCTCTGAAAGGGACGAAACAATGACTCCTTCAGAAACGCCTGGCTCATGCCGCAGCCATTGTCCACGACAGACAAAACGACGCGCTCCCCCCGATTCTCGGTGCGCACCTGAATGCGGCCTCCCGAACCCAGCGCGTCTCGCGCGTTGAGCACCAGGTTGGTCACAACGCTCTGGATCTGTTCGCGATCGGCGAAAATCCTGGGCAGCGGCTGAAGCTTCCTCATTAATTCGACGTTCGTCATCCCGTTGATTCTGTCGAGGGCCTCGCTCACGAGTTGATTCAAATCGGCTTCGACCCGGATGGCGTCGGGCCGCTGCCGAAAGGCGCTCAAACGCGCGATCATGCCATCGATTCGCCGGGCGGTATTGCCGACGCCGCGCAACGCGTCCTGTCGAAACGCAGGGTCATCGAAATGCACGGGCAGATTCTTCAGCATCAGATTGAGCGATGCAGCCGCATTCTTCAGGTCGTGCACGAAGAACGCTGACATCGTCCGGAACGCCTCGAGTTCCTTGGCGTGGGCCACCTCACTCGCAAGTCGAAGATTCAACAGGACCGACGTCATCTGGTCGCCGATGCATTTCAGTAATTCCAATTCCTCGACCGTATAGACCGCCCCACTGACGCGATCCGCCAGCACAAGGACGCCAAGGCTCCGTTCTCCCGCGAGCAAGGGAACACACAGACGGTTGCCGCCGTTCGGGAACGCCGTCGAATTGAGTTGCCGCAATTCCTCCGCCCACGCCTCGTCGATGTCTTCCAGATCGAACGGCGAAGACCTTACCCGTAGTCCGGCGATGACGGCACTTGACGCAGTGTCCGCCGAGCACGCGCCGCTGGCATTGGACGCTTGTCGCGCGGTCGAGGCTCCGACGATGAGCCTGCCCTTCTCCTCGTCGAGCAGCCAGACAGTTACCGACAACGCGTCGAAGGTTTCGGAGATCAATTTCGCGGACACCGCGCAGAGGCGAGCCTGATCTGTCACGCTGGCCAACCGCAGCGAGAACAGCGTCCAGATGCGCGCCGAATCGTGCTGCGCTTTTCTGAAATGGCGGACGACGAAGGCATGAATTCTCTGCCGGGCACGGTCGGAAAGAAGCAGCACGGCCAGGCCGGCCATTCCGAGAAGCACGACAACGGCTTGATACTGGAAAATCTCGGCTCCACCGAAACGCCTCACAACCTGCGCAAGGACGCCGACGATGAAGAGATATCCGCCGACGATCAGCACGGTCAGGGAAGACCGAAGGACCGCCGTCGAAGGATACACATCGATCTCGGCCAATCCGGTTCGTGCGTAGGCCAGCGCCAGGACGAAGCACCCGATGAGGAGCGCACCCGACTCGATGCTCCACAGCGCGATGTCGGGCGCGGAGAAGAGCATCGCCTGACTCCGAACGTACAGACGGGCACCGAAGATCACCGCGAGGGCGACGACCACGAACTTGATCCGCCAGCGCATCGTGCCGACTGCCGATCGAAACGTCTGTTCCAGGTTCGTCAGGATCAGGACGAGCGACATGAGGAAGATGACGTTCAACGCCTGGGCCATCGCGCCAGACTGCAACCACCAGAGGTCGCCCGGCGTCGCTGGCGACCCCAGTTGTTCGAGGAAGCCGAGCGACACACCGATCGGCAGCAGACCCAGGAATGCCAGCGGGATTTTCCAGCGGGCCACGAACTCGCGGTAATTACTCCGCGAGTACGTCAGGCTGAAGCACAGCCATACCACGGGTACGAGGGACTTGACGATGAATGCAGGCGCCAGCCACTCGGCCACCTCGCCGAGCTGAGTGGCTCGCAGGCTGAGGCCCGTGAATACGCTATCAAGCCCGAGCGCCGCCATCCCCGCGGAGAAGCACCACGCAGCGGGGGACCGCTTCCTGCGAAGCAGGCTGACAACGGCCAGGAGCAGGCTGAAGAACCCAGCCGCGAAAGGGAGAAGGAAAAAAAGCGTCACCATTGCTCCTGGCGCCGCAGCCACGCCATGAACACGATCAGCGGCACCAGAGACAGCAGGAAAAAGAAGGGGCCACCCCGGCGATGAAAAATGCTGTCGATCATGTGCGGGCCGACATTTACGCAGAGCAGCCCGATGACCAGAATCCGGAATCCGTTCCGCACAATCCCGAGCGGAATCACGAAGGCCACCAGGATGATTCTTCGCCACGGGCTCTCGAGAAAGAGATGGGAAGCCACCAGGCTCGTGATAAAGAGCACCCAACTGGAGTGGATCCCACTGCACTCCCGGGCGACCCTGAGCACAATGGTGGGCAGCGCGAATACCGTGCCGTCGCGCAGGAGCGGAGTACCCGTCATGTTGAAAAACAAGGCTGCGAGGTCCGCCGAGGCCAGCACTGAAGCCGTCTCCAGCCAGCTCACTACGCCGTCCGGCAGCGGAACCATGAAGATCAGGAACGCGACGGGAAAGGCAGCGGCGGCCATCCATTTCGACCCCAGGAACAGAAATCCAGCAGCCGCGACGAAACTCACGTAGGCGAGCGCCATCAGGGCGAGGCCATCGTTGATGCTCAGACTTCCACGGAATGCAATCGCTGCGGAGAGTGCGGCCACGCCGATGCCGCCCATCACCACCGTTCCGCCAATCGAACTCCGACAGGCAGCCAAGAGCGTCCTTCGCTGGATGAAGAGCAGGTAACAGGCGACGAGCGGCACCAGCGGGATGTAGGAATGCAACTCGCTCTGGGCGGCATGCAGCATCAGCCTGGTGAGCGGCTGAACGAAGGCCAGCGTGACCACAACGATCCAGCCAAACCCCCCGCTGATTCGCAGCCGCTCCGGACGTGGCAGTCTTCGCCACGTCGCCCATGCTCCAGTACCCTCGCCGATGACTGAGCTCGCCAGGGCTTCTTCCCCGGATTTCGTTGGCTCGCGTTTCGTCACCCGCTGCTCAAGGGTAGTTGCAGCCGCGTCAGGATCTTTGGCTGTATGATCACCCGAGGTTCTCCGGCCGCGATTTGCGCACGCCGGCGGGCAGCCGATGCGTGAGTCCTCTAACGCACCACGCTGGACGCGGCACTTCGTCTACCGCACCGAGCATACCAGGACCACCTGGAAGTTCCGCGTCGGGTTTGTGGCGCTCATCGTGATTGCCGCGTGGCTGACCCGCGGGTGGTGGACCGTCGCCATCGCCCGCAGCCTCGTGTGCGACGCGAACGGCGCGCCAAGCGACGCCATCCTCGTCGAGAACTTCGACCCCGACTACCTCGTGTTCGAGCGCACGACTCAGCTGCGTCGGGCTGGCTTTGCCACGCGAGTGCTCGTACCAATCCCGACCGAGTCAGGCACCTCCGAAACCAATGCTGTTGCGCTGGGCACGGCGGAAGTGATGGCGAAGATCGCCCGCCTCGGCGCGATGGACACCGTTCCGACACGGGAGGTCGAGCCGATCTCTCTCAACGCGGCCTACGACGTGCTGCACTTTATCGAGCGCGAACGCATCCGCTCGGTGATCGTCGTCTCGCCGCTTTTCCGCAGCAGACGATCCGCGCTGGTCTACGGCGCCACGCTCGGCCACGCCGGGATTGCGGTCAGGTGCGAGCCCGTCCAGGGAACACGGGAAGTGAGCACATGGACCCGGAGTTGGCACGGAGTGGAGGTTGTGGCGGAGCAGTGGCTCAAGCTGCAGTACTACAGACTGTACGTGCTGCCGTTCCGCCTTCGTGCGGAGAAGACGGCTGATCGAAAGTCTGTTCCAGGCTCGGCAGGATCAGGACGAGCGCAATGAGGCGATTATGCGATGCGCCGGATTGTTGCAAGATCACGTCGCGTAATGGAGAATTCGGACTAACGCTTGCGTCCCTTTGGCGCCGATTTGATCGGGAACGGGACGGAAGCAGACGCCTCCGCGGCGTCGGTGGAGTTCCCAGCACCACGTACCCAGACCCGGACGACGTAGCCGCTATTGGCCACCGTTGGCTTCCAGGACCATGTCGAGCTCGTGGTCCACGCGGTCGCAGCGCTCCAGACGCTGCCATCAAACACCCACCAGCGGTATTGGTACGGCGCAACCCCACCGGACGCACCCGCCGACCAAAGGATCGTGCTGCCAACTATCTGTGGTGGGGCCACATTTGACTGCAGAGTGACTGAAGCCACTGGCGGCGATGTCACTGTGAAGGGCACTGACTGGGACATTTCTCCGCTGGTGCTGCTGCTGCCCGCACTACGAACGGCGACTTTTACCTGATATTCGGTGCCGGGCGTCAAAGGAGTCCACGTCCAAGTGGACGCGATTGTCCACGGCGAGACCGTCCAGTTGCCGGCTCCATAAAGCGCCCATTGAAATTCATAAGGCGCGACTCCGCCCGTAGCCGCCGAGAGCCAGGTCACGGTAGTGCCGACCACTTGTGGAGAAGGATGGTCAGCGGTGAGCGCAAGCGCTGTCACCACTGGCGGAACACCGGACAAGGTCGTCGCGTATACCTCGCTTGACAGATTACTCATGTCGCCTATTGCGTCGTATGCGCGGACTGCGAAGTAGTAGGTTGTGCCATCTGCCAGGCCGTTCACGGTGTACGACGTTCTGCTGCCAACGTCTACTTGGCCAGAGTACGACCTCGGCGCCACGCCGTACAAGAGGATGTAACCGGTAGTAATTCCGTCGCTAGGCGCGTCCCATGCGAGCGTGAGATCGGCTGCGTCCGACAGGCGCGCGCAACAGATTGCAATAAGGATAAAGACGATGACTCTGGTAAATCTCGATGCATTCACGGCAGAGCATGTCCGCAAAGGATGTGCCCCGCGTTTCCTTAGTAAAACGGCCGTTACTGCAGCGATCCGGGGTGTGCCACTCCATGTCGATTACAGATATGTGCCGCGGCGGAAACTCATGAAAGCATCCTAGCGCCTCAGATTTCTGTCGTCGAAGGATCGCGTCTTTGTGGCGCTGCGTCGTCATTCTCTGAGTCTCGCACGGGCACGATGTCCCACTGTGACAGCCCTGCGACCACCGGGAAGGCACCGCGGCGGCGAGCCGAAGTCCCTGCGTCATTTCTGGCTCGCTGACACCTGCCAGTCTGGGCTCTGGCGGCTACAATTGCCCCGCGAGAGCCGACGTGGACAAGTTTGGAATTCTGTCGACCAGGTGCAGCCTGCCACCATTGCGGATGACGACATCGCGCTCGATGCAGTTCTCGCCGTATTCCGCGCCGTTGACGTGGACATCAGGATTGAGCTCGCTCAAGAATGCAATCGGATCGGGCTCGTCGAAGATGTGGACGTAATCGACCACGCGCAGCGCCAGCAGCATTTCGGCGCGCCCCCGATCGGAAATGATAGGCCGCGTGGGTCCCTTGTGCGAACGCACCGATGCATCGCTGTTCAGGCCGACGATGAGCACGTCTCCCTGGCTGCGTGCCTCGTTCAGGATGTGCAGATGTCCCGCGTGCAGAACATCGAACGACCCATTGACGGTGACCAGCCGCCTGCCTTTCGCCCTCAACGTGGCAGCAAGTCCCCGGAGCGACGCGCGCGGCACGAGCCGGAGGGCATCATGCTCGCCCAGCAGTTCTTCGGAGGTCAGCGTCGCCGTACCGAACTTTCCGACGACCACGCTGGCGGCCCGATTCGCCAGCATCACCGCTGACGCGTGGTCAGCCCCCGACGCAATGGCCAACGCCAATGTGGCCACGACGGTATCGCCGGCGCCACTGACGTCAAAGACCTCCCTTGCCAACGTCGGTGTCGCAAACTGCTCGTCTCCAGTGCGGCTGCAGAACGAGATGCCGTGAGGTCCGAGCGTGAGCAACACGTTCGATGTCAAAGCGCACGCCAGTTCATGGGCAACGGCGCGGGCGGCGTCCGGCGTCGGCTCCGCGTCGGGCAGGGCGAGCAGCCCTCGCGACTCGCGCCAGTTCGGCGTCACGTAATCGCATCCCTGGTAGTAGTCCCGATGTTGGGGCCGAGGGTCGACGATCACTTGCCGACCGGCGTCATGTGCGCGTCTGATGATCTGCTGTGCGAGCGCCTTCGAGAGAAAGCCCTTCGCGTAATCGGACATCACGACGATGTCGTATGCGGAGACCAAGTCGTTGAACAGCGCGAGAATGGACGCCTCGGTGTGCGCGTCCAGTGGGTGGACCTCCTCGTAATCCAAGCGCACGATCTGCTGATGCTGACCGACGACCCGTGTTTTGCGAAGCGTTGGCGCTCCGTTGGTCACCGGCTGAAGATCGACGCGCGCCTCTTGAGCGCACCGTGCCAGCGTGGCCCCGGCATCGTCGTGTCCAACGAGGGCGACGAGCGTGGCGCGGCCCCCGAGGGCGGCGACGTTGGCCGCGGTGTTCGCCGCTCCTCCGAGGATCCGCCTGACGTTGTGGACTCTGACGACGGGCACTGGCGCTTCGGGCGAAATCCTGCTGCAGTCGCCTGAAAGGTACTCGTCGAGAATGGCATCCCCGAGAACGAGCACGCGCCTGTTCACGAAGTCTGAAACGATCGACACGAGTCGGTCTGATGATTCGGCGGTACTCATGGTTGTGGTTGGTGGCGCGGCGCGCGCAAACGCGGGTCGGCAAACGATAGTTGTGACCGAAATCGAGAAATCGCGAGCTGGTTGTTAGAGTGTAGGGAATGCGATGGGGATGGAGGTGTGGCTCGCCGAATGCGCCTACGAAGCGAGAGATTCTTCCAACAGTGCGCAGAGAGAATGTCCCAGGAGCAGGTGCATCTCCTGAATTCTCGCGGTGGTTGTGGATGGGACCACGATCGCGTGATCTGCGTGCGACTGAATCCGGCCGCCATCACCGCCGGTGAAGGCAACAGTGACGGCGCCTCTTGCTCCGGCAGCTCGAAGGCCTCGGATGACGTTCTCGCTGTTGCCGGACGTCGAGATGCCGATCGCCACGTCGCCGGCGATACAGAGGGCCTCCACCTGGCGGGCGAACACATCGTCGAACCCCAGATCGTTGCCGATCGCAGTCAATGTGGACGTGTCGGTCGTCAGCGCGATGGCGCTGATGGCGGGGCGGTTCGCCTGATAGCGGACCACCAGTTCCGTCGCGAAATGCTGCGCGTCGGCCGCACTTCCGCCGTTGCCGAAGAACAGGAGCTTGTGGCCATGCCTGATGGACTCCAGGCAGGCGGCAACGAGTCGAGGGAAGGTCTCACGCACGTTTTCTGCGGTGCGGCTGACGACCTCGGAGTGGTCGGCAAGCTCCCGGGCCAGATACTCTGCGACGTTGTAGTCTGAGTTCATCTGGCGATTGCGGCAGGCGTTTTGAGCCGTTCCATGACCGCGTCGAACACGTCTTCCACGCGGATGGCGGTTGTGGCAGCGGTGTCGAAGCCGCGCTTGTAAAAGAACCTCTCCAGCAGCGGCGACACCAGCTTCGTCTGCAGGCCGTAGTCGTAGATCTCCCACGGGCTGGTGCAGTTGAAGAGCGTGACGCAGGGAGTGCGGGTGCCCAGGGCGAAATGCATCGGCAGGCTGTCGCCGCCGACCAGACAGCGGTGATTGCTGACATCGCCCATGTGTTCGAGCAGCGAGTTCCGTCGCGGGAGGACGTTCACGCGCAGCCCCGTGGCCTCGAGCTCCGCCTTCAGCTGGTCATAATAGGCCCAGCCTTTCATCGGCCAGACCGGGCCGGCAACCGGCGCAATGGCCACGTCGCCGGCGAGCCGCGTTAGTGCCGGCTGCGGAAGCACATAACGTTCGCCGCTGAAGGTGAGGCCTAGGCCTTCGAAGACCAGCTCCTGGTACGTGCGGCGGTTCAGGAGCTTCAGCGCATCGGCGCGTTGTCTGCCGTACACGCTGATGAGGCTGAGATCGAACCATTGACGCGAGTCTTCGGAGTACGCGACGGACCCGGTCTCGTCGAGATACGCGCCGAACAAACGAGTGTGTTGGACCTGACGCGCGAATTGGGCGGGCGGCAGGTCGTCTTCGAGGTTGATGACAAGGTCGTAGTGGCGATCAAGCGCCAACTCAGACCGCGTAAATTCCACGCACCGGATGTTGTCACTCTCGCCCAAGAGCTCGTGGTTTGGCGCTGAAGTGACCCATGTCACGTCGCACTCGAACTGCCGTAGCAGGGTAGTCGTCCGCACGACGTCGCCGGTTGCATTGAGCTTAATAATTAGAATCATCTGTCCGTCATGATCACGAACAAACCGCGTCTCGATGCTCGGGGAGTGGTGTTCCAAGCCGAACTGGATTCAGCGAGGGCTTGCGATGCTTGTGCCGCGGCTGAATTCGATGACCGGCAGGAGTCCTAGCCAATCGCACAATGGAGGATAACGTAATGGTCCGTACTGCGCTCCTTCCGCTAGTCCTACCGTATACACGCAGTGAACTACCGGCGTGGGGGCGGATGATGGCCCTCGTTGGCGGGGCGATCGATCAGGGGTGGCCCAGCACACCCCTGGTCCGCACGCGCTATAAGTGGACGCCATATTCGGTGTGGTTGAACTTGGCCGACATGCATGAGCGCATCGTCTACTTCTGCGGGCGGCACTATGATCTCGGTCCGCAGTTGGCGTTGCGAAATGTGCTCCGCCCCGGCGATACTTTTGTCGACATTGGTGCAAACATCGGGTTAATGACCTTACTTGCGGCTCACGCCGTCGGCCCCACTGGAGTTGTCTACGCCTTCGAACCTAATCCAGACTGTTGCGAGCGCATCCGACTACACGTCACCCGCAACGGATTGACCCAAGTTCACGTTCATCCCGTAGGTCTTAGCGATCAAGATGCCATGTTGTCGCTGACGCGGGAGACCGGATCGAGTGTCCATGGCTCATTCGCGCCGCCGCCGGACGAGGCGACGGTAACCGCGCGCTACGCGGTACCCGTACGACGTGGTGACGATCTTCTTGGTCGCGCTCCAATAAACCGACCGATGGTCATCAAGATCGATGTGGAAGGATTTGAGTGCCGCACCCTGCGTGGCCTTGGGGCGACAATCGAACGCCATACACCGATTGTCCTCGCGGAAGTAGTTGCAGGACATCTGGCGCGCGCCGGCTCAACCGTCGCGGAACTCTTCGACCTGATGCACGGGTTCGGCTATACCGGATGCGCGATCGCCATCGTACGCCGCTGGATGCGCTATCGATTGCACCTGGTGCCAGTGACCACAGCCGAAACAATGCCGCCAGCAGCAACAGATGTCCTCTGGACTCCGGCCAACCGGCCGTGACGGGCACGTCCACCAGACGCAGATCGGAAGAACTCGTGGCCAACGGCCCGCACCCACAACTCAGTGCCAGACGCATCTACGTCGACAGGTTATGCATCTTGTCGTTTCCAGTACTCCCGAAGCCGTGCAACAAAGCCGGCCCGCGCTCGTCGGCTGCGACCAAAGACACACACGGCGACCACTCCGGCGACCCCACCGACAGACATGCAGGCCAGAATCTGTGCGAATGGCGACAACGAAGGCGCTATCCACTCACGAGCAAGCCATGTTGCCCACAAGACTGTGAAGAACACCGGGAGATGGGTGCCGGCCGTCACCCAGAGATCCCGCGTTGTAACTGGGCCGGCTCGCCCCGCCATATAAAATGTCAGTGGAAGTATCACCAGCAAACTCGAGGCGGAGTAGGCGATCGCGACGCCAGTCGCCCCGAACGATAGGCCGGCCAGGAACGCGCCAACCAGGACGGCCGAACCGGCACAAGCGGTCACCAAAAGGTCCCTTCCGCGCCCCTGGCTCGTATATAACCAAGATGTCGCCGTCGCCAATGGAAGATGCACGAAGGCAGGCGTCAGTGCCGCAAAGATCGGGGCAGCGGCGTCCCAATTATCGCCCAGGACCACCTTGACCAGCGCATTCGACAACGGAAATAACAATCCAGCCAGAAGAAATGCCGCGATCGTCAGCCCGTCGAATACCTGAACAAACGCATTTCGGTACCGTTCCGGTTCGGTCTGAAGTCGCGACAGCGCCGGAACAATCACAGCATAGATGGGTGCGATTAAGCGCTCGAGCGGACGCGTCACCAGTGCCGTTGCCCGCGAGTAAAGTCCAACGGCGTCGCTGCCGAGGTAGCGGCCAATGAGCAGGCTGTCGCATCCCCGCGAGACCGCATACACGACACCAACAAGCGTCAAGTCCGCGCCGAATCGCACGAGCGGTCCCGTGCCACTGCCAGGCGCCGGCTTCTGGGGCCGCCATCGCGAGAGACTCCACACCGTCGTAACCCGTAACGCGGCCGTCGACAACGTTGCGCAGACCAGCGACCAGTACCCCCAGTCTGTGAGAGCCATAATGGCTCCGATAAGAAACCCAGCGGCGGCACAACCGAGCTCAACTCCCGAGAGGAGCGTGAATCGCATTTGGCGATTCAGAATGGCGACCTGCTGAACCACGAATCCTTCGAGCAGGAAGCCAATTGACAGCGCGACGGAAATGCCGACTAGCTCCGGTTCGTGAAAGAACCAAGCGACGAGTGGCGCCGTGGCCGCCATCCCGACCATTGCCGTCCCGCCGACGGCCACGTTCACCCAGAATAGATTCGACACTTGCGCGTATGTGATGTCTGCGCGCTGAATGGTTGCCGTGGAGAGTCCCGCATCCTTGAACACTTGCAGAAATCCCGCAACGACCATAGCCATCGCCACGAGGCCGAAGTCGTGCGGACTGATCAACCGTGCCAAGATCGCGTTGTATGCAACGGCGAGAATGAGCTGCCCGCCTTGCCCGCCGGCACTGGCAATCGCACCCGCCATCGTCCGAGTCTTGATGGATTTTCGAAGATGGTGAGTAGCCAGCGCGCTCTCGGTTGGCGGGCATGTAAGCTTCCCAAGTCCTGGTCCCGGTACGCGCTGCGCTCTCATGCGTCGGGCATTTTGCAGGCCGTCCTTACGATGCCTGTTTTGTTGACTCGCTCCTCTGCGAGCGCGAACAGGAGTTTGTCCCACGATCGCAACACAAATGTCTTTCCAGCGTTGTAGTGGAGTTGCGCCTTTTTGGCGGCAACGCGACCGAGCATCATGTCTATCAATGCGTACTTCCCGCCGATTGAGGCGATTTGCAGTTCACCGCCAACCGCCGACGCAAGGGACCGCATTTCGTCCACAAGGTCCAGCCGTTCTGGATAGAAATGCGGCAGCCAAGTCTGCAGGTAATTCACTATGGCAGCGCGAACACGCGGTCCGTCGTCGAGCGATCGAACATGCCCGATCTGTAACTGGATGCTTCGGAAGTGTGCCTCGAGTTTTCGGTTCGAGCGGCCAATGTAGCTTAGTCGGCTCGTGCCCACGACCCGATAGAAGACACGCGCGTCCGGTGCGAAGCGGACGCCACGGCTCGCCAGAACGACGCGGGCGAAGTACTCTCCGTCGTCGTCTCCGAGGAGCTCGGTGTTCCAAGGACCTGCTGCACTGCTCAACTCTCGGCTGACGAGCCACGTGGCGGTCTGCATATGCACGTTGTGCGACCACTTCCGGAGCATCCATTCCATCGGGAGCAAGTCATCCCAAAGGGGGGTCGGTGCAAACCTCGCCGCACTCGGGCGGTACATAAAGTACGCCCACGCCGACGATCCGAGTATTCGATCGTCCGCACACTGCTCGGCAATTGCCATCTGTTTCATGACCTTGTCGGGGGCGAGAAGGTCATCGGCATCGAGCCACTGGATGTAATCGCCTTGGCAGTGCGCGAAGGCGGTGTTTCTCGCCGCGGCGCCCCCTTGGTTTCGTTGGCTCACGATGCAAACATGCTTGGACTCATAGCGGCGTGCCAGTGCGAGAGTACTGTCGTTAGATCCGTCGTCGACAATGACAATCTCCTTGCGCGACCACGTCTGGGCCAGCGCAGATTCAACGGTGTCCACAATCCACTCCTCGGCGTTATAGGAGGGAATGAGGATCGACACGAGTGGCTTCATGAGTTAGTCGTAGGAGAATCGGTCCTGATTCGTGGCGGGGATGACGGCTTGCCGGTCGTTGGGGCCGAGACGCAACCTCGCACGAGCGGAGGCGGTCATCGCCTTTCGGCGTTCCGGCCGACTGTCAATCCTTCAACCAGCTAACGGCAACCGCGTCATCGAATGATGCGGACATTTTGCGGAGCTGTCGGGATCGCCTGGGCGTCTTGAGTGAGTGGATGGGGATAGGTGTAAGGCCTGTAATACACCGTCCAAGTGTTCGCCGTCGAGCACTGAAAGAGCGTGTTGCTGTCTGTGGCCCAGTAGCCTACACCTGCCGTGCACGTCGAGGGCCGCCCGGCCAGCGTTCCCACGCCCGTGCCTGCTTCCCCAGTGAATACCGAGGCGCGCAAAAAATAATCTTGGTTCTGCAAAAGCACGGTCGGCTCGTAGACCGACCAATAACTGCCGCCGTCGCCCGGCACGGCGGCCCAGGTGTTGGCCCACTCGTAGATGGGCTCAAGCGCCTGTCGCGGCCATGCGCACGGCGACGAGGCCGCGCAGCCCGTGGCCGTGTTCGTCACGTTCGGGAAGGCACCCGACAGGAGGTCGCCCACGCCCCGTCCAGGCTGGTCCAGGCATGGGTACCCGGTCGACGTGCTCGTATTGCCGTCCAAATTGGACCCCAGCCCATTGAAGGCGGTCCCGCAGTAGCCCCACCCGTTCGGCGAAGCCGTTTGCGTATACGTGCTGTTGCTCTTCCGCATCGAGTGCAGCGTCACAAAATTGCTGTATCCAGCCGATGCCGTATTCCCCCAGATCACACCGGTCCCGCTGCTGATGAATGCAGCGTTGAAACTGGGCGCGTCATTCGAGCCATTGAACGCGTTCAGATACACTTCCCAGGCGCGACACCCCCGACCTCTCGCCCCGCCTCCAGTGGGGTGCGTTTGCACCATAGCAGAGTTCAACGTGTTGTGGCGCCATACCCACTTCCCGCCGTCAGCGCAGTCGTTTGAGGCGCCAAACCGTGAATCCGCGTTAAACGTCGTGTCTTCTACGAACAGAAGGGCGTCCGACCCCAGTCCCGTCGCTTCCGCCCATGTCACGTCGCCTGCGCTGCCATCATCGTAATGAATCTGGATGCCATTGCCGACGCCAGAGAGGTCAAACAGACTGTGATCGACAACGCCATAAATCCGTCCAACAAAACGCAGCGCCGCGCCACTGTTCGGAGGGCTGTACGCCTGCATGTTGAAATGGACGTGATCGACCCGGAGGTTTCTTGATTTCCCCCCAATCATGACCATCCCATTCCATTTCACCTGGCCGCCGGTGCTACCACCGCGGAACGTGAGTCCCGTCATCCGAAATGTTCCGGAGACGCTCGTCGTGATCGACAGGATGGGCCCATCGCTGGCGTAGTTGTCGGTGATGATGGTCTGATCGCCTCCGCCCAGCAAGGCGTTGCCGGCCCCGCGAACGGTCACGTTCGCAGGTGCCGTCCACACGACCTGAGTAGTCCATGCACACGCGCCAGCCGGAATCGTTACGATGTCTCCGTCGGTAGCCCGGTTTAGAGCATTCTGCACATCACCCGCACTGCATGAGGCTGCACTGACTGTCGTAGCGCCGATCCTCCTCCAGAAAAATACGGCGGAGAGAAGCAGCAACATGCAACAAAACCGTCTGCTCGTTTCGCTCATCATTGTCCCGCTCCAGCAGAATTCCGGCACCCGCGCGCTACTGCTCGTTTTGTCCGTGGCAAGACGAGTACCGACACAGACCGGCGCAAGGTCGCCACAATCATTACTCCTGCCCGCAAAACCGACATTGCCTCGAAGGAGCGCATAACTGTCCTGCGAAGGCGCTTACAGTTTTCGCCGTCTCGCGGACAGGAGCATGGGCGTGCTCGGACGAGACGATAGCGACGTCACGGAAACGGCTGCAACTCTAGGTTTCAGGTGCCTCCACTTTGAATGGCCTGGCGCCTTTGCTGCCGCCGGCTGCTGTTGGCCACCGTGTCCCTCGAGAGGTCCCATCATCATCAAGAGCGCTGTCCACAACACTCCGCCGAGAAAAGCCGCCTCCGTGACGTTGTAAACGACGAGAACAGTCCACAGTGCCAGACCAAATGATCCGATGGCTGGAAAAGCTCTCAATCCTTTCCAAATCCTCCAATATGTCCCGATCAGTACACCGAAGAGAAGCAAGAGCCCCATTGCGCCCAGGTTCAAATACACCTGCAGGTAGCCATTATGCGCCTCATTAATCATTCCAGCATCGGACGCCCAAACACGCTGAAGTCGGGAACCCATCCAAAAGCTCTCGTATCCGGCGCCAACAAGCGGACTCGTCTGCATGGCGATCAAAGTGTTCCAGATCTGCGTTCTGCCCGTCAACGTTGCGTCACGACCCAAAACCGGAGCGAACGTCGCCCCAAGGTCGACGCCGAAGCCGAGCGACAGCACCGCATATAAACAGATTGCCACCGGCACCGGGAGCATGAAGAGGGCTAGGCGACGCGACCCGCCTTTCCCGTGAGCCGCCGCGAGCACGACACAGCCGAGCGTTAAGCAGGCGCTGGACGTAGCACTGTGGGCAAGCGTCAGCAACCAGATCGTCATCCCGATGAACGCCACGTTCACAAGAAGGATTCGCTGTGCGCGCGGTTCGCTGCGATCGCGCCAACGGGTCATTGTATCCCACACGAAAAACAGTCCGCTCGCGAGGCAGAGGAGCCCGAGCATGTTCTTGCTCGTTGTGGCTCCCACGTACGATGGCTGGCCGGTCCACAAATCGTATTGCCTTCCCGTATCGGGATAATACTTATAGAGCACGATGGAGAGCGGGATAAGGAGAAAGCACAGGCGGCGAAGCACTGTTCGGACGGCCTCCAACGGGCGAGGATCGGACCACACGATGAGGATACCCAAATAGAGTCCTAGGTCGCGAAACCACCGCTTGAATGCAACCAATGGAAAGTCCGACCACACGACGCTGAACAGCGCGAATAAAAGCACCCCAACCACTGCGATGTGTCGCGCAAGTACATCCCTCCATTTCACCGACCGCGACATCAACACGCCGATGGCCATCACGATCAGGACGCTATAGATGATCCGGTCTAAGCTATTCCCTTCATCATACGCCTGCGCCGCCATCTGGCGGACACCAAGCCATTGCGAAGGGAGCCGCGAAGCCACGATAGAGACCCACAGCACAGGAATCCATAATCCCGGCGAAGTATCTGGACGCCTCGCGGGGTCATAACGCAGCAGCATCACCAAAACGACGAGCCACAAAAACAGGGCTAGCGAGGGAGGCATTCCGCACCCGTCCCTTCATCACACGCTACATCACGCTCACAGTTCTCTCTTTCTGCCCAGCCACGCAGGAGGAGCCGATCCACAGCAGCCAGCGTGACGACCGCATTGATTTCGCGGACGTAGTCCCTCCTCCCAGCCACGTGGTCGTGCGCCAGGGTTGTCAGAAATCGCTGATTCAAGTACGGCAGGCGCGTCGATGCCGAATCGGTAAGCACGCCATTGACGTAGCCCGCCAAATCCCTGCGAAACCAGAGCCGGTAAGGCAGATACTTATGCAGGCCCAATACTCCGAAACGCGCGAGAGCGCCAATTGCTGCATCGAACCGCATCAGGCGTTGCGGCAGCGCTTCTTTGTGGAAATAGTCGAGCTTGAATGTGACTTCAGCGACCAACCGCTTCAGCATGTACGCGATCCCCCGGCCGTCGAGCGTCACAGCCCGGTCGGTCGGGATGTGACTGAGGCATGGCTGGTGTTCTCGCACCAAACGTAGCGCGGTACCAGAGGACTGTCGCACTCGCGCCGGCGCTCGGTACGCCAGCGAGACGAGCTCGTTGTCGAGGTACGGCGTACGAAACACAACCTGCGATCTTGCTGCTGCCATCGTGCCGAACAAATTCCATGGAATTTCACGGAACGCCGCGGACGTCACCGCCGATCCGACGATTCCGGAGGTGCGGCCTGCAGCCGTGTCGATCCGGTGATGGAAATCCGGATGGATCAACTCGCGTGACAATCCCATCGGTTTGAATGTCGACACGCCACGCAGCACTTCACCGCCGAAATTACCGGTCAATCGTATCGGCGCCGATTCTCGCGCCAGGCCGTTCAAGTAGATCTCATGAGCTCCCAGCGCCCCCGAACACCCATCGGTGATGTACACCGTTCGGTCGACGTAAGCACCATACTCCGACAAAAAGTCTTCGGCGATGCGCAGAACCCGATGCTCCAGGCCGCTGGCCGCGGCTACACGCGCCGCGATGCGCGCGTCGAGCGTGTCCCCCTCCCGGCCCGAAAATGTGTAGCAGAGCGGACGACTCGCGAGAGCTGGCAGACACGCGATGATCATCCGCGTATCGAGGCCGCCGGTCAGTGACACTCCGATCCTGGGTTCGCCTCGGAAGTATCGAGGGAGAGCTTTCTTGAAACGCTCCTGGAATTCAGCTTCGAAGGCTCGCGGTGTCAGCAGTGGTTGACACTCCCATTGTGCGGGCTCGAAATACCGCGCTTTCCGGCATAAACCGCCGTCAAAGGACCAGAGAGACCCTCCTTGGAGGCTCTTGATCCCTCGAAAGAGCGTTTTCCCTTCAAGGGGACACCCGAACGTCAAGAACTCGGCGACAGCCTGGTCGTCAAATACCCTCAGCGTTGGCACAACTCGCAGCAGAGCCTTCACTTCGCTGGCGAAATACGTCGCCTGCTCGGTTTCATGAACGTAGATGCGCTCGAGCCCATAGCGATCGTTGAATAGGAGCGCCCGCCTTTTGGAGCGATCGAGGATCAGGCCGCAGAAAAGGCCGTTCAGGTCGGCGATGCATTGCTCATCGAGCCGATCATAGAGCGCCAACACCGAGCTGCCGGAATGTCTCTGATTGTCGCGGTCCGCGGACGGATCGGGCAGGCTCTGCCCCTCAAAGCACTCTCCCGCAAGCGCTAGTCCGATCTTCTGGACTGCGCCCCGACTGGACTCCCTCGCCGCAAACGAACCGGGATGAGCCACCCACCCCGCGTATACGCCAATTTCCGGCGCAAAGCAGGCTCCGGACGCGTAAAAGCGCTCGTGCATCATGGTTCGAAGCATGTGTGTCACGAGCCGACGACAGTCCGCTGGCGGGTCGTGGCTGATGATTCCAGCTATCCCTGGCATGGCGATGGGTTGGCCGCTACGGCCCCGTACGCGAACCAAAGATATGTGGGCTCCGACCGTCGGCTGCGAGACTTGCGTAAACAGCCCTGGTTCGGTCAACCACCGTTTCCCATGAGTGCCTCTCCGCCGCGAGCCCGCGGATGCGTTCTTGCGCTCGATCCGGCTCCCGGTGCAACGCGCTCCGGTAGAAGGCCGCAATGACTCGCGCCAGATCCGCTGGATCCTTCGGCTTGCACAATAAGCCGGTCTCGCTGGTCACATCCTCACGAAGCGACCCAACATCCGTCGCAATGACGGGCAGGCCGAAGCTAAATGCCAGAAACGGGACCCCGCTCTGGAAAATGTCCACATACGGAATGACGACGGCATCGGCGGCCTTGAAATAGGTCTCGACCTCGTCGTCGGGAATGAATCGGATCTTCTGGACCACGAGGTCCTCGATGCCAAGGTCCGTGATAGAGCGTCGGATACTTCCCCAATATCCCTCGCTCCCTCGCTTGACCCTCCCCGCAACGATTAGGCGAACGTCTTCGCCAGTTTTCGCGAGCACAGCTACTGCGGCAATCAGGTACTCCAATCCTTTGTACGGCGCAATTTGGCCGAAGAAGAGCACCGCCCGCCCGTTCACTGCCATTCCGAGCCTCTGCCTCGCAGCGGCTGGCTTCAATTCACTGTGCGGCATCGTGTCGTTGATCCCGAACGGAATCACCGTCACTCGCTGCTCCCTCGCACCGAATGCCGCGACGAGCTCCCGCTTCATCGCATCAGTGTGCACGAATACGTGATCGCAGAGACGATATTGAATCCGAAGTGACAGCCTATTGGCCCACCCGTCCTTATCATCGCGTGCAGCACCATTCACATTGTGCGCGGTCAGGACGACTCGCTTCCCCAGAAGCCGGTAGTACACCATTAGCACGGTTCGGTCGAACACCTCGAACCTTGAATTCCACAGGATGTGCAGAATCATTGGCTTTGCGGTCGCCACATACCTTACAAGTCGACCGTAGTAGACAAGAACCCGCACGAGCTTGCCGGCAAAAGGCACTTCCTCGCGCTGATCGCCCCGAAGATTTAGGAAAACCAATCCCGGAATCGCCCGTACCTGCGGGCAGTCCAGCTCATTACTACCTATGAACTCGACCTGAACGCGCTGAGCGGCCAAAGCAGAGGCCAGTCCCAGCGCGTACGGTTTGTCAGTGCCACCCGTAAGCAAAGCGACCCGGGTATCCATTCTGAGTGAGTTCACGCGTGACGAGGGCATGATCAGTGCGCGGCAGGGCGGAGTTATATGGAGCCGGCGGGAGGACTTGAACGCACCATCTGCCGATTACAATTTCGGCTGCTCTAGCGTTGAGCTACACCGGCTAAAAGACCCGACGTCCAGCGAGACCTGAGAGTTCGACCAACCTGCACCACTCCAGAGGGCAGAATGCCAACGATACCCCTGTGCAGCTTCAGACGAGACGTGACGATGCCTTTGACCGACAAGGGCACGAAATACCGCGGCACGACGATCTCCTCGAAGCCATGTCTCGCTTTGAACTCCATCAAGGACGTCCAGCTTTGGTTTCCGTAACGATAAAGGCCATACGTCACAAACGAAACACGCTTTTCGGAACAATGCTCGATGGCTCCTGCAATGAGAGCGTTCGCAGGTCGCCTGTCTGCTTGGCTCACTTTCGTTTGAAGCTTCATGATCGCTGCCACTTCGCCGCAATAAATAATCTTCGTCAAGCCGACCAACTCCCTGCCTACATACGCACAGATGACGTCACTTCTATGGCTGAAGGCGAGAAAGTCTGTCTTCACTCGGTCAAAGCGTTCGCCGTAATGCGTGAACTGCTTACCCTGCCGGATCGGCGTTTCGTTGTTGATGTCGACAATTCCGCGAACAAGGTCGTCGTCCACGCTCTTGACGCAGATTTCGACACCACGCTTCGCCGCGCGTCGAACATTCTTGCGGCTCACTTGCGGAAGTCGATCCCACCACTTTGAGAAAGTGGTCATTCGAATCGCCGCGACGCCCTCGCGTTCCATCGGGTAGGAATATTTTCTATCCGTGCAGGGAAGTTTCTGCGCGAAGGTGAACATGTCTGCAACTAAACCGTGAGCTCGATACTTTTGAAGTCTGTCTATGTAGGTCTGCGGTTCCGGTAGTTCCGTTTCACCGCACTCCTCGGCGTCTATGGCGGCGCGCTTGAGCCAGCTCCCCGTGACTACGGTGGTTATGCCGTCGATATCAACTGATGGGACTTTGATCCAGTGACCGTTGTCAAATCGCTCCACATAGGTGATAGACATTTGTGTCGATGGTTCACTCCTCATGGCTATTGATTTACGGCAGCGCTGACGTCCGGGGCGGAGTAAATACCGCGCAACCATTGCTCAAACATCGAGAGACTGAAGAGCAGCTTGTGGTTGTCGTCCTTGCCGGCTCGATGATCCTCGAGCAACAGTCGTACCGGCTCTGGGTCGAGCAACTCGAACATGATGGACGTTCGATCGAGGAGTAGCTCCGACAAGGTGCTATTCGTGGATGATTGGAACCACTGATCGACGACATTCACGGCGAATCCCCGCTTCTGACGTTTGAGAAGAGCGGCTGGCAAGAAGCGCTTGCACACTTCCCTGTGCAGCCATTTACCACGTCGGCCGCGGATTTTCATGCTCACGTTCAGACGTTCGGCGAACTCCACGACAGTCCTATCCAAATACGGCACGCGCACTTCCAGGCCATGCGCCATCGAGAGCTTGTCAGCGAACATCAGCAGTTCGTCCGGCAGCGAGGATCGGATTTCGAGGTGCTGGAAGCAGCCGAGTTCGTCCAGATACTCGGTTTCCCGCAGAAGTGCTGTCCACGATTCCACGTGACCGAGGGCATTTGCTGGCGGCCCGCTGCGAAACAACCCGGCTATCCGTTCGGCCGGCGCGAGCGAGAAGACATGCTCGAATCGTGCGAGCGGATCTTGGATCCCGAGCGCGTAAATGCCTCGTTTCGCGGTTTCATTGCGCGGCAGCCGCTTGACGGCAGACCCGATCGCCTGACGGACCGGGTGCGGGAGCATTCGCCACGCGTCGCCGTAATGGATACCGAGGTGGCGCTTGTAGCCGCAGAACAGCTCATCGGGTCCCTGGCCGACGAGGACCACCTTGACGTCTTCGCGTGCTCGTCGACACACGAAGTACATCGGCACGATCGACGATGAGGCGATCGGCTCCTCGAGGCTGCTGACGATGCTCGGTAACGACCGTTCGAATTCGCTGCGATCGAGCTGCACTGGCACATGACGGGCACCCAACAGGGCCGCCGATTCGGCGGCGTCGGCCAGTTCGTCGTCCTCGAAGGTCTTGCCGTAGCCGACTGTGTAAGCAGGCCACTGGCGTCCATGTTCCTGCATGAGCGCGAGCAGCAGCCCGGAATCGAGCCCCCCGCTGAGAAGGATGCCCACAGGAACGTCGCTCAGCAGATGCCGCTTGACCGCACCTTTGTAAAGGTCCAGCAGCTCGTTCGTCGCTTCTTCCTCGCTCTTGCTCTTGGGAAACGGGACTGGCGTGTAATCGTACCACCGTGCCTCGGTGCACTTTCCGTGTTCGACGACCAGCATCGTTCCCGGAGCAAGCTTTCGAATGCCCCTGAAAATCGTGAGGGGCGACGGTGTGTAGCGAAATTTCAGGAACAAGTTCAGAGCCGTAGGATCGACGTCGGGCAAAGTGGGCTCGGCGGCCAACAGCGCACGGATTTCTGACCCAAACGTCAGCCGTCCCGCCGCTATTTTGTAGTACACGAGCTTGATGCCCATTGCGTCCCGAGCGACGACGAGGCGTCTCCTTTCGACATCCCAACTCGCGAGACCGAACATCCCGTTCAGTCTGCCAAAAACAGCCGGGCCCCATTGTTTGTACCCATGAACGATCACCTCGGTGTCGCAGCGGGTGCGAAACGCGTGGCCGTGCTGCTCGAGCTCGGCGCGTAACTCCTTGAAGTTGTAAATCTCGCCGTTGAAGATCACGCACACCGTCTGCTCTCGGTCGGACATGGGTTGATGGCCGCCAGCGAGATCGATGATGGACAGCCGTCGAAAACCTAACCCGAGCGGACCGCGCAAGAAATAGCCCTCATCGTCCGGCCCGCGATGAGCAATCGAGCGAGCCATTCGACGAATAATGTCTGGCTCGACCGGTTCGAGACGTTCAAAATTGAATTGGCCGGCGATGCCGCACATGTCGATTCCGATTTACACCGTGTGAACGGCCGGAGCGATCGGGAGCCGCTCCGCGGACGCACGCGAGCCGCTATGACGAACGGCCGCCGCACTCCTCGCGGTTGACACGAAGAACGCGAGGCTGCGGAACATTTGCGACTGCGCCCAGCGATGCATCGGGACGTTGTCCCATCCGACCAGGAGCTGGCGCGAACGAAACGAACCGTCCGATTTGACCCAGCCGGACATGATAGATCCCACAACCGTTGCCAGTGTCTGTTCCAGCTGCGGAAAGCGGTCCTTCAGGAGCAGGCACAAATTGATACATTCGGCGCAGTCGTAAAGCTCCCGTTTATAGGTCGTGAGCCGCGGCGCTCTCGAGAACGGTTTCGGCAACCCGTCCGCGTCGAATAAGTGTGTCACATAGTATTCCACGCCCTTCGCGAGCGCGCCGAGACAGCGCTCGTGGCCCGTGAGTCTGTGGATCTTGGCCAACGCCTTCATCACGAAACACGTGTGAAAGTGGTCGACGAAATCCCGCACGCCATCAACGGCGTAATACCACGAGCCATTCGGATTCTGCGCGTCGAGAACGAAATTGAGATTTCGCTGTCCCGCTTCCAAGTACGAACCCTCTGCAAGCAACTTCGACGCGCTCGTCAGCAGAAATGCGCGATATGCCGCCGCATTGATGACACCACCACCGTCGAACGGCGTATAGGAGCAGGTGGCGGAATCATCCGACAATTTGAACTCCTTGATGTCGGCGAAGGCGTGTCGCGCGGTTGACGCGAGCACCTGGTGCCACTCCTCGCGACCGCACAACTCATAACCGAGAAGGAACGCCTCGTACGCGTAAGGCGTGGTCGTAATCAGAGGAGTCTGCCGGGAAATCGTCCCGTTCCGCGTAACCCAATCAAAGGGGTAGCCCCAACAGTACTCTTCGAATCCCGGACACCGCGTGTCCTTCAAGACATCAAGGTACGCGGCCGCCTTCTCCAGATACTCCGGATCGCCAACTGCACCGTATAGGTACCAGAAGCCCATCGCATAGTGGGCGTCAGCGATGGGGAATCGCGTCGGACGGTGAAAAAGCCGCCGGGCCGACGGCAGGAACGCCTCGCAGAGGACCATCGGAGCGACCGCTGCCGTTCCCAACAGTTCGTGACGATAGTACAGAGACTTTGCCCTGCTGCCGATCGGCCCCGCGAAGAAGCTCTGATGATCCCACGAAGTCCCACCGAATTCATCGAGCCAGCCGACAAACCTTTTCAGAACAGCGAGAACATTTTCTTCAATACCGTTAGGGACGCTGAACCCCTCAAGTTTGTTAGGGAAGTCGGAATGCATCGACTCTTTCAAACCGCAACATCGCGCGAAACACCGCGCTGAGCTTTCTTGTCTGCTCCCTGCGGTGAAAACGGATCAGGTCTGGTGGCACAGCTCGCGGAACCCGGGTGACTGCTGCCCACCCGTAACCCACGAGCAGCGACAAACCGCCAAGAACAAATGGCCGCTTTGTAGTCTGATACGCGGCTCGAAAGACCTGCCACAGCGGCGACCCGCCGAGGTAGTAATCTTTCTGACCGTAGGCGAACATCGCCGCAACCCTACCGCGTTCGGCGGTTCCCATCGCTCGATGGTGGTGGAACCGCTTCTCCGGAAACGCCCTGACGGTCCACCCTTTCATGCGCGCCGTCATCACCGCGATCCAGTCGACGCCACCAGCAGGGTTGGCGACGTACCCGCCGATGTCGCGGAAGCATGCGAAGCGAAACAACTGACACGGCCCCGCCACGTACTTGTCCCCCTCGAAACTGTCTCGTGTCGAGTCGTAGCCGCCATCCTCGGTGAATGGGGTGCCGGCTACTCCGAGCCGCACGTCGCGCGCGAACCGTTCGAGGAGGAACTCCATGTAATCGCGTTCAAAGGAGACATCGGCGTCGAGGTTGCCCAGCAGCTCGAAGTGCGCGCCCAGCGCCTCAAGCTGCTCGAGGCCCGCATTGATTGCGTGGACTTTACCGGCAAAACTGCGATTCGCGCGCGGTGCGCGGCGCACCAATTCGATCCAATGATGACGCTTCACATACTCTTCCACGATCGCTGAAGTATGATCGGTAGATCCGTCGTCGACGATGACCCATCGGTCCGGCAGGCGCGTTTGCGCTGCAACAGATTCGAGCGTCGATCGAATGACCGTCTCCTCATTTCGCGCCGCAGTGATCAAGACGTAGTTCATCATGTGGGGCAAACGTGGACCGCACTTGTATACATTCGCCGCCTGCGATGTATCCGCCGCACGTTAGTTAGCGGAATTCTCAAAATCGATTCGACTCGACCTTTGGGCAACTGCCGGTCGGGCCCGCCGGGGATAGAGCTTGTGAACGTACTCATCTCTCAGTTCAGAGAAGATCCTGCGCGCCGCCACAGACAGCTCGTATCTCAGGGATCGTGATGGTCTCTGATCGATAGAGTTGCCGTGGTAGCGGATCTTCACGAGTGCTTCGCCTCGCGGCGGTACTAGACACCGGAAGTTCAGGCTCTCTGACGTGTGGCACCATTTGATGTCGCCGCCGTCCTTCGCAACGTCGGCGACAAAGGATGGCTCGCTCTCGGGTTTGTGGACGTGGAACTCGGTGACGTGGCCGGCTGAATTTGTGAGCAGCATCTCGGTTCCGTACATCTGCACCCGAACGAGTCCGCCGTCGTATCGGTTGCGGTACGCGCGTCGAACCACCTCACGAGGCGAGCGCCACTGCAGTGTGCAGTTGAGCGCCCGCAGCTTGTCGATGAGCGTGATGAGCCCGGCTCCGCCGTCCCGGAGAAGCCCGTGGTGCGCGACCAGGAAGCACGGCTTGCCAAGGAGCAAATCGAACGCAAAGTTTTCAACGCCGTGGTGCTGATACCGTCTCGTGTAGATGGCGAAAGAGCCGTACCTCAGAATTGCGATATCCCAGACATCGCGAACGAGAGTCTTTGGGCCACCACCGTCCACCGGCGAAATCTCGGTGTTCACCGCCGCCACGAAACCATTCCGCTTCAGGACCTCAGGACAGGTTGAGGAGAAGACACCCTGCGGGAATACCATGACGGGATCGTGTTGAATCTTTGTGCGAGCCCGGTGCTTGCGCATACGCGTTTGCGCCAAGCGCGCTCGGCTGTGGATCACATCGAGTGACGTCGCGCCAAACTCCCCGGCCACGTGATCGCAGCCATGGACCGACACCGAAAAGAGATCCGACTCGCGGCGGAAGAATTCGCCGGCGCGCCGTGTCGTCCGCCGCCAGTTCCAAGGGATGAACGCGATATTGGTCGTGAACCGATGCTGCCGCATCAAGTCACGAAGATGCTCGAAATCGCAGAACCCGTATCGACTCTTCAGCAGTGGGTCGTCGATGATCAGGCAGGCGCCGAGCTCGTGCGGGCGCCACATGACGTCGCGAAACGCCCAGGTGATGAACATCACCAGCGGCACCGCCGACAGGAAGTGGGCCTTGACGTCGTAGTAGTTGTGACCCACAGGCGCGTCGATGTCGACGACTGCAGTGCTTGCACAGACGTACGTCGCCACGCCGTGATGCAGCACGCGGAAGAATGCCGGGAGTCCCTCCACGGACACTATTGAGGTGAATCGCTCACCGGGGGCCTGCCCGTCGTCGGAAGGACGACTTAGAGCTGCCTCCGAGGGCACCAAGACGTCCTCATCCGGCGCCAACCGGATACTCACCTGGAGACCGGACATCGGACCGGTTAGCTCGCGGCAGCGATCGGTGATCTCGACCGATACCGATCCGTTCGGCGGCAACGCCCACATCCATTCACTGCCGGCGAGTGACGACACTGCTCGCCGCGACGCTTCGCGGTCGGGCGACGCATACGCGTACAGCGCCGCGGCCCAGCCGACGACAGCGGCCCCGCGCGGCATCGCCAGCGCCGCCGCAAGGACATCGGCGGAGCCGAAGACCGCGTAGGGGCCCCCGCGTTCCGCCGGTAGCCCCGAGTCGACAACGTCGGCCAGCGACACCGACTGCCACGGCACACCAAAGAACGTGAGGATGCGACCCAGACGCTCCTCTCGAATCCCGAGTGTCTCGCGAGAGATGACGACTGCCCGCGTCGCCGCGAGGCCGCTCGATACGGAGACAACGCTCAAGCTGGCTTTCTGGCCACCACGAGCGAGCGCATCGCGCGACTGCGCGCCGTCGCGTTCAGAATAGGCGTGAGTGTACGGCAGATCCCTGTGAGCGCTCGGCCCGCCGAGTGAGGAATCCAGCAGAAGTGATCCTTGGTCGTGATCTCAAACCCCGCAGCCTCGAAAGGCACGACGTATTCCTCCAGCGACGGCAGATACGCTTCCTCGTGGCTCTCGACTGTTCCCTTCAGATGGCTTCGAAACAGCGGAAAGCGATCGTTCATGTCGATCATCACCACTACCCCACCTGGCCGCAGCAGGCGATAGATGTCTGCAGCACAGTCCGCGGCGTTTCCCAACCGATGGCAGTAACGGAAGGTGTTGACCCCCAAAATGAGGTCAAACGCTCCGCGCAAATCCTCCGCCGAACGATCAATTCCCGCGGCGAGATCCGCACTGAGGCTTTCGTTCCTGGCAACGTGGAAGCTCACCTTGTCGCGGATCCCGGCGGCAAGGAAGGTACTGGCTTCCTTTGTGGCTGTTTCGATGAGTGACACTGAGAAATCGGCTCCCCAGGCACGCTCCAGCGGAATACCTCGGCGCTGCAACCGCGAAACCAACCCAACAAGGTTCATCCCCGCGCCGCAGCCGAACTCCAGCACTCGCAGTGGCAGGTCTGACGTGGCACGGCACCCGTCAATGGCCTGGTCATATACGCGTGCGTAATCGTGCTGAATCAGATAGTTGACACCCTGGCCCGCGGTTTTGGTCGAATACTTCAGGACCGCTTCCGGCGAGTTGTACTCGTCCAGAAAGCTCTTGTTCATGCCCTCGGTCGTGACCATCTGCATTCGTCTCACAATGAGGGAGTCATTGAGGCAGCTCATACGACGGCGGCCGACGCGACCGTCTCCGCCACATAGCGCACCTGCTCCTCGGTCAATTCCGCGAACATCGGCAGCGACAGAATCTCGCCCGATGCGCGAAAAGCCTCGGGAAAATCCATCTCTGCATGTCCCAAATGCCGGTATGCATTCAAGTACGGGAGAGCAATCGGGTAATGGATGCCCGTGCTGACGCCGTTGGCCTTGAGCAGCTCCTGCAGCGCTTCTCTGCTAGCGTTTGGCACGCGAACGACATACAGGTGATAGACCGCTCGGACATCGTCGAGCTCACCTGGAATGCCAACTCCGCAACCCTCGATCCCGTTCCTGTACAAACACGCATTCCGCCGACGTTGCTCGGTCCATTGTTCGAGATGCCGCAGCTTCACACTGAGAATCGCCGCCTGGAGGCCGTCCAGCCGGCTGTTGACCCCTTCGAGATCGTGGTAGTACTTCTTCGTCCGGCCGTGGTTGGCAAACATTCGCGCCGCGGAAGCCCACTCGGCGTTGTCGGTCACCAGAGCGCCCGCGTCACCGTATGCTCCGAGGTTCTTGCCCGGATAAAAGCTGTAGCAGGTGATATCCGCGAGCCGCGCGATGGGTTGCCCCCGGTAGAGGGCCCCGTGCGCTTGTGCCGCATCGCCCACCACGCGAAGGCCATGCTTCTGCGCCAGGGCACATATTGGCGCCATATCGGCCGGCTGCCCATAAAGATGGACGGGGATGATCGCTCTTGTTCTCGGAGTGATCTTCTCTTCGATGCGCTCGACGTCGATGTTGAGAGTCAAGGGGTTGATGTCCACGAACACGACCTGCGCACCGGCCATCCGAATTGCTTCTGACGTGGCGACGAAACTGTTGGCAACGGTAATGACCTCGTCGCCGGGTCCGACACCAAGCGTCCGCAACGCGATGAACAACGCGTCTGTGCCGTTTGCCACGCCAACGCAGTGCCCAACCTCACAGTACTGCGCAAACGCGTCCTCGAAGGCCTTTACGAACGGACCACTCACAAACGCCGTGTCCGAAATGACCGCCGCGATGGCGGCGTCAATCTCGGGCTTGATTGACTCGTACTGAGCTTTCAGGTCCACGAACGGGATCGCGAGTGTTGTTCCTGGTGCCTGCATCGTCTCTATTTCTTTGTGTGTCCGTCGTCAGACCTGGCATGAACGCGCGTGGAGACGGACGAACGTCCTGGCGAGAGCGACCGACTATGCGTTGAGTCCGTAAGGGAGATCAGCGATTTGACCTATTACTCGAGCGGGATTGCCGGCAACCACAGCACCCGCTGGGACATCTCGGACGACGACAGCGCCAGCGCCGACCAGCGCGTTCTCGCCGACGACGACGCCGGGAAGGATCGTGGCGTTGGCACCGATCTTCGCGCCCTGGCGAATCACGGGGCCTGCGAGCTGGTCCTTCACACCCGGAGACCCTGGGTATTTTGCGTTGGTCAACACCACGTTCGGACCGAGCCAGCACCCGTCCTCGAGTACCGAGAACTCTGGAACGAAGGCCTGAGTATGAATGCGAACGTTGTTGCCGATCTTCACGTGATGCTCGATTACGGAGAGCGTGCCCACACTGACGTTGTCGCCGATGTCGTTCAGTTCCCGGATGTTCACCTTGTTGCCGGTCTGAAAATTCCGGCCAATCACGTTACCGGCATACACAACCGTGTGCGACCGAATCACCGCGCGATCGCCGATCGTCGTCGCCAACTCACCATCGGCGGCGCCACGGGGAGGCGTACCAACGATAGAGAAGTCCTCGATAATCGAGTCGAGACCCAGTTGGACGTTCTGATAGATTTTCGAAATGCTCACGACGCGAGCCCCAATCGACATTTCTTGGGGCGGAAACGAAGCTGAACATCCGTGTCGGTTTCGATCGACTCGTAGATGGCCGTAATGAGCTCCAGCGACTTCCTGCCCTCGAGTCCGTCCACCAGGGCCGCTTTCTTTGACTGGATCGCCGTGATCACGCCGCGCAGGTACTCGCCCAGGTTGTGGCCGAACGAGCTCGTTCATGAAGAACCCGCCGATGACGACGCTGCCCTTCTCGCCGAGGATGCTGATCGATCCTTCGAGGTCTATTGGGCGAGTGGCCGTCGTGGCTTCGAGGACACCCAGCGCACCGGAGTTGAAACGCAACACGGCAACGCCGGTGTCCTCGGCTTCGATCTTCACGAGGCGCGTCGCGGCCATGCTGCGTACCGATTCGACGTTCCCCATGAACCACGTCAGCATGTCGATGTGGTGCACGGCCTGGTTCATGAAGACGCCGCCATCGTGCGCCCAGGTGCCGCGCCACGATTCGGAGTCGTAGTACGCCTGGTCGCGCGTCCATCGCAGCCGAACCGTTCCAAGCACGAGCCGGCCGAATCGGCCTTGCTCCAGCGCCTCGCGGGTCTTCAGGATCGGCAGGTTGTAGCGATTCTGGTGGACGACGAAGAGCTTGACACCATGCGCATCGCAGGCCTCGATCATCCGGTCGGCGTCCTCGAGCCGCAGGGCGAGCGGCTTTTCGACGACGAGCGGACGGCCGTACTGGACCAGGTCGAGCACGTTCTCGCAGTGCGCGCCGCTTGGCGTCAGGACATTGATGACGTCAATCCGATCGCCCACGCGTCGCATCATCTCGTCGACCGACGTAAACCCGGGAGCCTCGAACTTCCTGGAGAACTCGCACGCGCGCGCCCCGTCCAAATCCACGAAAGCGCCGATTTCAGCTTCGTCCAGATAGTTATGCAGGACATGCGCGTGCTTGCGCGCGATACTTCCGCACCCCACCAGCGCGAATCGCAGGTTGCTCATCGGATCAGCTCTCCACCAGTGTCTGATACATCGTGACCAACTCCTCGCCCTGGCGCTCCCAGCCGTAGCGCGTCAGGAAGTCTCGTGCGGCGACCGCCTGGCTCCCGCGCAGCTTCGGGTCGCTGTGAAGCCTGACCACCGCGTCCGCCAGCGATTGGACGCTTTCGGGTTCGTAATACGTCACCATCTCCTCGCCGAAGTAGTGCTGGATGGTTTTCAAGCGCGGCGCGACGGCAGGAATGCCCAGTGAGACGTACTCCAACAGCTTCACGGGAAGCATCAGATCGCACGCAGCGCTTCGCCGGTTGCCAACGACGCCGAGATCCATGGCGCGCAGGTGGCCCGGAAGCGCTTCCAATGCATAGCCCCTTGGGTTGAACAGGACTTGATCCCGCAAATTCAGGTCTCGAGCCAACATCTGAAGAGCCGGCAGGTCGTCGCCATGTCCCCACAAGTGCAGCCGGAGGCCCGGTATCTGTTCTTTGAGACAGGCCACGGCGCGGATCAAGAGGTCGACACCCAGACGGTGCGCCATCGTCCCGTGGTAGACGAGGCTCAAGCGTCCCGGTTCCGGCGTGTGCGGCTTGATGTCCACGTGATTGAAGATTCGTGGGTCGGGGACATTCATCGAGATGAATGTCTTGGAGTCGGGAATGCCTCTCGCGACCAGTGTTTCGCGCTGCGGATGGTTGACGCAGATGACCCTGTGCGCAATCAGGGCACTGAGGCGTTCTTCCAGAAAGAGCGCTTTCCGAACCAGCGACCTGCTTGAGAACTTCGCCGCAAACGTCTCCGGAACCGAATCGTGCACGTCGAGCACGACCTTGCGACCCGCCAGTCGCGGCACGAGCCCGGCAAAGACGAGGAAATCCGGAATGTTGTGCGCATGCACGACGTCGAGCTCACCGCGCGCCATCAGGCGAACGCACGTCACGGCGGCGGCGGCAAGAAACTGCAGATAGGACGAGACATAGGCTCGCGTGCTCTTGCCCCGATACTTCCTGATCCCGAGCTCCTGAACATCCACGCCATCCAGCGTGAAGTGTTTGGGCGCTCCGCCATTCTTGGTGGTCAGACAGCGCACTCGGAACGCATGGGCGGCCAGCGTCTCGGCTTCGCGCCGCACGCGCGCGTCGCCTGCATAGTCGGTGTACGCGATCATGCAGACGTGGCCTCTGACACGCGACTGGCCCGCCGCGCTCGAGACATTCGGCTGCTGTGCGAGGTTCACAACCTCAGCGTCTGAGATTGGCCGGCGAAACGGGTTTCCTCGGCTTCGATTTGACGACCGACTGGGCGGTGCACGATGAGACATGCCGCAGGCAGTTGAGGGGACGGTGTCGGCGCTTCGACATGCACATGGGGCGAGCCCTCCTCGAGACTGAACCGAATGGCGCGGCGCCACCGGAACCAGTCGACGGCCTGGCCTGCCGTCGCGAACCACACGACGCCGGCATGAACCTCGTTCAACAGGTCCTGGTAGCAGCGTCCCCATTGGCGCTCAGGAGCGAGGCTGCGTTCGTGCCAGTCGATCACGAGTGCCCCGCCGAACCGCCGCGCATGCTGCACAATCCCGCGGCAGCGCTCCATCGCTTCCTGTCGGTCGAGGCCCATACGGTCGGTATAGAACAGCGCAGAGTCCATGATCGTCAGCGGCAGTTCCAGAAAGCTTTGTGTGCCGGGGAGGCGAAACACCTGCGACGTCCCTGCGCGGTAGCCGACGGCGTCGTTGTATCCGCAGGTCGAGTCGTACGCAAATCCGGCGTCTTCGAGTTGGCGCGGCGAATGGTCTGAGAAATACAACCAGTGCATTCTGATCCCGGGCTTCTGTTGTCCAGTGACTGCAGCCAACTCCTTCAGCTCCGCCCGGCCGGCGTCTGCATCGCGCCACGCATCGATCCCGTGAACCGCAAACTCTGTTCGCGGTCCAGAGCTCGCTTCAATGTCCGTTCGTATCTCGCGAATGTTGTATGGCGCTCCGCGAAGCGCGCGTGTTGCTCCATCGGGACCCACGCCGGCTTGCCCCTTGAAGGGAATGAGAAAAAACGTGGAGCTTTTGCCCTGCTCCGCGCGCGCGTAGTCTTCAAACGGCTGCCAGAAGTCACGCGCAAGACCGAGCAACACCAACGGCAACGACAGGACAGCGAGCCAGTTGCGAATTGCTTCATCGAGCGGCCGCCGGCCTCGGACGACATCGACAAGCGTGCCCACCGTTCCGCGTGCCGCAAATCCCGCCAATGTCCGATCGGCCGTGTGCCTGCGAATGCCAAAAAAATCGACGTCGTGTGTGAGACAGCAGACAAACGCGCATTTGTATGGACGCGCAGGAATCTCGACGTATGAGACGCCAGATTCCTGGAGGCATTGTCGGATCAGCTCAATGTGCAGCTCGAGGGTCGGCGTTTCTGCATGCGACCTGGGCTGTCCTCGTGTCAGCAGATAGGACACTTCTTCGAACAAGTCGTATCCGATCCGATGGAGGATCGCCGCTCCCGACGTCTGCCGATAATCGATGGCTGCGGTCCCGGCGAACAGGACGCCACGATACGCCTGGCCGCTGAAACTCGCCGCGCGGCCGTAAATCGGGAAGGTCTCGTCTCTCCAACGAACGTCCACAGGGCCGACGAGGGCTCCGACAACAGATCGAGATCGGCGGTCAATTGAAAGTTCTTTCGTGCCGTACACCAGAGCCAAGTCTGCGTCGACCGTGTCCGCCTGATCGTCTGCGCTCAGCAGGACTCTGTAGTGCTTTCCACCGACGGCCAATTCCCACGGTGTCTTGAAGAGCTCGAAAAACTCCGCGACCCAGGGAAGGTCGGCCTCTTTCGCAGCGACACCGATCAACTGCTGACACGCATTCGCGCTAACCGAGATGCTTGTAGAGCAGCCGCCCGGCAAGGTCCAGCGTCGCATCGGGCAGATGCGCGAGAACCCCGTGGGCCGCGCGGGACATCCAGTCGCTGCGCCCCGCGTCGACCTGTCTCTCGGGGTAGCGGTAGTAAGTCAGCATCGAACGCGTTGCGCCGAGGTGCTCCTTGAACGCGACCAGCCCTGGTTGATCGACATCCGACCGCCCCAGATCCAGCTCCACGAACCCGCGCGCCTGCGCATCCTGAATCACCCGCCAGAACAGAAAGGGCATGCCGCCCAATCGGTGAAGCGACGCGTCCGATCCGCCGTACTTGTAAGACAGCGTGTTCTTGAACGACAGCGTCAGGATGCTCGCGATCGGCTGGCCGTCCCTGCTCGCGACGTGGATCAACACGCGGTCGCCCAGGCACGTCACCAGGTTGCGAAACCACGCGAGAGGCTGCGGCGGTAAACCGTGGCGGCGACGAGTCAGTCGCAGCAGTCCATAGAAGCTGGTGAGCAATCGGCTCGACGTCCCCGCCTCGTACGTGACGCCCTCGCGCTCGGCACGGCGAACGGCCCGCTGCGTGCTGGACGGGTGGAATCGTCGAAAGATCTCCGTGGCCTCGGCCCGCAGGTCGACCCTGTGCAAGCAGTACTCGCCGCCCGGCTTCAGCCCACAGGCCCGAGCGGCCACCTCGAAGGCCTGCCCGGCGACGGCTCGGGGGCGCAACTCGACGGAGCGCCAGCTGGCCGTCCGCGCCTCGCCGGCGAGGAGCGCGAGTATCTCAGACAGATCGTCCGACCCATCCACGAGCGGGTCGCAATGATCCGAGAAGGGCAGCGACACGAGCCGGCGCGACGTCCAACCCCTGACGCGGCAGACCACCACCCCGTTCTCCAACGTCGGGCCCGGCGATGTGGTCACCACGAATGGCTCGTACCCATACGTCTGGCGTAGCGCGCTGAGCCAGCCGGGCGAGTGAAAGACCGAAGCCGCGGGATGCCGGTCCAATAGCGCGGACCAGCTCGGATCCTCGACGGGGTCTTCCACGATCCGCACGGGCATGGTCTTGAACTCTGAGTTCTGAGCTTTTCAGATATTCCGCGACGGCATTTCGATTGCCGCTTCTAATGACCGTATTGCTGATTTGTACAGCGCCGCTTGCGGTGGCCGCGAACGGGCGCCCAAGGCACCCCAACGCGGCTGCCGCGTTGGGGATCCCGCCACGCGGGCGCGGAGGTGCTCTCCCGTGGTCACTGCTTTTTGCCGAGCACCCGAGTGGGCTGTTCGCGGACAGGACCCGCCATGGCGCTCTGCATTCCGACGATACGCCCCACAAGTTCCTCGCCAAGACCGTCAAGTCTGTACACCAGGCGATCGTTTTCAAGCGTGGCGTACGCCACTCGCGCACGATGGCTGTCCGGGCCTTCGATTCGCCATCCGTCACCAGAGGGAACCAGCGTCATCTGGTGCCGGTTCCGCCACCACCGATTGACTTCGCCCGGAAGCGCGACCCATAACCCGTCTCGATCGCGAAGATCGGCCAGATGGCGAAGCAGGTCGACGTACACCTCGCGCTCGCGCCGGCCAACCAGGTAATCCGGATGTGTGATGATGCTGACCAACCCATGGTGCTGGCTGATCAGGCGGATCTGCTCTTTCCAAAGCGCGATCGAGTAGTCATTCAGGATATGAAACAGCGTGTAGTCCTGAACGGTCGTCAACGGGAGCTCCAGGAGGTTGCCCACGAAATACGGCATCACCGTGCAACAGCCGCCGCGCTGCGGTTCCAGGTGAGCTGCATTCGGAACGGACATGTCATACGAGAACTCGAAGGCGCCGAACCAACTCTGTTCGCGATACATCACTCCCGAGCGGAAACCGTCGCATCCAAATTCACGCGCGTACTGGTTGATTCTCCTGGCCCGCTGCAGGAACTCTTCCTTGTCGGCAAACAAAAGTCCGTCGTGGTTGAGATCGTGCAGATTGGCTTCGAATCCCCTCTTCCGCAGCCGCGCGGCCGTGCGACGCCACGCCTCTTCACGGCCTTCGGGAATGAGCTGAAACGCCGACTTGATGGCATATGAATCGTCGATGTTCATCAGCTCGTCGCAGAAGTCGAGGCCAGCCTGACCCTCGACGTCGTGCGTCATCATCCCGCAGGCAGATGCTTCGTCCGGCCAGAACCAGATAAACGGAACTCCGGATTGGCCCTGCGCTTTCAGGACGAGCCTCATCGCGCTCTCCATCAACGTGTCGACGGTCCTGTCGACCGGCCACCGGGGAAACGGGATCTTGTCCCAGCCGCTGAAGCAAGCCTTCTGCAGGCGCTTGCGTACTCCGACTCCCATGAACGGCCGAAGCAGATAGTAAAGACGTTGGGCTGCTCGACCGGCAGTGGTCTTCTGCAGCGAGGTATAGCCATTCTGCCGATATCGTTCCTCCCTCAGGTTCGTCGCCACTTCAGAGAGATTGAAAGGGAGCCAGGGTCGTCCCCCGGTAACGGTCACGGCGTCAAAGACATCCGTCAGGGGATCCGTGGCATGCGCCGCCGGCCGCCCACCAGCGAGCCGCCCGAAAGCGACAGCGTCTCCAAACTTGAAATAACCGTCTCCGGGAGAGAGCTCAGGCCGTGTCCCAATCGAGGCCACGCCGGTAGGACAACGATAGTAATCGAGGAATGCGCTATCGCTCACGACATTCAACGCAGAGCACGCCAAGCCCGCTGAGCAACAATGGCCGCGAATTTGAGCCGTCCTTGGAAACGCATTGCAAGGGCATCACAACATCGAACGCGCCGAGGCCGTAGAGCCAAAGCTCTTGCGAATTCTGCGGTCTTCTGGCGTTGATCGTCGTCGCTTGCAAAGTGCTTTGGACTACAGCACGATGATTCGGCCCCGATCCTTCAAGGACTCCTCGGCGGCTTCGAGCAGGCGGACCACGCGCAGACCGGCAGCACCGTCGTTCGAGGGTGCCTTGCCCTCGAGAATGCAGTCCACAAAATATCCGAGCTCGAGCGTCAGTGCCTCGGTCGCATCAACCTTGGGCCCCCACACATCGCCCGACCGGTAGCTGACCAGCAGATCGTAGACGCTCTGGCCATTGGTGATCTCGACGCCCTTGTCGTACACCTTGATCTTCTCGTCAGGCTCGATGTCGTTCCAGACGAGCATCTTGTCGCGGCCACCAATCAGCGTCGTGCGGACCTTGACTGGAGACAGCCAGTTGACGTTGATGTGGGCAGTGATGTTGCTTGGGAAATACACGGTGATGAACGCCATGTCGGCCAGGTCGTTGAAGTGATTCCCTCCCGTTGCGACGACCGCTTCCGGCCGCTCCCGGACGATGTAGTCCATGATGGAGAGATCGTGCGGCGCCAGGTCCCACACGACGCTCACATCGTGCTGAAAGAGTCCCAGGTTCACCCTCGTGGAGTCGAAGTAATAGAGAGGTCCAAGCGTGCCGTTGTCGACCAGCTCGCGAATCTTCCGAACGGCGCCGCTGAACAAGAACGTGTGGTCGACCATGATCCGCAGGTTCTTCTTGCACGCCAGCTCGATGAGCTGAGTCGCCTGCGCCGAAGTAGACGTGAACGGTTTCTCCACGAAGACGTGCTTGCCGTTTTCGAGCGCCTTTTTCGCCAGCTCGAAGTGCGTCCAGACCGGCGTGACAATCGCCACGGCATCGATGTCGGGCGATGCCAGAACCTCTGTGAAGTCCGTCGTCAGATGAAGGGCGGGATACGTTTTCTGCGCGCGCTTCAGCGCTTTGGCGTTCCTGTCGCAGACCGATATCACCTCGCATCGGTCGAGCGCTCGGAAGTTTCTGACAATGTTCGGGCCCCAGTACCCGTACCCGATCACGCCCACTCGAACCGAATCCGCGTTGTTGCGGGCTCTCGATTCTCTGGAGGGAAAGGCCGAGTCCGACAGATCGGCAGCGGAAGGGCCGCTACTCACGCGAGTTCCTTTGATCGGGGAGTGAACGAAGAACTTTTGCCGGATTGCCTGCCACGACGGCGCCCGCAGGAACGTCGCGTGTCACCACGCTGCCGGCGCCGACGATGGCGTGCTCTCCGATGGTCAGATTCGAAAGGATCGTCGCGCCGGATCCGATCGATGCGCCTGTCTTCACGAGCGTTTTCTCGACTTTCCAGTCGTTGGCAGTCTGCATGTCACCGGTTGCGGTCGAGGCTCTCGGGTAGGAATCGTTGATGAAGACCACACCGTGGCCGATGAACACCTGATAGAAGCTCAATGAGCGCCTTTGCCTGAAATCACGGCCCATGGGGTCGCCAGGAGGATTTTCAGGTCGGTCCACACCGAGGAGGTTCTTGCGTAGCGAAGATCCAGCCGGACCATCCCGTCGAAGGTCGTACGGCTCCGGCCGGTGACCTGCCAAAGGCCGGTTATTCCAGGTTTCGCTTCCACGCGGCGCCGGTGCCAGCGTTTGTAACGCGCCACTTCGTACGGCAGCGGCGGCCT
>QHWJ01000009.1 GCA_003222535.1 Acidobacteriota bacterium | reverse complement strand
CGTGAACTTGTTGTGTCTGCCGGTTCAGGTAAACCTGCAATGCAGATTGACAAAGGTGGATTATTCGGAGCCACCGCCACCATCGGTTGACGTGACGCGACTCGCGGAATGGGCGGTCTCCAACCCTGCGATTGCGACAGTGTCTAGCGGTTTCGTTTCGGTCGTCGGGCAGGGTGAGTTGGACATCACGGCGAGCTATGCCAACTACACTCCGCAGGTGTGGAGCGTCTTGATAGACTCGCAGCAGCCGCCACAGGTCATCTACTTTCTTTCGGGAGTAATCAGGGAGAATGATGGAACCGACACCCGAATCCCTGATGCGGTCGTGGAGATTTTGGACGGCTACAACGCCGGAAAATCAGCAACGTCCAATCAGTTCGGCGCGTATCACATTTCTCGCGTGCTGACGAAAGTGTCCTTCACGGTCCGAGCCTCAAAACCCGGCTACCTGGCGTCAACAACGACCTACCAGGTAGACGGTCCTACCGGTCTTGGAAACGCACCGTTTCTCGATTTTCGGTTGACGCGCATCCGGCAATGACCGCCGTGACAACGCACAAACAGCGCGTGCACAGAAGGGAATGGACCTCAGCACCCTGACCGCGGCCGTCATTTAGCGATATACGAGCAGCCGCGTGGGTTCTCGGCGTCTCGATCGATGACGCGCAGGGGTAAATACCCGGCCACCACGCCAGGCACGATGGCAGTGAACAACGCGGTCCGCGCCAACGCAAAAATCTGGGTGGTCCTGGTCACTGGAGCCGGCGACCCGGTCCGCCCCGGCCGGACGCTTATCAGCTGCCCGGCGTCATGAGGTGAGCTGTGGTCGTCCCCGCGTTCATGATCCACACGCCACCCTGCTTGTTATTGTCCGGCAGGCCAGTTGACTGCGTGGTGGCGCCCGGCACGGCGATCGTCGTGTGTATCCGGGCGCGCGCCTGGTCGGGGCCGTTCATGGTGAGCCACACCGAGCCGTATTCGGGCTTCACCCGGGTTCCGTCCTTCTCGGCGGCGTCCAGTGCCGCTTGCCTCGCCGTCTTGTCGGTCATCGCTTCGAATTTGCGGTTCTGCGCGACGCGGGGCAGGTTGGCGACGCTCGTGCACTGCACGGCGAAGGGCTGTTGTCCCGGCTCCCCGGACCGGTCGTAGCACGCCATCCGGTTCGTGCCTGGCTTCAGCGTCTCGTACGTGTAGTCAGCCTTCCACTTGATGACCGCGGCCCCTTCTTTCATCTGGCGCGGCGCCGCGGCCAGCGCCCGGTCGATGGTTTCCGGCGTCGCTTGCGCGAACGCGCTGGTCGAAACCGCCAGCATACCGAGGACGACGAGGACAATGCGCTTCATTCGGTAACCTCCAGTTCATAGCCCACGAATTCCGGTGCCTCGAAAGCTCCAGCAGGAAACTGCCGTGCGCTTCTTTAAGACGCTCCACCGCGTGCACCAGATCCCGGCCTGAGCGCCTGCTCGGAAGAATTCGCCCTTGATGGCGTGCGGACCTTCAGGTCCGCCCGACCCCGGGGCCCTGAAGAGCCTTTGAAGAAATCCCCAGGTGTAGAATCGCGATCGGCGACGGCATGTCCAACTGGGTGTTCGTGCTTCTGCTGGCCGCGGGCCAATTCGCTCAGAGCAACACCGGCGAATTGCATATCACGGTGATCGATCCCTCCGGGTTGCCGCTGAACAGCCATGTCGAGCTGGTCAGCGAAGCGAATCGGTTTCGAGAGCGTCTTGAAACGGACGCGCAGGGCACTCTCACCGCGAAGCGGCTGCCCTTTGGGACGTATCGCGTAGAGGTGGCGCGTGACGGCTTCGCCACATTCGCCGGCCGGGTCGACGTTCGCTCGGCACTGCCCACCGACTACCACGTCACCCTGAGCCTCGCCCCGCTGCAAACCCAGGTCACGGTCGGCGTGGAGCACACCTTGCTCGATCCGCATCAGGCGACGGCGGCGCAACCGATTGGCGCCGACCTCCTTCAGCAGCGCACGACGGCGTTGCCGGGCCGGTCGTTGCCGGACCTCGTGAATACGCAGGCGGGCTGGCTGCTCGAAGCGAACGGCATTCTCCACCCGCGCGGCTCGGAGTATCAGACGCAATTCGTGGTTGACGGCCTGCCACTGACGGACAACCGCTCACCGGCGTTTGCGCCGGAAATCGACGCAGACGAGGTGCGCTCGATGAATGTTCTCACCGGCGGGTATCCCGCCGAGTACGGCCGGAAGCTTGGAGGCGTGATCGAAGTGGTCACCGCCGGGGCGGCACGGCGTGGCTTCCACGGCAGTCTCGCCGTGTCGGCAGGCAGCTTCAGCACCAAGAGCGGGGACGCAACCGGCGAGTACGGCTGGCCACGTACCACGTTGAGCGTCAGTGCCGGTCTGGCGGGCACCGATCGCTATCTCGACCCGCCGGTGGAGGAGAACGACACCAATCGCGGGGACGCGTCACATGTCGCCGCGCACCTCGAGCGCGATCTCACCGATGCGCGTCGATTCGGTGTCATCGTGCGTTACGGACAGGCCCGCTTCCTCGTGCCGAACGAGCACGTGCAACAGGAGGCCGGGCAACGGCAGGATCGAGACAGCGAGGAAACCCTCGGACAGTTCTCGTACCAGCACATTTTTTCGGCGCATGTGCTGGGCGACGTGCGCGGCATGGTGCGCGACGTGTCGTCGCGCCTCTGGTCGAACGCCGCGGCCACGCCGATCGCGGCGCAGCAGGATCGCGGCTTTCGAGAGGTGTACCTGAAGAGCACGATCTCCGCTCACGCCGGAAGGCACGAGTGGAAGACCGGCGGCGACCTGAGCGCCGGCTCGGTCCGGGAACGTTTCGGCTACCGGATTACGAATCCGGGTCAATTCGATCCGGATACTCCGCCGGTCTTCAGCTTCGACGACCGGCGCGCCGATCGCGAGCAGGCCCTCTTCGTCCAGGATCAGGTCAGGCTGGGCGCCTGGACCGTCAACGCCGGTGTTCGCTGGGATCATTACCAGCTCGTGGTTGACGAAAGCGCGGTCAGCCCGCGGCTGGCGGCCGCCTGGTCCTGGCCCGCGGGCGATCTTGTGCTGCGCGCCTCCTACGACCGGGCCTTTCAGACGCCGGCAGTCGAAAACCTGCTGCTGGCGAGCTCGCCGGCGGTCGAAGCCCTCAATGGCAAGGTGTCCCGACTCCCTGTCCGGCCGTCGGCCGGCAATTTTTCAGAGGTGGGCTTCTCGAAAGCGCTGTTCGGCGCGGTGCGGCTGGACGCCAGCTGGTTCGACCGGACGATGAGCCATTTTGCGGACGACGATCTCCTCCTGAACACCGGCGTGAGCTTCCCCATCGCGTTTCGTCGCGCGGAGATCACAGGCACGGAAGTGAAGCTTGATGTGCCGCACTGGAAATCCGTGTCAGGATCCGTCAGCTACGCTCACATGCGCGGCACGGGCGATCTGCCAATCACGGGCGGGCTGCTCCTGGGGGATGAAGCGGCCGCGTTGCTCACGTCGACCGATCGATTCGCCGTGTCCCAAGACCAGCGGCATACGGTGCGCGGCCGCGTGAGTTATCGGTTCACGCCCTCGGCATGGGTCGCGCTCGCGGCCTCGTACGGCAGCGGCCTTCCGTTCGAATTCACAGGTGATCGCGCGCAGGCGATCGCGCAGTTTGGTGAGCGGATTGTCGATCGCGTCGACCTCGAGACGGGACGCGTACGTCCGGCGGCGTCGTTGGACGCATCGGCCGGCCTCGTGGTCCTGAAAACGCCGAGACACGGCCTGCAGTTGCAGGCGGACGTGCGCAACCTCACGGACCGGCTCACGGTGATCAACTTCGCAGGGCTCTTCTCGGGAACCGCCCTGGCGCCGCCACGCAGCTTCGCCGTTCGGGTCCGAGCGGACTTCTAGTCAAGGCCTTGGCTTCAGGGTCCGCAATTTCGTGAGGACGCCGTCGTTGATCGACGCCACGATGCGCCTGGCCAGCGCCGCGGGATCGCGGCCGGTGAAGATCTGGTGATCGTTCACGATCTGCAACGCCATCATGCGCCCGGCCATGTCGTCGTCTTCGATGCCGAGCACCATCAACGTCTCGCGATCGTATCGCTCGGTCACGATCACCGACGCCGCATAGGGACCGGCGGTGGTGCCGGTCACGATCCAGATGATGCGGCGCCCCTCGTCCCGCGGAACCACCTCGACGTCGCCGATCGCTTCGAGCCCGCGACGAACGTCGCCGAGCAGCCGCGTGGCGACCTCGTCGCGTGAGGCTCGCCCCTCGCTGCGGACGTCGAGCACCACCTTGATCTTCTCCCCGGACTGGGCGAGCGCCGTTGGCGCCGCGCAGGCGAGCATCGCCGCCATCATCACTATTGGCTTCACGGCGTGAGTATAGACAATCCCGCCCGACAGGCGTCATGCAGGATCCCGCAGGCGTCGCGCTCCACGTCTGCCAGTTCCATCACATGGGCCCGTGGAGCTGAAGACCGATCGTGTACAAGAAAACGGCCGGCGTTTCGGCCGGCCGGTTCCTTTTCACGAGGGAGTGTCTATGGACGACTCCCGGTGGTGTGTGCCATGCATGCACCTCCCGGCCGCGACCGTATAGTGGTGCCCCGATTCGGAGCGTGGTCGCTTCAGCCTTTGTTTGCGCCGCCGTGTTCAGCGACGGTGAGAGACTGCAGGATACCACTGTTCCGCTCTTTCAGCCACAGTCGGTGCGCGGCCTTCGGATGGCCGGGAGCATGCCGGAGCAGGCATTCTTCGTGAAAGCGATCGCACGACGTGACGCGGCTCGATGTTGACCAGGGACGTCCGGTTGCCCGCGTCGGTGTCGCGATGATGCGGCCCGCGGAGCTCGTCATCTTTCGCGTGGGCCAGTGGACGGCCGATCGCCGGCTGATGTAGGGCCAGCCTTTCAGGCTCGCCTCGGCGACCCCGAAGGGTCGCCCTGCGTGGAGCCGATCGCCGGTGATGGCTGTCGCACCTGCCGGAAGCGAAAATCGCAGTGCCGTAGCGCGAAGGCTCTAGCCGAGATCGGCCATCTCCATTGATCCCGTTGATGTCCTGGGCGATAGTTAGCGCGGAGGCCGCATGCAGGATCTCCGCCTCGCCGTCCGCGCGCTTCGCGCCACGCCTGTCGTCACCGCCGTCGCCACTCTGTCGCTCGCGCTGGGGATCGGCGCGAACACCGCGATCTTTTCCCTCCTGAATAGCCTGCTGCTGCGGTCATTGCCTGTCACTGCACCGCAGAGCCTGGTCACCATCTCCTCGGCTGGCAGCCACGGATTGAAGTGGGCATGGAACTATCCCGTCTGGGATCAGATCCGCCAGCGGACCGAGCTTTTCGATGGCGCGCTCGCCTGGTACCCGAATCGATTCAATCTCGCTTCCGGCGGCGAGACACAATTCGTGGACGGGCTTTGGGCCAACGGGTCCTTTTTCTCGACTCTGGGTGTGCCGGCGTTGGTGGGCCGCACGTTCTCCGACGCGGACGACACACGCGGGGGCGGACCAGACGGAGCGGTTGCGGTGATCAGTTACGGCTTCTGGCAGCGGCGGTTCGGCGGTGCGGCGGACGCCATCGGCCGGATGCTGGCCCTCGACAATGTGCCGTTCAAGGTCGTCGGTGTTACGCCTCCGCAATTTTTTGGCCCGGAGGTCGGCCACACATTCGACGTGATCGTGCCGCTGGGCGACGAGCCCCTCCTTCACGGGCGCGAGACCTGGCTCGACCAGCGCGGGAATTACTGGCTCACGATCATGGCGCGGTTGAAGCCGGGCCAAACGCGAGACACGGCGACCGCGGCCTTGCGGGGTGTGCAGCGGCAGATTTGGGAAGCGACGATTCCACGGAACATGCGCGCTGAGTATCGCGAGAGGTACTTGACCGAGTCTTTCACGCTGGCGCCCGCCGCGACTGGCGATTCCAGCCTGCGCCGTTCGTACGGACGCCCGCTCGTGACGATTATGGTCGTCGTCGCGTTGGTCCTGCTGATCGCCTGCGCCAACATCGCGAATCTCCAGCTCGCGCGCGGAGCCGTGCGCCGGCATGAACTGAGTCTGAGGCTGGCGCTGGGCGCCTCGCGGTGGCGGCTCGCGCGCCAGCTCCTCGCCGAGAGCGTCCTGCTCGCTCTGATCGGCACGGCGTTCGGGTTGCTGATCGCCAGGTGGGGCGGCCGCTTGCTCGTGAGCCAGCTCTCGACGCCGGCAAGCCGCGTGTTTTTGGATCTCTCGGTCGACTGGCACGTCCTGATATTCACAGGGGGCGTCGCCGCCGCGACCGTGCTGTTGTTTGGCGTGGCGCCGGCGATCAAGGCGTCTGGCGTCGCGCCGATGGACGCGTTGAAGGAGCACGGTCGTGGAACAATGGGCGACGCGCGCGCAGGATTGACCAGCGGTCTCATCATTGCGCAGGTCGCCCTGTCGGTGGTGCTGGTGGTCGCGGCCGGACTGTTCGTGCGCACCTTTACGTCGCTCACGGGACGACATCCCGGCTTCGATCGTGATCGCGTGCTGCTGGTCAACGTGGACGCCGAGCGCGCAGCGGTGGTGCCCGCCCAACGCGTTGCGTTGTACGACCACATTCGCGAGACGGTCCGAGCGGTGCCGGGCGTCAGCGACGCGGCGGTCTCGATGGTCACGCCGGTCGGCGGCCATGGCCTGGTCCTACGCGCGGAGGTTGCTGGTGGAGCGCCTTTACCCGACGATGGGCACGGCGGACAGGCCTTCACGAACGTCATCTCTCCTGGCTGGTTCGGCGCGTTTGATACTCCCGTCATCGCTGGACGGGATTTCAGGGATGACGATCGAACGGGCACGCGGCTCGTCGCGATTGTGAATCAAACGCTCGCGCGCAAGTCTCTCGGCGGCGCCAGCCCACTGGGTCACACAATCACGCTTACGACGCCTGGCCGAGCCATTCGGATGGAGATCGTTGGCGTCGTCGCGGACACCGTGTACTTCTCGCTTCGCGAGGCCGCACCGCCGACGGTCTATACGGCGCTGGCACAGTTCTACATGTCGCCGGTCAACCTGGCGGCGGTGAGCCTGAGTGTGCGTGCGACGCACGGCCCGCCGGCGTCATTGACCAGGAGCCTGGCCGCGGCGATCGGCGGCGTGAATCCAGAGCTGGCGCTCACCTTCCAGCCGCTGGCAGGTCAACTCAACGCGTCGCTCACGCAGGAACGCATCACAGCGCTATACGGTGTCACCGCGTATTCCGTAGCGCGTCGTCGCACGGAGATCGGCATCCGCATCGCGCTCGGTGCGGCTCCTGGTGGTGTCGTCCGGCTCGTGCTGACACGCGTCTCCATGCTGGTCGGAGTCGGCGTGATCGTCGGCGCGGGCATCAGTCTGTGGGCGTCAGCGTTCGTCGCGTCGCTTCTATATGGTCTGGAGCCCCGCGATCCGGTCACGTTAATCGGCGCCGCGATCACGCTCGCGGCGGTCGCCGCGGTGGCCGGCTGGCTGCCCGCGTATCGCGCATCGAGGATCGATCCGGCGGAGGTGCTTCGAGAGATTTGAGTGGAGCGACGAAGAATCCGTGCCGTTCACTCTGGACAGCGGATAGACTCTCGACGAGGCGACATGATGACCCACCCAATCGATCGACGAAGTTTTCTGTGGTCCATTCCGGCACTGGCCGTTGCGCCGCGGCTTCTCGCACAATCTTCGAGCAACCCGCCGATTCCGGTCCGTGCGCTCAACCACATGACTCTGAGTGTGTCCGATCCGAAACGCTCGCTGGATTTCTATCAGGGTCTTTTCGGAATGCCGATTCAGGCGCGGCAGGGGCAGACGACGCTGCTGCGGATTGGCGCAGGGCCGCAGTTTCTCGCCTTGAGTGGCACGGGCCCCAACGGCACGCCGAGCATCAACCATTTCTGCATGAGCGTCGAGAACTTCGACGCCGACCGCGTCATGGCCGTTCTGGCGAGCCGCGGCGTCACGCGTGCCGAAGGCGCCGGCGGTGGCCTGAGCGGCGGCGCGATGAGAGCGCGCGTCCGGATGCGCGGCCCGGAATCGGGCGGCGCCCCGGGAGGAACCCCCGAGCTCTATTTCGGCGATCCCGACGGCATCATCGTTCAGCTTCAGGATGTCCGCTACTGCGGCGGGGCGGGCGTCCTCGGGAACGTCTGCGCGGCCGCGGAGCCGTCGCCCCAAAAAGGATTGCTCGCCGTCCGGGACTTGAGCCACTTCACAATCAGCGTCCCGGACTCGCAGCGTTCCAACAAGTTCTATCAGGACCTGTTCGGGCTCGACGTGCAGGCGCACCAGGGGCCGACGGCGCCGCTCCTCGGTGTGGGATCGGGTGTTCAGTTCCTCATGTTCGCGGGGGGCGCCGGCGCCGGCCGCGGTGGAGCGAGCGCGGCACCGCCGCGTCCGGCGAGCATCAACCACCTGTGTATGAACCTGGATGGGTTCAATCCCGATCGGATTCTCAAGACGCTCGAGGGATACGGGATCAAGCCGCGCGGCAATACGCCGGGGCCGGCCGCCCCGTTGACGTCGTACGTGACGCTGCGCATGGAGAACCGCGGCGGCGCGAAGGAGGGGACGCCCGAGCTGTACTTCACCGATCCCGACGGTCTGCTGATCCAGCTCCAGGACGTGAAGTACTGCGGCGGATCGGG